>JBJESJ010000062.1:0-12369 GCA_051882725.1 Oscillospiraceae bacterium
TTCGGTGTCGCAGATAACCGAGCTTTGCAGTCAGGAATTTACCGCCGGTCAGCGTATCCGCATGATGCCTGATGTCCATGCGGGCGCAGGCTGCGTTATCGGTACAACTATGACCGTTTCGGATAAGATAGTGCCGAATCTTGTGGGGTATGACATCGGCTGCGGCATGGAGACTGTGCGGATAAAGGAACGAAATATCGAGCTTATGCAGCTGGATAAGCTTATTAAGAAAAATATCCCTTCGGGATTCAATATCCGCAGCAGTCCTCATAAGTATGCGGAG
The DNA here is from genome assembly GCA_051882725.1 of Oscillospiraceae bacterium. Classification (GTDB taxonomy): domain Bacteria; phylum Bacillota; class Clostridia; order Oscillospirales; family Ruminococcaceae; genus RGIG4694. The sequence continues at coordinate 284 of JBJESJ010000062.1, forward strand.
GATATCGACCTGTCCGCACTCAGATGTGCCGAAAAAATCGACCTGCGCCGCGCCGAATGTTCTCTCGGCACCCTCGGCGGAGGAAATCACTTCATCGAAGCGGACAGGGGAGAAAACGGCATTTACATCGTTATCCACAGCGGCTCCCGGCATCTGGGCGTGGAGGTGGCGAAATATTATCAGGAGGAAGGCTTTAAGCAGCTGGATCGTTCGGACGATGAAGAGGTGCGGCAGCTTATCGGCAGCTTAAAGGCGCAGGGCAGGGAAAAGGAGATAAGGCGCGAACTGAAAAAGCTTGAAAACATCAAGCGCACAAGTGTCCCGAAGGCTCTTGCCTATGTGAGCGGGAGCCTGTTCGACGATTATATCCACGATATGAAGCTGGTTCAGCGGTACGCCGACCTAAACAGAAAGGCGATGATGAACGAAATGATCCGCGGAATGAAGCTCACTCCCGTTGAACAGTTCACCACTGTACACAACTACATCGACACCGAAAAAATGATCCTGCGAAAGGGCGCAGTTTCCGCGGAGAAGGGCGAGAAGCTCATCATTCCCATAAACATGAGGGACGGGAGCCTTATCTGCACGGGAAAGGGCAACCCCGACTGGAACTGTTCCGCTCCACACGGCGCAGGCAGGCTTATGAGCAGGGGAGAGGCTAAGGCAAGCTTTACCGTCAGCGAGTTCAAAAAGCAGATGTCGGGCATCTACAGCACTACCGTGGGAAGGGGCACCCTTGACGAATGTCCCATGGCGTACAAGAGCATTGACGATATCATCGGAAATCTGGGCGATACGGCGGATATCACCGAGATCGTCAAGCCGATCTATAACTTTAAGGCGGGAGCAGAGGAATAATTATCTTTTTTGTTGGAAAGGAAGCTGAAAATTATGAAAAAATATGTACCGATCGAAAAAATGAGCAAAAAGGCAAAGAAGGAATACTACAAAAAGCAGCGGAAGGACTGGGGCGGGATATCTCCCGTCACCAGACGCTCCGAAGATCCCAAAGCCTATAACCGCGCAAAATCTAAAGCGGGTCACGGTTTCAGCCGTGCCCCGCTTGTTTTTACGCCGCCTTGTCCGCAGAATTTATGGTCTGCATCTCGTCATACATGGAATCGGCGAATATCGCATATCCTTTAAGAGGGTCGTTTACGAAAACATGCGTTACCGCGCCCACTATCTTCCCGTTCTGGATAATGGGGCTGCCGCTCATTCCCTGTACAATGCCGCCCGCTTCGGAGATGAGATTTTCGTCGGTGACTCGTATCACCATGTTGTGACTGTCCTCGCTGTCGTTCAAGTCTATCTTTTCTATATTGATAGTATATTCCGAGGGCGTACAGCCCTTTAGTGTGGATAAGATGACTGCCTCGCCTGTCTGTACCTCCTGCCGCATAGCTATGGGCATTGCGCTGCCGAAAACGGGTGCGCTGTCCATTCTTCCGAAAAGTCCGCATCTGCTGTTTATCTCAATAGTGCCGCTCCTGCTGTCGGTGATGAACGCTCCCATAAGCTCACCGGGCGCGCCTGAGGTGCCCTTTTTTATGCCGCTGATGATAACGTCCGCCGATTCGCCGCTGCACAGGGGAAGTATCTCGCCCGTGTCAACGTCGCATACGGGATGTCCCAGTCCCGCATAGCAGCCGCTTGACGGGTCGTAGAAGGTAAGTGTGCCTATTCCCGCGGAGCTGTCCCGCACCCACATTCCCGCATGATAGCAGTTATCCTCGGAGGAAAGCTCGGGCTTTAAAAAGACCACCGATTCTGTACCGCTGCGGCGGATCTTCACGCCAACGGTCTTTCCGCCGCTGCAGGACAGCGCTTCGGAGATATCCTCCGTAGATGCGACGTTCTTCCCCGAAACGCTGATGATGACATCGCCCTTTTTTATTCCCGCGTCCGAGGCGGGAGATACCAGCTGACCGCCGCTTTCAAAGCTGTTGATATCCACGACCATTACGCCGTCGGTCAGCAGCTTTATTCCGAAGGGAGTTCCGCAGGGTATCACCGCCGCTTCGGAGACCTCGCGGACGTCCACGTCCTTAATGGGAAATATCCCGAAAAGCTTGAGCTGAACGCTTTTGACTTCACCGGAGCAGCTTTCCGAAAAGTCTGCCGAACATTCGGAAAGCTCGGAAGAGGAAGCAGCCGCCATAACGCCAATGGACGAGTCGAACTCCAGCGTTCCGCCTTCGGTAATATAATACTTGTCGGGAAGCTTTATATTATAGTAGACAATGAGCGCCGCCGCCGCCGCAACTGCCAGATAGAGAAGCAAGGAAAATATTTTTACCGCTTTTTTCATTATTTTGCCTGAAGCTCTCCTTTCGTTAACAGAAGACCGAAATCCGGAAACGATCATTTGCGCCCTGATTTTTTTCTGCGTATTTACGCTGTCCGCTGATTTTTCGTATATTCGGTCTACAATAATATTTTCTGCATTGCCGACTGAAATATCAGTGCTTTATATTCTGTAATTTTAACTCCATTTATTAAAAAAACAAGTCGAAAGCGGAATTAATTTTTCCTTGCAAAAGTTTTTATCCGTCCGTAATCGACAGATTGTATATTTGTGGTAAAATATGGATAATATGTCATAATTTACATAAACTTTCTTGTATGTGGAATATTTTATTGTTATTATGTACAAAAAAGTGCTTAGTATTTAATGTATTTCGTAAAAGTTTTTTAAAACTATTGCATTAATTGTATAAATAGTGTATAATTATTAATGGAATTTACAGCTTTGTTGTTGTTTATGCACAAAAAAATCAATTTAAGGAGCGATTATCAATGAAAGACTATTCCGCTGAAAGCATAAGAAATATAGCTATTGCAGGTCATGCAGGCTCGGGTAAAACTACGCTGGCAGAATCTCTGCTTTATAAGGCAGGCGCCTCCGACAGACTCGGCAAAACAGCCGACGGAAATACCGTATGCGACTACGACGCCGAGGAGATCAAGCGCAAGGCTTCTCTTAATGCCGCATTGGCTTCCTTTGAGTATAACGGCATAAAGGTAAATCTTCTTGACGCTCCCGGACTTTTCGACTTCGAGGGCGAATCCGTTGAGGCTATCACCGCCGCAGATACTGTGCTTATCACCGTTTCGGGCAAGTCGGGCGTTAAGGTAGGCACCGAGAAGGCTTACGAAAAGGCAGCCGCTCTCGGAAAGGCTAAGATGTTCGTCATCACAAAGGTCGATGACGCCGACGCTAACTTCTATAACGTGCTCACCGATCTGAAAACAGTTTTCGGACCTACCGTGTGCCCTGTTATTGTTCCCGTTATCAGCGATCATAAGGTCGTTTCATATGTAAATCTCATCGAGATGAAGGCTTATACATACGACGAAAAGGGCAATGCTGTCGAGACCGAAATGCCCACCTCCGAAATAAGCGAGAAGCTGGACTATCGTCTTGACGGACTTATCGCTGCATTCTCTGAGGCTGTTGCCGAGACCGACGACGAGCTTATGGAAAAGTTCTTCGAGGGCGAGGCTTTCACACAGAAGGAGCTTGTGCATGGTCTGCATAAGGGCATGAATTCGGGCGTTATCACTCCCGTTATATGCTGCTCGGATATCACCATGGGCTGCATAGATATGCTCCTTAAAGAGATAGAGCTCCTCATGCCTTCTCCCGCAGATTGTCCTCCCGTGGCAGCAACCGCAGGGGATGATATCACCGAAACAAACTACGACAGCTCCGCTCCTGCGGCAGGCTTCGTGTTCAAGACCATTGCAGACCCCTTTGTTGGCAAAATGTCCTTTATCAAGGTCATGGACGGCGTTATTAAGTCCAACGGCGATTATATCAACGCTTCCACGGGCAGCCCCGAAAAGCTGGGCAAGCTCTACACCGTATGCGGTAAGAAGCAGACTGAGGTCACTTCCGCACAGGCAGGCGATATCGTGGCTGCTGTGAAGATCAATGCCGCTACCAATGATACTATCTGCGCATCAAACAGAGTTATCTCCTTTGAACCTATCGAGTTCCCCAAGCCCTGCTTCAGCATGGCGGTCAATGCCAAGGCACAGGGCGATGAGAGCAAGATCTCCGCAGGTCTCCAGAAGCTCCTCGAGGAGGATAAGACCCTTGCCGAGTTCCGCGATCCCGATACCAAGGAGGAGATACTTTCCGGTCTGGGCGAGCAGCATCTGGAGGTGGCTATATCCAAGCTGAAATCAAAGTTCGGCGCAGACGTTGTGCTCACCGAGCCCAAGATCGCATATAAGGAAACTATCCGCAAAAAGGTCAAGACCGAGGGCAAGCACAAGAAGCAGTCGGGCGGTCACGGTCAGTACGGTCATGTATGGATAGAGTTTGAACCCTGCGTATCCGATACGCTGGTGTTTGAGGAGAAGGTATTCGGCGGCGCAGTTCCTAAGAATTACTTCCCCGCAGTTGAAAAGGGTCTTCAGGACTCCATGAAGAAGGGCGTTCTGGCAGGATTCCCCGTAGTGGGCGTGAAGGCTATCCTCGTGGACGGCTCCTATCACCCCGTTGACAGCTCCGAAATGGCGTTCAAGACCGCCGCTTCCATAGCTTACAAGGAGGGCATGAAGCAGGCAGACCCCGCTATCTTAGAGCCTATCGGAAAGCTTTCCGTTATAGCTCCCGACGATAATACGGGCGATATCATGGGCGACCTCAACAAGCGCAGAGGCAGAGTTGTTGGCATGAATCCCGTTAAGAAGGGCTATACCTGCATCGACGCAGAGGTGCCTATGAGAGAGATGCACAGCTTTACCACTCAGCTCCGTCAGATAACAAGAGGTAAGGGCAGCTTTGAAATGGAATTCTTAAGATATGAGCAGCTCCCCGCAAATCTTGTTGCGGAGGTCATCCTTTCGGCAGATAAATCTGAATAAGGTGTCTATCAGCTGCGCCCGCGGCAGACTCGGCAGGGTCTGTTTCGGGTGCAGCTGTGAGCACCATATGAGCATTGACGGGAAATACCCGCAGACAGCTTTGCGGGCAGATGGAGACTGCACGGAAAAGGAAGCTTAGTCTCCGATTTTGAACGGAATTTCCCTATTATAGAAAAAAGTTTACAAAATGATTTCGCAATAGATGAAAAATTGTATTGACAAAATATACTCGATGTAGTAAAATATATATAATAGAGTGTTATCTGTTTTTTTGGGACCGTACAGCGGCAAGGAGTGCGGTCTTACGGAAATTTTCGCAAAGGGTAGGAAAATATGATATGAATATGAAAAAAATGATCAGCATTGCGGCAGCGGCAGTGATCGGTTTTACTATGACCGCTTTTCCCGCATGCGCCGAATCCGATGAGGAAACGGAGGCTCCTGCAGCCAGCTCAACAATTTGCTTTGACACCGATGAAACTCTCAGCTACATAAATACCTTCGGCTCTGCGGAGAATACGGGACTGACTTATAAGATCACCTCGGAAAGGGCTGCGGCAAACGGCTCTCTGGTATTGTCGGAGGATTATATTGGGGATTCCAGTACTGTGAACACAGGTATCTATTTCAATTGTGCGGATTTTGGACTGGAGACCCTTGCGGGCTGTACGATATCTCTTAAGGTCTATGCGTATGATGCGGGAGCAGATGTTCTTTCGTTCTATGCGGACGGCGATATCTACATATCCGAATCGATCGCAATGACTGCAAATCCTTATTGGGAAACGGTGACTCTTACTATTCCCGAGACCATAAACAATACGATGTTCGGTATGCTTATCACCTCTTCTACGGGGGTCAAGGGTGATGTGTGCAATATCGACGAGCTTTGCCTGTATAAGCCCGACGGCACCATGGCAGAGAACATCGGAGATTATAAGATGATCGAAGAGGGCACATCGAGCGGAGTCAACCGTGTTCTGATGTGGGTCGTATTTATTCTTCTGATACTTGCGGTATTGGGCTGCTGCGCATATTTCCTGCTGAAATTCGTTGTCTGGAGATACAGATAGTCGGTCAGGGCGGGAATGTTCGGGAACGCCCGACGGAGGATCCGCACTGTTGACGGATCGGAAAAATATAGTTTGTCCAGCGGAGGCCGGTTTGTTTTTTACAAGCCGGCCTTTTCGTATCTGCGGACTGTCAGGCATTTCAGTCCCGAACTCTATTACAGCGGACCTCCGCGGGATATGTAACATTTCCGAAAATAAAATCAGCAAGAAGCTCCTGTCGGGGTCCGGACAAAAAATTTTTGTAAACCGTTGAAATCTGATGAATAATGTGATATAATGATAGTGCGTGCCGAGTATATTCGCATAGAATATATTGACGACCGATATTTATGCTGATGCAAAGGAGGATATGCTCCCTCGGAGCATGTACCGTGTATGATCTTTTCAAATTATGCAAATCTTATTGATCTAAGCGATTATCCCGTGGAATGGTGGGAAAAGGTGATAAAGCTCGGCGCCGAGATCGCAGAGGACCCGGGCGCATACAGCAAGGCGTGCGAGGGCAGGATAATGGCTACCCTTTTCTATGAGCCCTCTACCCGTACTCAGATGTCCTTTCAGACCGCAATGCTCAGACTGGGCGGCACTATCATCGGATTTGACAATCCAGCAACATCGTCGGTGGCAAAGGGCGAAAATCTGAAGGATACTACCAAGATAGTTTCCGGCTATGCCGATATAATGGTAATGCGAAATCCTATGGAGGGCTCCGCAAAGGCGGCTGCTCTTTCGGCGGACTGCCCCATAATCAACGCAGGCGACGGCCGTCATCTCCACCCCACTCAGACTCTTACCGACCTGCTCACCCTCTACAAGGAAAAGGGCAGACTGGATAACCTTACCGTGGGACTCTGCGGTGACCTTCTCAACGGAAGAACGGTACATTCCCTCTGCAAGGCACTTTCCGCCTTTAAGGGGAATAGCTTCGTGATGATATCTACTCCCAAGCTCCGCATGCCCGTTTATGTGAAGGATATCCTCAACGCTGCAGGCTGTAAATTCACAGAGGTGGACAGCATCGAGGAGTGCATAGGCTCCCTCGACGTGCTCTATATGACGAGGATACAGCGTGAACGCTTCGACAGTGAGGAGGAATATCTCTCTCAGAAGGACGTATACTGTCTCGATAAGCGTAAGATAGCGATGGCTTCCAAGGATATGATAGTTTTGCACCCGCTGCCCAGAGTTGACGAGATAGCTATGGATGTGGACGATGACCCCAGAGCGGGCTACTATAAGCAGGCAAAGTATGGAATGTACGTCAGAATGGCGCTGATAATCACCATGCTGGGCGAAAGTGACAGGAAAATGCCGCTGCTGGAGGGACATACATATCCCACCGTATGCTGCACCAATCCCCGCTGCATCACAAATACCGAGCAGTACCTACCCAAGAGCTTCAGGGGTACCAACGATACTCTTGAGTGCGAATACTGCGACGAGAGAGTTCTTAAGACCTTCTGACAATTTTTCTTGAAAAATAAACGAATTTATCTTCAAATAAATATAGGATAATAATATAAATAATTGTTACTTGCAAAATCGCGGAATATATATTATAATAATATATTGTAAACCGAGTGATTCGGCGTGATGTTATGATAGATAGATAAAAAATAAAACTGTTTGCGCCGAGAAAGGAGGCTGCGGATATACATGAATAACGAAGTTAAGAAAAAAGTCATAAAGAAAGCTTTGCCTATGATCGCCCTGAGAGGTCTTGTGGTCTTTCCCGGCGAGGTAGTGCATTTCGACGCAGGCCGTGAAAAGTCTGTGGCTGCGATAGACAAGGCAATGTCCAAAAACGGCAGGAATCTCGTATTTCTGGCGGCGCAGACCGATTATGAGGCTGAGGACCCTCAGGCGGGCGATATATACAGCGTGGGAGTAGTTGCCGAGATAAGACAGACTCTCCGCGCAGACGGCGCCAATGTAAGAGTTCTTGCCGAGGGACTTTACCGCGCAAGGGCAGTTATCGTGAATAATGACGGCGGATATCTTACCGCCGAGGTGAAGAAATATCCCGAAGAGGAAATGCGCTTTGACCCCGTTGAAGCGGAAGCGGTGATGCGTGCGGCTAAGGAGGCTTTCGAGCAGTATTCCGAGTGCGTTCCCAGAATGCCCGCGGAAATAACCGAAACGGTCGCAAATGCAGATAATGCAAAGGATCTTTTCGAGGCTATCACATTCAATATCGTGCTCACACTCGAGGACAGACAGGAGCTCCTTGAGGAAAGCTGCTACGAGCTCCGTCTCGGTATGCTGATGACAATGCTCACCCGCGAGACCGAGGTCATGATGATAGAACGTCAGCTGCAGGAAAAGGTCAAGGCTCGTATCGACGACAGCCAGCGGGAGTATTACCTCCGCGAGCAGCTTAAGGTGATACAGGAGCAGCTTGGAGGTCCGCCCATAGGTTCGGGGGATATGGACTTCATGCCCTTTGAGGATGATGATGATTACGAAGAACAGATAAAGGCGCTTCATCTTCCCGCCGAGACCGAGAAGAAGCTCTTGAAGGAAAACGAGCGCTTCCTGAAAATGCCGCCCATGTCACAGGACGCGGCAGTTATCCGTACATATATGGACACGGTGCTGGAGCTTCCGTGGAACGAGCGAACCGAGGATAACAACGATATCGCCAATGCGCGGAAGGTCCTCGATGACGACCATTACGGCCTTGAAAAGGTCAAGGACAGGATAGTGGAGAACATCGCAGTGAGGGCACTGCAGCCAGATATCAAGGGACAGATAATCTGCCTTGCGGGACCTCCGGGAGTGGGCAAGACCTCTATCGGAAAGTCCATCGCGGCGGCTCTGGGTAGAAAGTACGTCAGAGTGTCGCTGGGAGGAGTACGTGACGAGTCCGATATCCGCGGTCACAGAAAGACCTACGTGGGCGCAATGCCCGGAAGGATAATCAGCGCAATACGTCAGGCGGGTACAAGCAATCCGCTTATCATGCTGGACGAGATAGATAAGCTTTCCAGCGATATGAGGGGCGACCCCTCCGCAGCACTGCTGGAGGTGCTGGATTCCGAACAGAATTACGCTTTCAGGGACCATTACATCGAGGTGCCCTTCGACCTGAGCAACGTGCTGTTCATTACCACGGCAAACAATACCTCCGCCATAGACGCGCCGCTCCTTGACCGAATGGAGGTCATCGAGCTGTCCAGCTATACCGCAGAGGAAAAGTTCCATATCGCAAGGGAGCATCTTATCCCCAAACAGATAAAGAAGCACGGACTGAAGGCGGCTAATCTTAAGATAGCTGACAGCGCCGTATATAATATCATTGGCTATTATACCAGAGAAGCGGGAGTCCGTTCGCTGGAAAGAAAGATAGCCGATATCTGCAGAAAGACTGCAAAGCTCATAGTATCGGGCGAAAAGCAGAGAGTTTCCGTTACTTCAAGGAATATCGAGGAATTTCTCGGACATAAGAAGTATTTAGACGGCACCGTTTCCAAACGGGATGAGGTGGGTCTTGTAAACGGACTGGCATGGACATCTGTGGGCGGAGTTATGCTCCCTATGGAAGCCATTATAATGGACGGAAAGGGAACGATCGAGACCACAGGCTCGCTGGGAGATGTGATGAAGGAAAGCGCAAAGCTTGCCGTAAGCTATGTGAGAACGATATGCAGAAAATATGACATCGACCCCGATTTCTACAAAACAAAGGACATACATATCCACGCTCCCGAGGGAGCGACCCCCAAGGACGGACCCTCCGCGGGCGTGACCATGGCAACGGCGCTTGTTTCCGCACTTTCGGGGATACCCGTCCGTCACGACGTGGCAATGACAGGCGAGATAACTCTTCACGGAAGGGTGCTGCCTATAGGCGGGCTTCGGGAAAAGACTATGGCTGCCTATAAGGAGGGCATCAGGACGGTGATAATCCCTAAGGGCAACGAGGGCGACCTTGACGAGGTGGACAGCGCCGTTAAGGAAAATGTCCGCTTTGTGCTTGCGGAGAAGCTTTCCGATGTATTTGACGAGGCGCTGGCAGCCCCGGAAAAGCCCAAAACCTCAAGGAAAAGGAAAAATAAATCTGCGGATAAATCCACGGATGGAGAAAATGCGGCAGTGATGCGCTGAGCGGCGTTCCTGCACATAAGGAGGACAATGACATGAATTTCAGCAAAGGCGAGTTTTTCTGCTCCTACGGAGAATTTTCGCAGCTTCCTCCCTGTGAACGCTGTGAGATAGCCTTTTCGGGGCGGTCAAACGTGGGAAAATCCTCGCTTATCAACAAGATATTCAACCGAAAGAATCTGGCAAGAGTATCCTCCGTGCCCGGAAAGACGGCGACCATAAATTTCTACCGCGCAGACGAAATATATATAGTGGACCTGCCCGGTTACGGCTATGCAAAGATATCCAAGTCGGATAAGCAGCGCTGGACGTCGCTGATAAACGGCTACCTGTCCTCGGACAGGGATATCGGGCTGATATTCCAGCTGATAGATATGCGCCATGCGCCCTCGGCAGAGGACCTGCAGATGATAGACTTTATGATAGAGTCGGAGACTCCCTTTGCGATAATTTTCACAAAAGCGGACAAGCTGTCGAAAAATCAGCGCAAAGAGCGCATGGAGGGCTTCGCAAAGGAGATACCCTGCTTTGAGGATATACACTGCATAGAGTTTTCCGCAGTGACGGGAGAGGGCGCGGAAGAGATACGCGGCATTATTTCCGATATCGCGGAAAGCGAAAATGAGCAAAATTCCTGAACTAAGTTTCAGAAAGGATTGATAAAAATGTACGTTTCAAAAAATCTTGACGTAAACGCGGAGGGACATCTGACCATCGGCGGACTTGATACCGTCAGCCTTGCCAAGGAGTACGGCACTCCGCTGTATGTCATGGACGAGGACCTCATCAGAGAACACTGCCGCAGCTTCAAGGAATCCATTGACAGATACTACGGCGGTGCAGGACTTGCCTGCTATGCCAGCAAGGCGTTCAGCTGCAAGGCTATCTACAAGATAATGAACGAGGAAGGCATGGGCGTTGACGTTGTCTCGGGCGGTGAGCTTTACACTGCGCTGAAGGCAGGCTTCCCCATGGACAGAGTATGCTTCCACGGCAACAACAAGACTGACGATGAGATAGCTCTCGCACTGGAAAACAACGTGGGCAGGATAGTCGTTGACAATATCTTTGAGCTCGAGCGCCTTAACGAAATGGCTGAAAAGCAGGGCAGAACAGCAAAGATAATGTTCAGGATAAAGCCCGGTATCGACGCGCATACTCACAATTTCGTCAGAACGGGACAGATCGACAGCAAGTTCGGTTTTGCCCTTGAAACGGGAGAAGCTTTCGAGGCTGTAAAGAAGGCTGTTGCTCTTCCGCATATCGAGCTGGTGGGACTTCACTGCCATATCGGAAGCCAGATACTGGATATAGACCCCTTTGAGTGCGCAGCGGAAGTTATGCTGCACTTTATCGGCAAGATAAAGAAGGAACTTGGCTATGAGATAAGAGACCTGAATCTGGGCGGCGGTTTCGGCATAAAGTACACCGAAAGCGATAATCCCGTGCCTTATGACAGCTATATGGAGAAGGTCTCCGAGAAGGTAAAGGCTGTCTGCGCCGAGGAAGGCATAAAGCTTCCCTATATCCTTATCGAGCCGGGACGTTCTATAGCGGCTCCTGCGGGCATCACACTCTACACCGTTGGCGGCATCAAGCATATCCCCAACATACGTACATACGTATCTATCGACGGCGGAATGTGCGACAATCCCAGATATATCCTGTATCAATCCGAGTATGAAGCGGTAGTCGCAAACCGTGCGGCAGAACCCAGAACGGAAAGCGTTACCATTGCAGGCAAATGCTGCGAGACAGGCGACCTTATCGGCGAGGGCATGCCTGTCCAGAAGATAGAGACAGGCGATACGCTGGCAATTCTTGCCACGGGCGCATATAACTACTCCATGTCCTCCAATTACAACAGGATACCCAAGCCTCCGGTTGTGATGATAAAGGACGGTCAGAGCAGAGTCGTTGTCAAGAGGGAGACCCTTGACGATATAATCAGAAACGATGTTGATTAACAGATAAAAAAAGGGGCTGTAAAAAAAGTCCCCAAGAAAAAAGGCTGCCATCTTGCAAGAA
>JBJESJ010000063.1:0-2797 GCA_051882725.1 Oscillospiraceae bacterium
GGGACTTGAAAATGAATCCGAGAAGACAAGCACCGTCCATTACTGCCCAGTGAATGATAAGGTTTTTATAGCTGTAATAGATAGCTGCGATAGACATTGAGGCAAGCATGAGCGGGAACATATAATGAAGCTCGTGTCTTGCAGCGGAGATGAGGATTATAGCAAGAAGCTGTACCTGTGAAAGTATCGTACCGCATAGGGTAAGAGAAGCTCTTTTCTTGATGAAGTGAAGAGCGACAGGAACAGCTACACCTATAGCAAGAGTGACTATACCGCTGGGAAGGGCTCCCTGGGCGATATTAACGATACCAAAAACAAGGCACACTCCGAAAATAATGAGCGTATGTATGTTGACCATTTTTTCGGTTATCATACCGCTTGTCAATGATGCATGAGTATTATCAGACATTGGATTTCCTCCGTTCGTAATGATTTATGATTTATTATATCATATTTTATACAGTTTTGTCAATGCTTTTAAATATTTTTTTATATTTTTTCCCGAAAATACATGGATTTGACATATCTTTTCGGATAGTGTAAGACGGCTATAATGAGAGTGAGAAGATCGAATGACATAATAAGGCATTGTCAGGATCGGGCATAAAAAATCAGCCGTACACAAAAATGTACGGCTTTGATCTGTCAGTTACCACTGTGTGACCCGCATTGTGAGTGACTGCACTTCCCGCTGTCCTTATAAGGGCAGCATTCCGAACAGCCTATACATTCTCCGCGGCGCTTCTTTTTTACGGCATGGATAACTGCCGCGGCAAGCCATATCAGAACTGCTCCCAGAACGATGATATCAATTATATTCATAAGTAACGGCTCCTTTTTCGGTCATACGATGAGCATGCCCACCCGATAGAAGATGAACGAGACTATCCACGCAATGGCACACTGCATTATGACCAGTCCCACAGCTCCGAGCTTTGAGCCAAGCTCCCGCTTTATGGCTGCGATCGACGCAACGCATGGTGTATACAGCAGTGTGAACACCAGAAAGCTTACTGCGGAAACAGGTGTGAACATGGTCAGAAGCGATTCGGAAAGCTCTCCGCCGCCAAGGAGAACTGTCATGGTGGAGACCACCGCTTCTTTTGCGGTAAAGCCTGTGATGAGCGCGGTGGCTGCTCTCCAGTCACCGAAGCCCAAGGGCGCGAATATTGGCGCGATAAGCTGTCCCAGAGCAGCCAGCAGACTGTCCGCACTGTCGGCGGCGGGGTTCAGCTTGGCGTCGAAGCTCTGCAGGAACCATATGATTATCGAAGCGGCAAAGATGACAGTGAAGGCTCTTTCGATGAAATCCTTCGCCTTGTCCCACATAAGGCGGCAGACATTTTTCATTCCCGGCAGACGATAGTTCGGAAGCTCCATGACAAAGGGCACGGGATTTCCGCGGAAACGGGTCTTATCCATGATCAGCGCGAAGATTATCCCCACGATGATGCCCGTCAGATAGAGTGCCATCATCACAAGCGCACGGTGTTCCTTGAAGAACGCCATGGTGAAAACTGCGTAAATAGGCATTTTAGCACTGCATGACATGAAAGGCGTAAGATAGATAGTCATCTTTCTGTCCCGCTCCGAGGAGAGTGTCCTCGTTGCCATGACTGCGGGCACGGTACAGCCGAAGCCTATCAGCATAGGCACGAAGGAACGTCCCGAAAGCCCTATCTTGCGCAGCAGCTTATCCATGACGAAGGCGATCCTTGCCATGTAGCCGCTGTCCTCCAGCAGCGACAGGAAGAAAAACAACACCACGATGACAGGCAGGAAGCTGAGCACGCTGCCTACTCCTGCGAATATCCCGTCGATGACAAGGCTGTGCACTATGGGATTGAGCCCGTAATCAGTCAGGAGCTTATCTACAAGCGCGGAAAGGCTGTCTATGCCGTAAGCCAGCAGGTCGCTGAGGGCTGCTCCGATAACGTCGAAGGTCAGCTTGAATACTGTCAGCAGGATAATGATGAACAGCGGGATAGCCAGATATTTGTTGGTCAGGACGCTGTCTATCTTTACGCTGCGGATATGCTCCTTGCTTTCACGGCATTTCACCACCGTATCGGCGCAGACGTTCTCGATGAAGGTGTATCTCATATCCGCCATTGCGGCGTTTCTGTCCATGCCTGTCTCGTGCTCCATTTCGGTGACGCTGTGTTCGAGCATGTCGTATTCGTTGTTGTTGAGCTTCAGACGGGTGATTATCTCGGGGTCGTCCTCGATAAGCTTTGTGGCAGCGAATCTGGGAGAGATGCCCATATTCTGCGCATGGTCCTCGATAAGATGAGTTACCGCATGAACGCAGCGGTGGACTGCTCCCTCGCAGAAATCCACCTTTTTGGGAGGGATCCTTTTCTGCGCCTGTTTTACGGCTATATGTATCAGCTCGTCAACGCCCTCGTTTTTGAATGCGGAAATGGGCACCACGGGTATTCCCAGATGAGCGCTGAGTTCCTCAACGTTTATGGTGCCGCCGTTATTGCGCACCTCGTCCATCATGTTGAGCGCCAGCACCATGGGTATCTGCAGCTCAAGAAGCTGTAAGGTCAGATAAAGATTCCGTTCGATGTTGGTAGCGTCCACGATGTTGATGATCCCGTCGGGTTTTGAATCTATGAGGAAATTTCTCGTAACGATCTCCTCGCCCGTATAAGGACGGATGGAGTATATTCCCGGAAGGTCCACCACCTCGCAGTCGGGATAACCGCGTATCATTCCGCTTTTGCGGTCAACGGTAACGCCGGGAAAATTGCCCACATGCTGATTGGAGCCTGTAAGCTGATTGAAAAGG
>JBJESJ010000064.1:0-2789 GCA_051882725.1 Oscillospiraceae bacterium
AAATGCTGCCGAACATCAGCAGAAAGGTGCGTATCATTCCGCGCACAAACTGGGATATGAAATTCTGCACCTGTGTGATATCGTTGGTGACGCGCGTAACAAGGGAGCCTGTGCCGAATTTATCCAGCTGCGGAAAGGAAAAGGTCATTATCCTGCGGAAGCAGTCCTTGCGCATTTCGTTGCCGATGTTCTGTCCCGACATATGTACAAAGACGTTGTTCATCGAGCCGCAGAAGCCTCCGAACAGCACCAGCAGTATCATCTGCACTCCCAGCGTTATGATGACGTTCATATCGCCCACTCCGCCGTTATTCACGCCCAGCACGCCCTCGTCCACTATCCTGCTCATGATGCTGGGCTGGAGCAGGTCCATCATTACCTCGCCCACCATAAACAGCGCCGCCAGCACTGCATAGGGCAGATATTGTCTTATATACTTCCACATAGGCTATTCCTCCTGTTTTATATCGGCTTTCCGATGATGCCTGTGACATTCCGCCTCGGAGCGGTAGCGCTGCTCCCAATCGGAATTTATCTTTTCAAGCAGTGCAAGCAGATCATTTTTCTCATCGTCGGTCAGGCAGGAAAACATCTCCTCATGGCGGCGGTCGCGCTGCTGCTGAGCCTGTCGGGCAAGCTCTCTTCCGCTGTCGGTCAGTGATAATATCACGGTGCGTCGGTCATACTCGCCCTGTCTGCGGACCACTGCCCCCGCCTTTTCAAGCTTTCCGACAACCTCGCTGACCGAAGCGGAGCGGACTCCCAGCCGTGCGGTAAGCTCTGTCTGAGTGGTCTCGCCCATTTCGTTCATTATTATCAGTATCCGTTTCTGGCTGCATTTTCCCTCGTAAAGGGAGCGCATGGTGTGGCTTATATCCCGCAGATCTATGATAAGTCTTCCGTTGATATCCTCCGCACCGCAGCGGTGACCTCCGTGCTTATGCTTGTACATACATCATACTCCTCGTCAATTAATAAGGTACCTATACGTTATAATATTATTATAACGATTTATAAAGGTACCTATATTAATCAACTGTAAATATTTTATGTATTTTAGTCAAACAAGTCAAAGGGAGACTTCCGGATTTTCCGCAGAAGATACTGCTTTATCACGAGGAACACTGCATAGCCTATGAAAGCTACGCTGTATACAACAATGCCGAGATATCCCGAGTCTGACATGGAAAGGCTAAGCAACGCATGGATATATATCAGCCCATAGAAAAAATATGCCGCTCTCTGCAGCCTTCTCCAGAGCTGTTCATTCATTTTTCTGCGCAGCTTCGGAAGAGAGATGACCGTCAGCGGCACCATGACCGCAAACATTATCATCGACAATACGCCGCTGCGGCGAAATACAGTGACATCCCGCCGCAAAGATGCCACGCGAAAAAAGTCCTATAACAAAGTTCGCAGCTGCGCCGATATCTGCTCCGCCGAGGAACGCGGCTATTACCGAGACGATCGCCGCCGCTCCGTAAAATGCATAGGAACAGCGTTTCAGCGGCTTTGCGCATGATAACGCAAAAGCTAATGCAAGAGTCAATGATAACATTTCAGTCAAATCCCGATGACAAAGTGACAAATGTCACTCCGATAATTACAAACGGCATATTGCAGGGCAGGCACCCCAAATGCTATAATCATGATAAAGTAATAAAGGAGGCGGTCTTATGGTATATCTGCTGATAATAGCGTGGCTGTTGTCGCCGCTGGTGCTTATCCCAGTAACAATAGTTCAGTGCAGAAAAAAGTCAAAGCTTCGCGTATTCGTATCCGAGCTTTTCCGAAAGGGCAGGATAGACTACACCGAATATTCCGAACTGCGGGTCAGATATGAAGATGCTGCCGCTCCGCAGAGCTCCGTGACAAAAGCTCCTGTCTCTTCCGACAGCGATATAAACGGCAGCGTCTGCGGAGAGCCTGCCCGTCAGCCTTACGCTTATCGGCAGATACATTATTCCGCTCCCGAGCCCGCACCTGCAAGAACTGTGCCCGTTTATAAGGAAGAGCCTGCCGCCCCATCCGAAATGCAGTCCCGACCCGAAAAGCATCACCGCTCAAAGGGACGTGCAGGCGCAATGTCCGTGCTTATGACGATAGGCATTATCTTCGTCATACTTGCAGGGCTGGTATTCTCAACCGCCGTGTGGGTAAACCTCGGAAATTTCGGCAGGACCTGCGCTATCGGAGCAGTTTCCGCACTGTTTTTCGGTATCAGCGCATTTGCAAAAAGAAAGCTCAGGCTGGACAGCACCGCCTTCGCATTCTACACTCTCGGTTCATTCTTTTCGGCGATAACGCTGATAACCGCCGGATTTTTCCGGCTGCTGGGGAACTATCTTTCCGTTGACGGCGGCGGACGGTTCATACTCTTCTCCCTCGCCGCGCTTATCGTAAGCATATTGTCCGCAAACGGACTGAGGATATTCGGCAAGCCTGCCGCCGCCTACATATCTGCCTTCGGCACAGCGATCGCCGCTGTCCTCATGAGTATCCATTTCTCCGATGAAGCTGGAATGTTCGCACTTATCACCACACTGCTGACTCTCGCTGCAAATACGGTCATTTACACGCCGGGTACGAAGCTCCCCGAAAAATGGGATAAGCCCGTCAGAGCTGCCTCGGTCATGCTTTACGCCGTTGGTCTGTTATGCGGCATCGCATCTGTATTTACCGATTCGGCTGCTGTATATGCCTGCGCGGGAGCGTATGTGCTTCGCTGTGCAGCTGTGACGATAATGGCATTCAGAGGTCATCCTATATACAAAAAGCGGCTCCCTGCG
>JBJESJ010000065.1:0-12256 GCA_051882725.1 Oscillospiraceae bacterium
GGAAGTCCATGATTTCGTGGCAGTTCCGTTGGGATAATCGGCTGCTTTGTAGACCGCAAGGCGTGCGCCTGCAAGCTCATCTGTGCCGTTAATGTCCTTCTTGCTGATAACTACTTCAAAAGTATTCGTCGAAGAGGGAGCGTCAAACATGGTAATAATGTTTCCGTTTGCAGGTTCAGTTCCGATCGAGACAGTACCGTCGGTATTTACGGTAAATGCGATGTTTTCTGCAATTTCATATCCGTCGGGAGCAGTAGTCTCAACGAGGACGTAATTTCCTGCTTCAAGGCTGATAGTGTTTGCAGTCCCGGTGGAAGTCCATGATTTCGTGGCAGTTCCGTTGGGATAATCGGCTGCTTTGTAGACCTCAAGGCGTGCGCCTGCAAGCTCATCTGTGCCGTTAATGTCCTTCTTGCTGATATGTACGCTGAATGTAGGCGCAACATAGCTGTTGATAACGGTTATCTCCTTTTTTGTCGTCATAGCGCTTCTGTAGGAAGTGTCGGTGGTAAGCGTAAATGTCGTTGCGGAGTAGGAAGTAGTATAATTATCCACACTCACCTCGGAGATAGTGTACTTTCGTGGAGTTCTTACAAGTATCTCGTTTCCGCTGTTATCGGTTGATTTTGAATAGGTATACAGCGGAAGGTTTGTAAACTCAATATTCTCCGCCAAGCTGTTGAGTGTTTTGCTTTCGTTTATGGTGTTAGTCTCATCCTTCAGTGTAAATGTAATGCCATCGGGACGATGTGATGTATCACCGTTTTCGTTATTCCATATTTTGGAGACCTTAAGAGTTCCTACCTCAACCTCATCTGCGTTGAATGTATTGGTGATATCCAGTGTACATTCTGCATTCGACAGCGTATCGGTGCCTATCGTTATCACAGGGTAATCTTTTCCGTTATCATTTACAAGGTTTGCAGATGCATTAGTGGTTCCGTCGATGTTATATCCGACTGAATATCCGTCAACAGTTACTTCGGTGACCTTATATGTATACTGGGTGAAGGAAGCATCATCGTTGACGTAAACAGGAAGATTTGTGATTGAATATTCCCATGTAGAGCTCGAATTGCTCTCGGGAGTGAAGGAATACTCTTTGTTTGATACTGTTGTGGTCGTTTCGGAACCTGAACTTGAACTTGGAGTTACTGTTTTTGTAACTTCAAGCTTGATCGTAATTTTTGAAGGACGGATAGAGGTGCTGTCAGACACCCATGTTTTTGTGCCCTTGATAGTCAGTGTTTTGATGTCCTGCTGAAAAGTATAGTCTGCCTTTGAACGATAGGTGTTTTCATCAAGGCAGGTATAGCTGTCAAGGCTGTTATTTCCGGCTATCGTTACCTTTACGGTGTTGCCGAACATATTGGCTATCTCTTCGTCGGAATATGAATCGTTGGCGAAGATCTGATTTACCTTGACCTTGTATGTGACAGTATATGCGATCTTATCTTCCAGACCATCTATCGTAATGACATTGCCTGAAATATCAACAGACGGTGCCGCCGAATAGCCGGGATCAGAGGTGATGGTTATCGAGCCGTCCACATACTTAAGATTTGAACCCAGCTCGTCAACAGCGGAATAGGTTCTGTCGGAGTTTTCATCGTCGAAGAAACTGAGCTTGTCCTTGTTGATCTCAACGGTATAGACCGCATAATAGTTTATATCCTCTTCCGTAGGACTGATAACAGAGGATATATACTTATTGACAATATCACCGCTGTCGGGAACAGCAGCCTGTACCGTACCGGTGGGATAGCCGGCGTTTTCGTTGATATAGATCACTGCATTGTTTGAATAATCCTTTGATACGCCGCCGGTAAGCCAGCTTATGTACTCGTCATCCGACATCTGAGTGATATATCCGATGTCGATAGCCTTTGAATAGGAATTATTGAGAGCTGCGGCTGCATCTGCGTTAAGAGTGACTGTTATGGTGATGTTTTTGCCGTCGGCAGAAACGGATATGTCTATGTTGCCCGCTCCGAACTTCCCGTCATTTTGTGTGTGATTGAAGTAGTACTTGCTGTCAATGTTGACAGCAACGCTGTCCTCAACAAATATCAGACCCTCGGAAGCGGGGATAGAATCTGTGACCTTTATCACATCGCCCGCTGCGTAGACATCGCCCTTTGTTACGGAGACGCACCATGCCATAGCACCCTTAAGGGTCCCCATATTTTCATAGTATATGTTGGATAAAGTCAGAGAGCTTTTATTTCCGGGAATAGCATATACCGCAGTACCGGTTTTAGTAACAGTTTTTTCGTCGCCTGATTCGTCCCGGAATTTGAAGTTTACAGTGGCGGTATTTGTGACCTTTGAAACATCGTTTGAGGGAGTAGTATATGTAATGGTGACAGTTTTGTTTCTGTTATTGTTAAGAAATTCGGTGTCGGTTATATATATCTGGAACTGATGATTATTGTACCAGCCTTTTCTGCCGACAGCGGTCAGATCAATGCTTGTACCGCTGCCGTCGGTCACGGTAAATACGGTGCTGTCGGAGATAAAATTGCTGTCGAAGTCCATATAATCGTCGATATCAATGCCCGTGATATTGTCAACATCGGGGATATCCACAGTTATTGTCCAGTTTATGTTATCACCGTCTGCAGAGCAGCTCTTTGCAGCAAAATTACCGATCGTTCCGGGGATATTGATCTCCTTTTCCGATTGCTGGTCATAGGTCTCATAATTGATCTGAGCCGTGTTTTTAACGGAATTGTTGATGGGAGAATCCTGTAATTTTTCGGGAACGGGAGTAGTATATGTTATGGAAAATTCGCCGTCCGAGGAAAAATCATCTTTGTTCAGATTAATGCTTGTGCTGCCGCCGAAGGCTGTCGATAAAGCTTCCGCCGCCTCGGAGCCGAGAGCGCTGTCAAGGATATCTGTAAGGGTGATCTTTTTGTTTTCGTCAGAGAAAAGAACGTCCTTATAGTCGTTGAGATAAACGGTAACGGTCCAGCTGATCTCAGATTTATCAGCGCTCAATGTGCCTGTCTTTACAACAGACGGAGGAGTGAACTGAGCATAACCGGAGTTGGTCTGCTGAAGCTTGTCATTTACGTAGACCTGAGCGGTATTTTTTCTGTCGTCCCATGAAAGAGAGGGAGAAAGGATATCGGACGTTACTTCGGTGGTATATTCGATCCTTATGGTTTTATTCCAGTCAGCCGTAACTGTTCCCAGCTGAAGGGCAAAGCCGTCCGCACTTGACGAGAATCCGCTGTTGAGTGCACGTATCCTGTCGGTTATATCCGCGGAGCCTTCATATACCTTGATATTATCGAGAGAAACACCGGAGAAATCATACAGACTCGTACCGAGATCCTTAATGGACACATTTTCGGAATCCTGTCCGTTGCTTCCGACAACTATATTGAAGGTCTGATAATATTTCCCGTCATCTGCATTGTATGTGACGCTTCCGCTGTTTTCCTTAGTTATGTACAGTCCGGGAGTGGTAAACTCCGGGGCGATAACTTCGATAGACTTGTCGAAGAATTTCAGCGTAAATTTGCCGTCCTCGTCCACCTGATCTTTAGTTACGGAGATCGTACCGCTGAGCTCGCAGGAGCCGCTTCGTCCGATAGAGCCTTCGAGAAGCTGAATGTACAGCTTATTGCCGGAGATCTTATATATCGCGATGTCTCCGACAGGGATTATCTGAGGCTGAAGATCTATACCGAAGAGCTTGTCCTCAAGGCCGCAGACAAAAATGCTGTCTGTAAACTCATGGTCGTTGGGAAGCTCCCATTTAAATGTAAGGTCGAGCTGATCGCCGTTGCGGACGCTGTCGCCCTTTTTGAGTTCGTTTCCGTTGAGCTTGACGCTGAATGCTGTGATAGTCATTCCTGCCTGTTCAACGGGTACAGCATTCTCATCGTCAGCCGTTGCTTTCATTGACCCGGGCGGAATAAGGAACGTCAAGGTCAGAAACAGAGCAAAAGCAGTTGCAAATGCAAGCGCTCTTGAAAGCGATGATTTTTTGCTTGTCATATCTATCTCTCCTTTGCTTTTTTGTATATTTCTTACAAAAACTGTAAGTGTGTATCTATACAGCTATGACAGACTCTGTATGGATATACTTATAATATTTATACCACACTCATAGGTAATTGTCAAGATAAAAACTGATAATTATTGTCGATTTAACATTCATGAGAAAAAGCCTGCCGCACTAAATAATAGATCCTAAAAAAGACATCATCCGTTCATTTTCTGATTGGAGACATCTCAATGATTTGCATAAACTGTAAATTTATTCGACTATTTTTTTAAATATGTATTGAAATTGTATTTCCGATGTTATATAATAATAGCAGCGAAAATATTCTTTTTTTGTAAAGGAGTGGATATATTTGTCAACTGCAAGGACTATAACCGAGGATATGATACGTTCCCTTGCTCCCAATGCGGCGGCAGTGTCAAACGGTCAGAAAATATCCCGTTCAGGGGGTTTTGTGAAGCTCTGCAGGACCGCCGACGAGACCCTTATTTTCGGAGAATGCAAGGGCAGCGGCAGCAAGCCGTATATCACCTCTGCCGATTTTTCGGGAGATGCTCCCGTGTTCCGCTGTTCCTGTCCCAGCCGACAGTTCCCCTGCAAGCACAGTCTTGCTATAATGTTTGAATGGCTGGCGGGGAAAAGCTTTGAAACGGCGGATATCCCCGAGGATATAGCGCAGAAGCGTGAAAAGCTTGCCAAAAAGGCAGAAAAAGCAGCAGCTCCTGACAATGGCGGAGCAAAAAAGCCTCCGCAGCAGAACAGGGCAGCCGCCGAAAAGAAGCTCCGCAGACAGGCAGAGGGACTTGACCTTGCGGAGCAGTTTGTGAACGACCTGCTTGGCAGGGGAGTGTCCTCGGTGAACAAGGCTGCAGCTGCGCAGTATAAAAATCTTGCAAAGCAGCTGGGAGACTATTATCTTCCCGAGCCGCAGGCTGTAATGAACGAGATAATTTCCGCCGCCGGGCAGCTGTCCTCCGAGCCCGACGATAATGAGCTTGAACGGCTCACCCGGCTGTGTGTGAAGCTGTCCTCTTCCATACGGAAAAGCCGCACTTATATTGAGTCAAAGCTTGAAAGCGGCGAGGTGCTCCCCGAGGACAGTATCCTATACGAAGCGCTGGGAAACGTCTGGAAGCTGTCACAGCTCAAGGAGATAGGTCTGTATAAGGAAAATGCACGTATTATCCAGCTTTCCTTCACGGTGATACATGATGATATGCATAAAGCGGACGTAGACACGGCATACTGGATAGACCTTGATACGGGTGAGATATCAAAGACGGAGAATATCCGCCCTCTGAAGGCGCAGAAATATATCAAAGCGGAGGATTCCGTGTTCGGAGTACATAGGATAAAGGAACTGTACCGTTATCCCGGCGGCATCAACAGGCGCATACGCTGGGAGAGCGCGGAGATATCCGAGGCCGGACCGAGTATATATCCCGAGATAATGTCAAAGGCGGAAACAAGCCTTTCGGAAGCGGTCAAAAAGGCGAAAAACGAGCTGAAAAACACCCTTTCCGACGACAGAACCGCTATGCTGATACCCTTTGATTCCATAGAATTTGCCCTGTCGGACGGTCACCCCGTGCTGAAATACGGCGGGGAGACCATCGCCATGAGACCCAACGCATATTATCCCGATACCTGTTCCGTATTGTCCGTGCTGGACGGACAGTATCTGAAAAACGGCGCTGTTCTGGGAGAGTTTTTCTACTCGACGTCAGAGCGGAAAATATTCCTTTGTCCCGTGTCCGCAGTTAACGGGAACGGCATCATCAGGCTTTGCTGAGAAAGGACGTATAACATGAATATATCACCATTTTACGAGCTTCGTCAGCGGCTATACTTCACAGCCTCCGCAGGCTGTCAGACCATACCCGAGGATTTCCGTCTGAAAAAGGCATACGAAGCCTTTGAGCCGCTGTCCGCCGCAAACAAGGCATTTGCGAAGCTGTACGCTCTGTGCGGACGGTTATTCGCATCGGATAACGCACCCGAAACGCTGGCGGACTGTATCGCTCTGGCGGACGCGCTGGCTGTTACGCAGGGAACTTTTGCGGATAATTCGGAAACGGCTCAAATAAGCTTTTCCTTTGATGAAAAGCTCCCCGAAGAGCTGCCGTATTCGTCTATGACGGAGCTGTGCGAAAAAATAGAAAAGTGCAGTCAGAAGCTGGAAAATATCACTGCCGATGAAGTAAAGCTCCTGTCTGACCCGAGGGTGCTTAATGCTTTTTTAAAAGCCTGCGGAAAAAGCAGCATCTATCTGGACGGATTTGCCGAGCTTATGTATGACAGATACGGAAAGGCTCTTGTGCCGCTGATGAAGGCTGCTGCGGACTTCTCCGACCCGATGGCATCGGGAAATATCGTCAGGATGACGGCAAAATTTGCGGGAAGCGAAGAAAACGAGTGGTATCTCTCCATTGCAGAGAATGAAGAAGCGGAGCAGGGTATGAGAATAGCCGCTGTTGAAGCTCTCGGACTTGACAGATCCAATGCGCCGAAGCTTGCAGAGCTTTACAAAACGCAGAAGGGCAAGCTCAAAAACGCCGCACTCGATACGCTTGTGGGGATAGACTGCCCCGAAGCGGAGGAGGTCATGGCTAAGCTTCTGGAAAAGTATAAGCCGTCCTGCGACGCTCATATTTCAAAAGCCTGCGGAAAAACGGCGACAGACTATGCAGTTGGCATCATAAAAAGGGACTTCGGCGAAAACGGCTTGCCTCTTAAGGAGGTATCTGTAAGAGAGCGTGAATATGCTGTCCTGATTTCAAACAAACCGTACGCAGACGAGGGATTTATAAAAATTGCAAGCTGTCTGGATCCGGGTATTCTCAATTGTGTGCTCATCAATAATCTGCGTGACAGAAACACCCCCGAATTCAGAGAACTTATCCACAGGCTGTATTCTGCTGACAGTCAGGCTTTCTTAAAAGCGGAATTCTTTGCACGGCTTATCGAAGACCCCGAAAATGCGGTTGAAAAGCTGGGAGATGCCATATATGAACACAAAACCGATGCGATGGATATTCTGAGTGCGGTATATTACTGTCCGGCATTGAATAAATACTGTCTGGACTGGCGTTGGGCAGGAATCCTCGGAAGATACCCGATACTGCCGATATGTGATGATCTGCCGCAGTCATTATCAGACCTGCTGTTTTGCAAGTACGGCGTTGAAAACGAAAAGTTAAGGAGTATGGCATATCAAAAAAACGTCCGTACAATATTATCTCTGCTTCACAGCTGCAAAGAAAGCGATTTTGAACGCTTGCGCAAAGCAGCTATTGAGTATGCAATAGAAATTATGACGATATCTCCCGGAGAATATCTGACAAGGATATTTACGGAATACTGCGGCAGTGATGATAAATATAACTGCTACGGACTCTTTACGAAATGGGTAATTACTGCCATAGACAGCGGCAAAGATCCCTATCCGTTTCCTGTATATATAATGGAAAATCTTCCCATGTCCGACAGTGATAAGCTAAAAGAAATGAACGAACTGCTTGAAAAGCTTCCCGCTATGAAAGGCAAGGTCAGCGATTCAATATTGGACCGTCAGATATGGTACATAAAGGAATATCTGGAAAAGAATAAATAACGAAAGGAAAATAACCATGTCCGAAATACAGCGTCTACCCGCAGAGGAGCTTTACAAGGAGGAGCTTGAAGCTCTTATCGAAAATGAAACTGATCCCGTACCCGACGGCTGGAGAATGTCACCCAAGTCGGTGCTTACCTATATCATGGGCGGAAAGTCGGGGAATAAGGTCATCACCCCCAAATACATGGGCGACAGGCGGCTCGTGGAGATATGCATAGCCACGCTTGTCACTGACCGCGCACTGCTGCTTATCGGCGAGCCGGGCACTGCCAAGTCATGGCTCTCCGAGCATCTCACCGCCGCAATAAACGGCAATTCCTCACGGGTCATCCAAGGCACCGCAGGCACTACCGAGGAGCAGATTCGCTATTCCTGGAATTATGCCATGCTCCTTGCACAGGGCCCCTCCTTTGACTCGCTGGTGAAAAGCCCCGTCTACACCGCCATGGAAACGGGAACTATCGCCCGTATCGAGGAGATATCCCGCTGTGCAAGTGAGGTGCAGGACGCGCTCATCTCGATATTGTCTGAAAAGAGGATATCCATCCCCGAGCTTTCCGAGGAGATACCTGCACGAAAAGGCTTCTCTGTCATTGCTACCGCAAACACCCGTGATAAGGGCGTGAACGAGATGTCCTCGGCGCTGAAAAGACGATTCAATATAGTAGTTCTCCCCGCGCCCGCGGATATGCAGACCGAGATAGATATCGTCAAGACCCGCGTGGCGCAGATGTCGGACAGCTTCAGGCTGAACTCCGCGCTTCCCGACGACAGCGCATTTGAAAAGGTAGTCACCATCTTCCGCGAGCTGCGAAACGGTCAGACCCTCGACGGACAGATAAAGCTGAAACCCACATCGGGCGTTCTTTCCGCCGCAGAAGCTATCTCTCTTCTTGTCAACAGCATGGCTCTTGCGGGCAGCTTCGGAAGCGGCAAGGTCACCGATCCCGACCTTGCCTCCGCACTGCAGGGTGCTATAGTAAAGGACGAGTCCAAGGACAAGGCGGCATGGACGGAATACCTTGAAAATGTTATGAGAAAACGTGGAAAAGAGTATGCAAGCCTCTACGCCGAGTGTAAAGAGAGGAACGCATAATGGCGGAATATTTCGGCGTCAGGCATTTTTCGCCTGCCTGCGCGTATTATGTGACGGAGTTCCTCGACAGGGTAAAGCCCGATGTTGTGCTGATAGAGGGACCCTCCGACCTTGATGAGCTTATCAGACCGCTGTGTGGGATAGATTCCCACCTGCCCGCCGCAATTCTCGCCTACACCGAGGAGGCTCCCGTAAAAACCGTAATGTGGCCATTTGCGGAGTTTTCTCCCGAGTACAGGACAATGCTGTGGGCAGTGGAGAAGGGTGTGCCCGTGCGGTTCTGTGATCTGCCGTCCTCCTGCTTTCTTGCGCAGAAGGATAAGGACAAAGAGGACATCTCCGACGATAAGCCACGGGATATTTCCGTTTACGAAAGAATGGCGCAGGTCACGGGACAGGATAACGACACCTTCTGGGAGTACACCTTTGAGCAATGTCGTGATCATGATGATTTTCTCCGTGCGGCGGAGGAATACGGAAGATCTCTTCGCGAGTTTTCCGAAAACGATGATATCCTCCGCGAAGCCTATATGCGCAGACGGATAGCGGAAGCCCGTAATGAATATGGTGACAATATCGCCGTGATAACGGGCGCATTTCATACATATGGGCTGAAAGACGTGCCCTTTTCCGATGATGATAAAAAGCTTACCGACAAGCTGTCCTCGGTGAAGTGCAGAGCAACGCTTATGCCCTATTCCTATTTCAGACTGTCCTCCCGCTCGGGCTACGGCGCGGGAAGCAGGGCTCCGGGATATTATGAGCTGCTCTGGAAAAACCGTCTGAAGGGCAGCCTTGACGACACTGCGGCGGAATATTTATCAAAAATAGCCGCATATCAGCGTGAAAACGGCTATGCCGCTTCGTCGGCGGAGGTCATCGAAGCGCTGCGGCTGGCGGATACCCTTGCGTCTATGCGGGGCGGGAGAATGCCTGCGCTGTCAGACCTGAGGGACGCAGCAGTCACCTGTCTGGGACACGGCAGCTTCGGTGAGATATCCCTTGCCTGCGCAGATACGGAAATTGGCGTGAAGATAGGTTCGCTTCCCGAAGGAACGGTCTGCACATCGGTACAGGAGGATTTCATCAGACAGCTTAAGGAGCTTAAGCTGGAACGGTACAGAAAAGCGGCGGGCGAGGAGCTGGAGCTGGACCTGCGGGAAAATCTCCGTGTAAAAACGGAGAAGTCCGCGTTTCTTGACCTTAACCGCTCGTTTTTCCTGCATAGGTTAAGAATGTGCGGCGTGCATTTCGCCGAGACAAGGAGCCGCAGTCAGGACAATGCCACATGGGCAGAGCTGTGGAAGCTGCAGTGGTCGCCCGAAACGGAGATAGAGATAGTAGAAGCGTCGCTGAACGGCGATACGGTGGAGGAAGCAGCAGCCTTTGCGCTGAATTCCCGTCTGCTTGAAGCGGAAAAGCTGTCCGATACGGCAGCTGCGCTGTCGGACGCATTCCTCTGCGGACTGCCCGACTGCGTGAAAACGGCAGCGTCCGCCGTACAGGGACAGGCTGCGGACTGCACCTCTCTGCCAGATATCGGACAAACCATCGGAACGCTCTCGGAAACAGTCCGCTTCGGCAGTATAAGGCGGCTCGACCCCGAGCCCGTAAAGCCGCTGATGCAGCAGCTGTTTTTAAGATTCTGTCTTGGGATATCAATAGCCTCGGTCTGCGACAAAAATGCTGCGGAGGAGCTTGTGACCGCTGTTTCCGCAGTGAACAACGCCTGCCTGTCCCATGATTTCCTCGATGAAGAGCGCTTTATCACGGCGGTCTCCGACCTTGCAGACAGTGATACGGCAAATTCGCTGATATCGGGCTTTGCCTGCGCAGTGCTCATGGAGAGAGGTATGATATCCTCGGAAAAGCTGTCGGAGCTTATCGGCAGAAGGCTTTCAAAGGGCACTCCACCCGCAGACGGTGCATTGTGGTTCGAGGGATTGTCTCGGAAGAACCGACGTTCACTTATCAGCCGCCTGAGCGTCTGGGAGAAGCTCTGCGGGTTCATCGCGGAGCTTGACGAGGAGGAATTCAAGCCCGTGCTTGTCTGTCTGAGAAGGACATTCTCCGAATTCTCTCCCGGCGAGAGATCGGATATTGCGGAGAACATCGGCGAGGTGCTGGGCATCTCCAAGGAGGAAGCCGCAGAGTTTGTGACCGCTGAAATGTCCGAAGAGGAAAAGCAGGCTATCGACGAGCTGGACGATTTTGATTTTGGTGATATATGATGGAAAATAAGGAAATATTAAAGCGCTGGCGGCTGATTCTCGGAGCGGACAGTCAGCGGCAGATGGACGAAATGGGCGGCACTGCGGCATTATCCGCGGAGGATATGCTCATGGACTCGGCGCTTTCGCAGATATACGGAAACGACAGCGGTGACGGCACAGGCGGAAAAGCGGGGCATGGCATGTCCTCGCCGAGGCTGACGAAATGGCTGGGCGATCTGCGGACGCTGTTTGCGCCCATGGAGATAAAGGTCATCCAGAATGACGCCATAGAGCGCTGCGGGATGAAGCAGCTGCTGTTCGAGCCCGAGATGCTGGACGGACTGGAGCCCGATATCTCAACGGCTTCGCTTCTGCTGATGCTGAAAGACCAGATACCCAAGAAGGCAAAGGACAACGCCCGCGAGTATATCCGCAGGATAGTGGAGGAAATCGACCGCCGCCTGTCCGATGATATTAAGCGTTCGGTGACCTCTGCGCTGAACAGGCGGGAGCATTCGCCGATACCGTCGGCAAGCGCGCTGGACTACAAGCTGACTATCCGCAGGAACCTGAAAAACTACGACCCCGAGCGAAGGCTGCTCCTGCCCGAGAAGTTTTACTTTTATGAACATTCCTCCAAGTCGGCGTCGCGGACGGTCATACTGGACATCGACCAGAGCGGCTCTATGGGCGAATCGGCGATATATTCGTCGGTCATGGGCTGCATACTGGCGAGCGTGAGTTCGCTGAAGACATACGTTGTGGCATTCGATACGAAGGTCACAGATCTGACGGAGCTGTGTTCCGACCCTGTGGAGCTGTTGTACGGCGTGCAGCTGGGCGGCGGAACGGACATCGAAAGATCGGTGGCGTACTGTTCGGAGCTTGTATCCGAGCCCGAAAAGACGACGATGTTCATAGTGACCGACCTTTACGAGGGCGGGAATCGGAACGGACTTATCCGCAGGATAGGGGAGCTTAAGGAATCGGGCGTGAATGTGATAGTGCTGCTTGCCATATCCGACAGCGGAAAGCCCTGCTATGACAGTCAGCTGGCGGAGAGGATATCTGCGCTGGAGGTGCCCTGCTTTGCCTGTCCGCCCGAGCGGCTGCCCGAGCTGCTGGAAGCGGCGCTGAAAAAGCGGAGCCTTAAAAGCTTTGAAAATATGAAATAAAAAGTGCCCGATAAATGCAGATGTGTGCATTTATAGGGCAGCATTTTTTATATGATATCATCTCAGATTAGCCTTTACGAGATTTTCCTCATGCTCCTCAAGAGTTTCGGCGTAGAATACCTCGCCTGTGTCAAG
>JBJESJ010000066.1:0-12208 GCA_051882725.1 Oscillospiraceae bacterium
AAGCACTCTCTTGTGTGCTTCTGACGGGTCGTCAGCTCGGGATTCTTTCCGCTTCTTGCAGACTCCATCGCCGACTCAACGGGAACAGTGTACTGCTTTGCGTCCTTTACGCCCTTTACTCTTCTGATAGCGTCAGAGTGTCCCTGACTTACTCCCTTGCCCCAGAAGGTATAGTCTGCGCCGTCATTCAGGATGATATTGCTGTAAAGTCTCTGAACGGAGAACATGCCGGGGTCCCAGCCTACCGAGATAACAGCGGTGTTTCCGCCCTTCTTTGCTGCTTCGTCAACCTTTGCAAAGTGCTGGGGGATATTCGCATGAGTATCAAAGCTGTCGATGACATTGAACATCTCCGCAAGCATGGGAGTCTGCACGGGAAGGTCTGTTGCAGAGCCTCCGCAGATTATCATAACGTCAAGCTTGTCCTTCCACTGAGCCACATCGTCTGCGGAAACCACCTGTGCTCCGCTGAGGGTCTTGACTGTGGAAGGGTCTCTTCTTGTGAAAACTGCAGCAAGCTCGGTATCGGGGTTCTGCTTTACTGCAAGCTCTACTCCCTTGCCAAGATTTCCGTAACCGTAAATTCCGATTCTGATTGACATAATAAACTCTCCTTTTATCTTAGTACCGCAAATTCCCTGTGCGGCATTTTATACTGCGATGTATTGCAATTACAGTTCTATTCTATCAGATTTTTCACGGGTTGTCAATAGTTTTTGCAGGATTTGTTTCAGGAAATTTCAAAAAGTTTATCACACCGAACAGTATCATCATCAGAAAGCAAACTTTATCACCACGGTGAATATCCCCAGCACCATAAGCACCGCTCCGATGACCCGGTTCAGCTTTATAATATCGCATTTATTCGCAAATCTTGCCGCAGATACCGCTCCTATGAGACATGAGACCACTACCGCCGCCATCGGCAGAGGAAATATCTCCGCGCCCATGGTGATATGGCTCACAGTGCCCACGAATGCCACAAAGGTCATTATCATGGTGCTTGTGCCCACTGCGACCTTCAGATTATAGCCCAGTATTATCGTGAATACCGTCAGCATGAGCACTCCTCCGCCGCTGCCCGTAAAGCCGCAGACCCAGCCTATGACCAGTCCGCATGCCATGGCAATGGCTGTCTTTGTCATAGTGCGCTTGTCCTCGCCCATGTCTTTGGCTTCCATGCCGCCCTTCATCGGTCTTGCCAGGAATTTTATCCCCAGAAAGACCGTGGTCAGCATTGCGATAAGTCCCAGTCCGCCGGGGTTTGACTGATTGAACAGATAGCCGCACCAGCTGCCTATTATCGTGCCCACAAGGGCGGTGATGCCAACCATCAGCCCACGCTTTGCGTCGATATTGCCGTTCTTCCGATAGGTGTACGCCGTCAGCAGACTTGCCAGCACATCCGCAGACAGTGCCACTGTCACCGCGTCATAGCTGTCCCAGCCGCACACGCTCACCAGCAGCGGAGTTATCACAACTGCGGCGGAAAGTCCTGCCAGACCCGTAACTATGCCTGCGCCCAGCCCTGCGATCATGTATATTATCCAGACCAATACTCTCACTCTTTCTTTTCATGCACTATATATCCGATCAATTCTTCGTTCAGCGGCGGCGTGATATGCAGCCATTCATAAACAGTCACGTCAGCATAATAGGGTATATCGTTCATCTCACACCATGCGATGATGGCATACAGTGGATATTCCGACCTGAAACGGTCTGCCCGCCAAGCCTAAGCATGGCAGGCAGCCTGTTACATCACTTGAAAATATCATTGAGGGTATTATACCGTCCTCCTGTTTTGGTGACGACGATCACCCTGTCTCCGTTTCTGATAACGCTTTCGCCGTCGGGAATGATAGTCTCACCGTTCCTGATGATAATGGCGATGAGCACGTCCTTATTCAGCTTGAAGGACGACGACGCAAAGGGAATATCCAGCATGCGGCAGTTATCGTATGCCATGAACTCGATAGCCTCCGCTCCGCCGTTGGAGATGAGGCGCAGCTGTCCGATATCATCGCCCTTTTCGTTATAAAATGCCACGTTTCTGATAAAGCCCACTATCCGCTCCACCGCAGCAGCTGCAGGCGATACCGTTATCTGATTCTCCGCCTTGTTTAAAAGCTTCTCATACTGGGGAGAGTTCACCCTCGTGATGATGGACCTTACTCCGCAGGACCACGCAAACAGCGAATTTACAAGGTTTCTGTCGTCCTCGCCCGTCAGCGAAACACAAACGTCCACGTTTTTCATGTTCTGCTTCATCAGAGAGTCAGCGTCGTTTATGCAGCATATTTCCGCATAGGGGAAAAGCTCGGTGAGTCTGCGGCATCTCGACATATCTCTGTCGATGATAGTGAGGGATTTCTTCTTTTCCGTAAGACGGCTTGCCAGATAATAGCCCGTTGTTCCGCAGCCTATCATCAGCACCCTGTCAGCGGCAGTCTCGGGCAGCCCCAGCTTCTGCAGTATGCCCTTGACGGAGCTTTTCTCCGATATCATCTCTATCTCGTCGCCCGCTTCAAGTGCGAATTTGCCGTCGGGGATAAATATCTTCTTGCCGCGGCGGACCGTTCCTATCAGCATCTTTCCGCCGAAAAATTTCTTGACCTCGATCATCGAAAGTCCGTCAAGGACTCCACCGCTTTCCACGGAGGTCTTGAACATCACTGCGCTGTCGCCGAACAGTGCGTCCGTCTTGACCTTTCCGGGCAGACCTATCTGCATTTCTATCTCCTCGGCTGCGGCACGTCTCGGGTTGATGATATAGTCAATGGACGCCAGCCTGCGGAAATACTCGGTATCCTCCGCCATATCGGGCAGATGTATCAGCGCAGAGGAATATCTCGTTCCGATATCCTTAGCTATCATGCAGCACATGATGTTTATCTCGTCAATGGGCGTGAGCGCCACGATAACGTCTGCCGTATCCGCGCCCGCCTTCATGAGCACGCTCCTCGAAGAGCCGCTGCCCACTACGCCGTTCACGTTATACAGGTCGGTGGCCTTGTCTATTTCAGCCTTGCTGCTGTCGATGACGGTCACATCATATTCGGAATGGTCCGAAAGAGTTTTCACAAGAAACGAGCCGATACTGCTCATTCCCACAATAATTATTTTCATTTTACCTTGCTGCCTCGCTTTCTTTTCTGAGTCTTAATGATTTTCTGCGCTCGATACGCTGATATACAAGCTTCGTGGTGAGTCCCTGAACTATTGTGGTGAAGAAGATGGTCGCATAGGCAAGGTTCACGGCTATGAGATATTCACCGCTGCCAAGAAATTCCGCCGTGCTCATGGCAAGCGCAAGAGAAAGTCCTCCCTTGAGCCCCGTCCATGTCATAAGCGACGAATACTCCGCAAGATCGTAGTTTCCGGGTATCTTGTTCTTTCCGTTGATAACTCCTGCAGTGAATACTCCCACAAATCTGGAAGCAAGTCCGATGATCACTGCCGCGGGAATGATGAAGGGCAGATATTCGCTCGCCTTCGCATTTAAGAGCGACAGACCTATCATTACAAACAGCACCGAATTGAGTATTTCCTCCGCCGCGTCCCAGAAGCTGCGATAGATGCCCTCGGGGTCGGTGACGCTTATGCTGTCGTATTTCTTGTCGGACATATAGGAGAAGTACATTCCGCATACTACCGAGGCGATTATCCCCGAAAACCCGCATTTCTCGCAGACCGCATAGCAGAACGACACATCAAGGAGACTGATGATTATCCGCGTTACGGGGCTTTTGGTCACCGTCATAAGCCCGAACAGCAGGAAGGATACTGCGAATGCCACTGCAAGCGCTCCCAGAAGCTCCTTCAGCATGACCAGCAGGAAATTCTCACCGCCGCTGCGGCTCACGATGCTTTTCACGAACACGAACAGCGCTACGCCTGTGCCGTCGTTAAAGAGGGATTCGCTCTCGATGACCGAGGTCACGTTCTTGGACAGTCCCAGCTTGTTGAGTATGCCCGTTGCTGCGATTGGGTCGGTGGGAGAGACTATGCACCCGAACAGTATGCACAGCCAGATATCCAGCTTTATCCCGAACAGCATTGCCGCCGCCCAGAAAAGCAGTCCGTATACCGCCGACGATATGACCGTCGTCATCAGTGCCAGCAGGCTTATTGTCTTGATATTGGCTTTGAATTTTCTGCTGCTGACCTTTCCTGCGCCCGCAAAAAGCATGAAGCACAGCACTCCGTCCAGCAGATACTCCGAAAACTCAAAGCTGCCCACGTAGCTTACCCCGTCGGAAAAGGCGGTATTGTCCGCAAAATATGCGGCGATAAGCACGGCGGCGCTCAGCAGCGACGAAAACAGCACCAGAGCAATATCCCCCTGCATATGTATGAACCGCTCATTGATGACCCGTATCGCCACTATCAGTATGAAAATGACAAGAAAACACTCCATAATTCCCATATTATGATACATTCCTTTCAAATTTTGTCCTGCGGATGTATATATGTCCGAAAGATTTCCAACTTCTATTATACTCACATTTTTTTAATAAGTCAAGCTGTTTTGCAAATTACAGCTGTAATTGCATAAAAACAGGCAGGCTCGTTCATTTTCGGAGCCTGCCCTGTATTCTATCGGTCCATATCATTTATAACATTCTGCCCGTCCGCTACCTCACGCAGCATTTCAATATATCTGTCCCGCAGCCCTATAGGCGAGATTATCTGCGCCTTTGTGCCGAACTGGAACAGCCACCCGAAAAACGGCTCGGGCTGCTCGGTCTTTATCTGAACATGTACCGTGAAATGCTCGTCACCGTCCGCGCATATCATGATATCCTTTCCGAAACGATCTATCACCGCGTTTATCAGCGATTTGTCAAAGCGCAGCCTTACTCCCTCCTCTTCGCCGCTGAACATCGAAAAGGTCGCGTTCAGATGATCCGACAGGTCAAAGCCCTCGGGATAGGGCACCGCATTTTCATCGGTCACAGTCACGCTTTCCATGCGGTCCACGCGGAAATTGGATATGCTCCCGTATTTCTCGTAATACGCCACAAGATAGTATCTCTCATGATCCCACGTAAGAGCATATGGCGAACAGGTACGAATCCCGTCACGGTATTTTTTGTTCTTGTTTAGGTCATAATCGAAATATCTGAAGGATATCTTTTTCCGCTCGGAAATGGCGCGGTGAATGGCGTCCACGTTTATGTATATCCGCTCATTGACCGCCTTCACCCGGTCGGATATGTACACCTGACGATTTATCTGCTTAGCCTCATACACGCTTGCAAGGGTCTCCAGCTTCTTGATAAGCTCTGCGGATTTCTTCTCGGTCAGGAACCGCGAGGACGACACCGCGTCTGCCAGAAGCTTCAGCTCGGGCAGCTCAAACTCGCGGCTCACCGCCTTATAGCCTGCATTTGCACCTCTTCCGCAGGGCAGGACGTCCAACCCGTAGCTCCTAAGCGCTTCGATATCCTCGTACAGCGCCTTTCTGCCTGCGGATATGCCGAACTCTCCCAGCTTTTCGATTATCTCGGGCATGGTGATGGCATGCTCCTCGTCGGAGTAGTCAAGGAGTATCTTATACAGATACAGTATTTTCAGCCGCTGATTGGAAAATTTTGCATTTTCGGACATTTTTTCTCACCTTTTCCTTTCTGTCAGGTTCTGACATTATTTCATATATAATTATACCACAGTCAATGTATCATTGTCAGGACAATTGTCCTGTATATATTTTACAGTCTTTTTTGCGTTCTGTCAATACAAAAAGACCCGCACCGGATGGCACGGGTCCGATATTTCATTTTTTGCCGCTTTCGGGAGATATTCCGTATTTCCGATAGAATCCCTCCACATCGGCGTCTGTTCTTACAAGCTCGGCGAAACAGAGCTTCTTATCGGCAGGACTGTAAAAGCCTATGGTCTTTTCTCCCGTGCAGATACTTGATTCTATCCTTATATCCTCCGCAGAAAAGCCCTGAGGGATAGGCAGCGTATTATTTTTTCTGCTCTTCACAGACTGTCACCTCCGGAATTTCGGAGCTCAAACTCGGCTTCACGGCTCTTGAAGAAATCATAATACTGTCGGACATTGTTGAGCTCCGTCCAGCTTTTCACCCTGAACTGTCCGCCGTCAAGGTCATATATCTTCGCGCCTGATATCCCGAGGATAAAGGGCGAATGGCTGGATATAATGAACTGACAGCCGAAATATCGCGCAGATTCGACGATATACTCCGCAAGCTTTATCTGATTATCGGGAGAAAGGCTGTTTTCGGGCTCGTCAAGGATATACAGCCCATTGTCCTTTATCCGCCCGATGAAATAATTCAGCGCGCTTTCTCC
Source organism: Oscillospiraceae bacterium (assembly GCA_051882725.1). Taxonomy (GTDB): domain Bacteria; phylum Bacillota; class Clostridia; order Oscillospirales; family Ruminococcaceae; genus RGIG4694. The sequence goes on from JBJESJ010000066.1 coordinate 6,325, forward strand.
GTTGGACTGCTCGGGAAGAGCATGTATGACAGTATGCCTGCGCACATAGGACGAGGCTGTCGAACGCTTTCTTTTCGCCTCGTTCATCTTTTTGAACTCCTCAAATTCCTCCAGAGGGTCAAGGTCGTTTTTCGCGCTCCGCAGTTCGTAATACTCGTCTATGGTATCGTCGCGGCGGCGGTCGATGCCGTCGTTGGTGCTCCTTATATCAAGGATATGGTCGAACACGTCGTCGCTGGTGATTATCCCGCTGGAATTTTCTATCCGCTCTTCGATAACTCCATCGCAGTATTCCAGATATGCTCCGAAAAATGCGGACCTATTGAAAACCGAGCTTCGGCTGAAGCTTCTGCAGCTGCTTTTTCCTCTGCCGCCTGCGCGGGCTTCTCTGATGAGATATTCCGCGATTATATTCAGTACGGTGGTCTTTCCGCTGCCGTTGCCGCCGTGAAGTATGGTCACGGGAGCAAACTCCATATGGTCGATATTTCGTTTCGGAAGCAGCTGAAAGGGATAGTAATTGGTATAGCAGGTCATGACCTGCTGCTGAAAAAAATCCTGCTCATCGTCCTCCGACGGAAAGGAAAAGCTTCGCAGATATATCATATTTTTCTCCTGTTCAGACTCGGTCAGCCCGCAGCTGATCTTGCTTCCTCGATATAAATGGTATCCTTGCCGCTGTTTTTCGCCTTATACATCGCCTCGTCAGCCCATTCAAAAAGCTGGGGATAGGTCACAGACTTATCCGAGGTGATATACACGCCGATACTAAGGCTTATGCGGATATCCTCGCCGTTGATATCTATATGCGCTTCCTTTGAGAGGGCAGACAGTTTCTCGCAGAAATCGGTGCAGTCGGCTGCGGCAGTGAAAATCATGAACTCATCTCCGCCGAAGCGTCCCGTTATCTCGCCCGAGAAATACTTCTCTATCAGCGAGGACACCGAGGTGAGAACATCGTCGCCCTTTCGATGACCGTATTTATCGTTGAAATGCTTGAAATCGTCGATATCGGCTATGGCAAACAGCAGCTTCTCCTTTTCGCGGACCTTTTCCATTGCTGCCACCGCATGATTCTCAAAGGAGGTCTTGTTATACATACCCGTCAGCGGGTCAAGCTCCGCCTTTCGGATAAGCTCTCTGTTTCTGGCAAATTCGGTGCTTATATCCTGAATACGTCCGAAGACCGCATAGATACCGCCATTTTCATCTGCAGCGCTGGAATAATAGGTCCTGCACCATTTATAGCCTCCTCCGATGACCATGCTTCGGTATTCCAGAGTCGCCGTAACGGGCGCTCTGCAGGCGGAAAGCAGCGCGGATATGAATCTCTCTCTGTCCTCGGGGTGCACAAGAGGAGAGGTCCTGAACTGCTCCATATAATCGCTGATGACGTTCTGGGTTATGCCGTTTGCACCATTTGAAGAGAATATCATCTTATCCTCGTCGGGGTCGTACTCGAACAGAACATCGGGAGTCGTCATTTCGTATATCTTATAACGTTCGTTGCGGTAGAGAAAATCGTTTTTCAGAGTGACCTCCGATGTAACGTTTCTGGTAATAAGAGCAACTGCGTTTTCCGCCGCAGCAAAATCCGCAGGGAATGCCTTGCATCTCAGCCATTTCACCGCTCCTGTGTTATTGCATATAAGTCTGACGTCCACGGTATTTTCCTCGGATACTGCCTTGTCAAAAGCCGCCTTAAGCTTGCCTGCGTCATCGGGGTGTATCCTGTCGAGAGCGCAGTGCCTGTCTGCGGCAAGCTCCTCATCGGTTATCTCCGCGTCCGATATCAGCTGATCGCTTGCGAATATGATATTATAATTATCCGACGGCACAAGCACAGCTATGCTTATCTTACCTGAATCTATAAGCAGCTCCAGTGCGTCCGACGGTGCAATTCCTTTCTTTATTATACTTTTGATATCGCTGCGTTCCATTTATTTGCTCAATCCTTTTATGTACAGATATTTTTATCTATTTTACCATTATTTATTGAAAATTTCAATAAAATAATTCATAAATTTTGTTAATTGGCATAAAAAAACAGGAACGGTGCGATGATCCTGCGCCGTTCCTGCCGCTGACAAAAAAATCCTGCGGATAATTCCGCTTTTCGTCAGAAAGTATTCTTAGTAAGCCCGTCAACAATGCTCTGCATAGCCTCTTTTGAATCCGCAGCCTTTGCGCGGCTTATCACCGACAGCTTCTGCGCTTCAGAAAGATTGGCATATGCCATAAGAGCGCGGCTGTCCTGTGCCAGCGCCATTCCCAGTCCTTGGGGAAGCTCTCTTATCTTATCCATATCATCATTCCTTTCACAGTAGATATACTGCCCGGAAATAATGATAATATTCTATTTATTTTCCTTCTCCCGAAGATCCTTTTCAGCCTTTGTTATCTGAAGATAATCGGGGTCAAGCTTTTCTGCGGGAACAAATCCCCTGTCAAACGCCGCAAAGCACAGACTCGAAGCCAGCGGATTCTTTAGCTGCGGCGGTGCGAGATATACTCTGTCGGAAGCTGCTGCGGACATTTCATCGGCATAATCCCCCGCTCCGTAATATATCTTATCGTCCGATGCAAGCTGTGCAGACAGATCCTCAACGGATATTATCCTGTCATCGCAGAGGCGTGTGACCTGCCGTCCACTCACTTCGAAAAGCGCATTATACACAAGGTTTTGTCTTGCAGCCATTACTGCGCAGACACTGCAGTTCATTCCGAGAAAATTATATGCGAGGGCTTCCAGCGTGGATATCCCTGCGCATTTGCAGCCGTTGGCAAAGGAGATGCCCTTCACGGCGGCAAGTCCTATCCTGAGCCCCGTATAGGAGCCCGGTCCCTTTGCTGCGGCTATCCCGTCAATATCGTCAAGAGCAAGCCCCGCGTCGGACAGCACCCGCTTTGCCATGGGCAGTATTATCTGCGAATGGGTAAGCTTCGTCACCAGCGACGACTGCGCAAGCACATGGTTTTCATCGCAGACAGCCGCAGAGGCGGTATGTCCCGAGGTATCAATCCCCAAGATCAGCAAAACGTTCATCTCCCTTGACGGTTATCCTCCGCACATTGTCGGATATCCGTTCGATATCAATGTAGATAGTATTATCGGGCAGACAGCCCTCTATATTTTCAGACCACTCCACGGCTATCACCGAGGAATCGTCCATATAATCATAAAAGCCGGTGGTCTCCAGTGCCTCTTCATTAAGTATACGATACATATCAAAATGATAGAGCGTAAGCTTGCCCCTGTACTCGTTCACAAGGGAAAAAGTCGGCGAGCTGACCTCATCGGGGAGACCCATTCCCACTGCAAGTCCTCGTGTGAAGGTAGTCTTTCCAGCGCCGAGACCTCCGCGGTATGCTATCACATCGCCGCCCGACAGCTTTTTCCCCACCTTTTCCGCAAAGGCGATGGTCTTTTCGGGAGAATCCAGTGTTATCTCAAATTTCGCCAATATCAAAATCCTCCAGAAGGTCAAGACGGGCAAGGAATTTCACTTCCCTTTCGGTATGCTCGTCCTTATTGCTTGTAATGCTCACCGTAGGCTCGCTTTTCTTCACCGACATAATGCGGAAGGTCTCGCAGAAAAAGCCGATATTATCGTCCTCAAGAGAGCGTATGCGGTATCTTTTCCGCTCGGAATAGCCATAATTCTCCGTGTTGATGATATCAAACCCGAAAAGGGGCGTGCGGACTCCTATGCAGCCTATCTCAAATTCGCTGACATTCTCAAAAACAATTTCCGCAGAAAATTTCACAGGCTCGTTGCTGTAAAAGGTCATGGAAACGAACGGGACCTTTACTCCCTCGGAACCTATTCCGCCGTAATAGCTGAACTCGCCGAACCAGTCGAAATTGTACCAGTAAAAATCGGGAGCTATGGCAGCGATATCGGACACGCCGTATATTTCGCTGAAATTGTTTTTCAGAGCGCAGGGATCCTCGGTATGGGGCATATTCCGCCGCATACCCATGGGTATTTTCTCAAATCCCAGCTTTTCGTACCAGTGAATAAGACTGTCCTCGCAGAAAAGCTGGACGTTCATCTGATAAATGCCCGACTGGCAGTAATCCGCAAGGCGGGTCACTATTTCTCCGCCGATGCCCATGCAGCGGTACTCTCTGCGGACGCAGACTCCGCTGATAATGGCGGCTATCATTCCGTCTGACGCCACTCGCCCCAGACCCACCAGAAGATCGCCGTCATATGCATAGACCGAATAAAAGCTGTTGTTTGCCTTTTCGATGTCCTCGTCGGTATATCCCTTCAGGTTGTACCATTCAAGGGACTTGTACAGATCAACGGTATCTTCCCTTCGTTTCAGTTCAGAAACATATTCCAATTCCACTTTAATCTCTCCCCAAAGCGAAATCCAAAAAAATCATTCTACGATCCTTGTTCCTGCATTGTCGATATGAAGCTCGTGAACGTCCCAGCTTTCAAGACCTGCCCTATCCAGAGCAAAACGAAGCTTACCTGCAAAGTAAGTGTTTTCGGCGTCTACAACGGTCATTATGGAAGGCCCTGCGCCGCTTATATACGCTGCATAAGCTCCGAGAGAATATGCCGTTTCAAAAACGTCCGACGCATGAGGGATAAGCTCTATCCTATAGGGCTGATGGAGCCTGTCGTCCACAGCAGTGCGGAGATTCTCGTACTTGCCTGTCAGCAGCGAAGCGCTGAACAGAGCCGCTCTCGACAGGTTATACACGGCGTCGGAGAAGGGTATCTCCTTGGGCAGACACTGTCTTGCCTTTTCGGTCTTAAGCTCAAAATCGGGGACTATCACAATAAACTTGAGAGTTGTGAAAACCTCCTGCTTGACCCAGTGCACCTTTTTTCCGTCAAAAACGGCAGTGACTATACCTCCCAGAAGAGCGGGCGCGGTATTGTCGGGGTGTCCCTCTATCTGAGCGGAAAGGTCCACCATTTCATCGAGGGTGAGGGGCTCGCCCATGAGCTTGTTGGCGCCCACCAGTCCTGCGATTATGCAGGCACTTGAGCTGCCCATTCCACGTGCCATAGGGATATTGTTCACCTGTTCGATACGCAGTCCCTTAAAAGGTCTGCCGCATATCTGATAGAGAGTTTTCGCGGTATCGTAGACCATATTGCTTTCGTCCGCAGGAACGTCTGTGCCGTCCAGCGAGGAAATGCTGATACCGTCATACTCCTCGATATTCACATAGTTATAATAGCTGAGCGCAAGCCCCAGCGCATCAAAGCCTGCTCCCAGATTTGCGCTTGTTGCAGGAATCTGAATCTTTATCATAATTATACACTACCTGTGTTCAAAAATCAAGTACCCTGATGGTGCCGAGAACATTATTTTTATATTTGTTCATTTTTTCGTTAATATCGCACTCGCGGAGCTTAGGCGTAATGAAAGCTTTCTCGGAGGCGGGTCTGCCCTCTCTGTCGAGGTACTCAACTTCTCCGAAGAGGTCGTTTATCTCACTCTCGGAAACGCCGTCGGTGCGGATATACATCTGCACCTCATCAAGAGTATAGTCCTTGATGAAGCTGTTGTCGGAGCATTCCTCCCATGTCATGGAAACGGAGGTGCCGTCCTGTCTTGCGCAGTCGATGATATCGCCCACTACAGCGCTGGCTGTGGGGAGCTTACCTGCGCCTCTGCCATACATCATTATACGGTCGAAGCCGTCACCGTAGACCATGATGCCGTTGAAAACATCAGAAACATAGGACAGCTGATTGCCATTGCAGACAAATGCGGGACGAACCATAGGAAGGATAGTGCCGTCCTCAAACTTTCTCACAGAGCCGATGAGCTTGACAGCGCCGCCCCAGTTTTCGGCGTACATAGAATCCTCGAGAGTGAGCTTAGTGATACCCTCGGTGTGGACCCACTC
>JBJESJ010000067.1:0-44968 GCA_051882725.1 Oscillospiraceae bacterium
GGCATACTTCGCATACGACTCCAAGAAGTCCGGCGGCGTAACCATTTCTCACCTGAGATTCGGAAAGACTCCCATCAAGAGCACTTACCTTATCAACATGGCAGATTTCGTTGCCTGTCACAACCAGTCCTATATCAACAAGTATGATATGGTACAGGATATCAAGCCCGGCGGAACCTTCCTTCTCAACACCCAGTGGACAGAGGAAGAGCTGGATAAGCACCTTCCCGGTCAGGTAAAGAGATATATCGCACAGAACAATATCAAGTTCTACATCATCGACGGCGTTGATATCGGCAAGAAGATAGGCCTCGGCAACAGAATAAACACTGTTCTTCAGGCTGCATTCTTCAAGCTCGCAAACATCATCCCCATCGACGACGCAGTTAAGTACATGAAGGACGCTGCTACCGCTTCCTACGCTAAGAAGGGCGACGACATCGTTAAGATGAACCACGACGCTATCGACGCAGGCGTTAAGGAAGTTAAGGAAGTTAAGGTCCCCGATTCATGGAAGGACGCTCCCGATACAGCAATGGGCATGCCCGCTGCAACAGAGGGAAGAAAGGAAGTTGTTGATTACGTCAACAAGATCCAGATCCCCGTTAACGCTCAGCAGGGCGATAAGCTCCCCGTATCCGCATTCAAGGATATGCCCGACGGTACATTCCCTCAGGGCTCCGCTGCATACGAGAAGAGAGGCATCGCAGTAGACGTTCCCGCTTGGAACAGCGCAAACTGCATCCAGTGTAACTTCTGCTCCTATGTTTGTCCTCACGCTGTTATCCGTCCCGTTGCAATGACCGACGACGAGCTGGCTGCAGCTCCCGAGTATGCTAAGAAGGTTGCCGTTAAGATGACCGGTATGCCCGGAATGAACTTCGTTATGACAACTTCCGTTCTGGACTGCACAGGCTGCGGCTCCTGCGTAAACGTATGCCCCGGCAAGAAGGGCGCAAAGGCTCTCGAGATGAAGCCTCTCGCAGATCAGGAAGGCGTACAGGAAGTATTCGAGTACGGTCTCAAGCTGGTTGAAAAGCCTGAGGTGCTCGCAAAGTTCAAGGAAAATACAGTCAAGGGCTCACAGTTCAAGCAGCCCCTCCTCGAATTCTCCGGCGCATGCGCAGGCTGCGGCGAGACTCCTTACGCTAAGCTGGTAACACAGCTCTTCGGTGACAGAATGTTCATCGCAAACGCAACAGGATGCTCCTCCATCTGGGGCGGCTCCGCACCTTCTACTCCTTATACAGTAAATAAGGAAGGCAAGGGTCCCGCATGGGCTAACTCCCTGTTCGAGGATAACGCAGAGTACGGCTACGGTATGTGGCTCGCACAGAATACACTCCGTCAGAGAGCTATCAACAAGCTCCTCGACATCGAGAAGACCACCGATAAGGCTGACGTTAAGAAGGCTATCGAGGGCTATCTCTCCACAGTAGACGACGGCGTTGCCAACAAGCCCGCAACAGCTGCTCTTATCAGCGCACTTGAGGCTTGCGGCTGCGACAAGGCTAAGGAAGTTCTTGACCTTAAGGATTACCTCGGCAAGAAGTCCATGTGGATCTTCGGCGGCGACGGCTGGGCATATGATATCGGCTTCGGCGGTCTCGACCACGTTATCGCACAGAACGAGGACATCAACATCTTCGTATTCGATACAGAGGTTTACTCCAACACAGGCGGACAGTCCTCCAAGTCCACACCTACAGGCGCTATCGCACAGTTTGCTGCTGCAGGTAAGGAGACCAAGAAGAAGGATCTCGCAGGCATCGCAATGAGCTATGGTTACGTATATGTTGCACATATCGCAATGGGCGCAGATATGAACCAGTGCATCAAGGCAATTTCCGAGGCTGAGGCTTATCACGGACCTTCCCTCATCATCGCATATGCTCCTTGTATCAACCACGGTATCAAGGCTGGTATGGCTAAGGCAATGGCAGAGGAGAAGAAGGCTGTTGACGCAGGCTACTGGCACCTCTACAGATACAACCCCGTGCTCAAGGCAGAGGGCAAGAATCCCTTCCAGCTCGACAGCAAGGTACCCAACATCGACGAGTATAAGGACTTCCTCATGGGTGAGGTTCGTTATAACTCCCTTGCTAAGCAGAATCCTGCAAGAGCAGAAAAGCTGTTCGACAATGCAGTTAACAATGCTAAGGACAGATATGATTATCTTACAAGACTTACCAAGCTTTACGGCGAGGACAAGTAAGATATAACTCTTAAATAACAGATCCCCCTCACATCATGCGGTGTGAGGGGGATCTTTTGTTTGATCTCTTATTCTATTTCAGCCAGCATCTGCGCAGGATTATCCGCAGCCTTTACCTTTCCGAAGGCCTTTCGGATAATACCCTCCTCGTCGATGAGATAGGTGGTGCGGACTACTCCCATGGATACCTTGCCGTAGTTTTTCTTTTCCTGCCATACGTCGTATGCCTTGATGCAGGAAAGCTCTGTATCGGACAGCAGTGTGAAGGGCAGGGAGAATTTCTCCTCGAATCTCTTGTGAGAAGCGACGGAGTCCTTGCTGACGCCGATGATGACCGCGCCCTTTTCGGTGAACTGCGGCAATAGCTCGCCGAAGCCGCATGCCTGCTTTGTGCAGCCCGCAGTGTTGTCCTTGGGGTAGAAGTAGAGTATGACCTTTTTGCCCCTGAATTCCTCTAAGGTGCGGATATTGCCGTTCTGGTCGGGGAGCGAGAAGGTTGGTGCTTTGGTTCCTGTTTCTAACATGATATGTTCCTCCTTGATTTTTTATTTATCCGGCCACTGTATAAAAGCGGTCTTGTCGGTGCTGTTATACCCTGCATTACGGTAGAAATTCAGAGTATCCTTGTTCTTTGAGCCCGTGAGCAGCATTATTTTATAGCAGCCCTTCTTCACTGCGATATCCCGTGCATAGTCAAGGCACATTGTGGCATAGCCTTTTCCGCGGAAGTCTTTGTGGGTGACCACATTTTCAATAAAGGCATAGGGACGTACATTCCTCGTGAGATTCGGTATTATCACGCACACGCAGGAGGAAACTATCCTCCCGTCCACCTCGCAAACTATCAAATGATGATCCTCGTCGGAAATGATGCGTTCCCATGTATTGCGCAGATGCTCCGAATCCTCGGGGACGCTGTCCTCGTGGAGATACAGGTACAGCTCCAGTATTTCGTGCAGATCGGAGCGCACGGCTTCTCTTATCATGATATCCCTCCGGTGACTTTATAATATGGATATATTATATCACAATAAGCCCGATTTGACAATACCATCGGCGGGATATGCTTTTTTCCGCACATTCCGAATTTTTCGGCGGACATTTTCAAAAAAACTGTTGATTTTTTTTTCGGGCTGTGGTATAATAGGATTTACAGGTTAAAAATCACTGTCCGTAGCTCAATTGGATAGAGCATCAGACTCCGACTCTGAAGGCTGTGGGTTCGATTCCCGTCGGGCAGGCCATGTTATCACGCCGCTTGTGGATATCACAGGCGGCGTTTTTGTCGGCAAATGGTCCGAAAGCAGTCCGCGGACATATTGACAAACTGCTGCCGGCGATGTATGATATCAATAGGATATCTTCATTTCAGAAAGGAGAAGTTCATAATGATAATAAGCATATCTGACGCTGCGGAACTTAAAAAGGCTGCGGAGGAAAAGCTTTCCGCGAAGCTGCATTTCCACGACGGCTGCGGCGGGCAGTATTTCACCGCCGAGGAGCCTTCCGCCGAGCTTCGGGACTTCATCGCGGGATATCTCGCCGCGAAGTCCATGAAGGCGATATTCTCCGCAGACGGCAGCAGCTTTTCCGTTGATAGAGCATAAAAAGAGGGCAGCGCCTTTTCTTGGCACTGCCCTCTGATTATTCGGTCATTCCTCGGTCTTATAGTAATCGGAGTAATTTACCAGCTCGTCAAGAAGATCAGGTATCTTCTCGTCCATTTCCTCATCGGAGAACTGGCAGGTACCTACTGCCTTGTGTCCGCCGCCGCCGTATTTCAGCATAAGGCTTCCCACGTTAACGTTCGAAGTCCTGTTCAGTATAGAGTATCCCACAGCGCAGCTGCAGCCCTTGCCGCCCTTGCCCGAAACTATCCATGCAGAGATGTTCTGCTCGGGGTACAGGCTGTAGATAAGGAAGCGGTTTCCGGAATAGATCGGGTCAACTCCGCGCAGGTCGGAGATGATCACGTCCTTTTCCACGCGGGTATGAGACTTTACCATATCCTTGAACTTTTCGGTCTGTTCGTAGTATACTTCGATGCGCTCCTTTACATCGGGGAGAGCGAGTATCTCATCGGTGGTCATAGTGCGGCAGCAGTCGATGAGCTTTTCCATGAGCTGATAGTTTGAGATAGTGAAGTTTCTCCATCTTCCGAGGCCCGTTCTGGGATCCATAAGGAAGCCGATAAGTATCCAGCCCGAGGGGTTAAGTATCTCGTCGATAGTAAGGTTGCCCGAATCCACCTTATCAACGGCTATCATCATATCGTCGTAATGAGCGAACCGCTCCTCGCCGCCGTAGTAGTCGTAGATTATTCTTGCGCAGGAGGGGGTTATCCTGCTTTCGCCCTTATATTTGCCCTTCAGCTGATTTCTTTCAAATTCGCTGGAGTGGTGGTCGAACCACAGACCGCAGCCCTCCACAAAGGGAACATTTGCAAGGCAGTCGTCCTCGGTTATTTCGATAAGACCGTCCTGCAGGTCCTTGGGATGGGCAAATTTCCAATGGTCGATGATCCCTACGTCCTTCAGAAGGGCAGCGCAGGCAAGTCCGTCAAAATCGGAACGGGTTACAAGTCTCATTTTATACAGCTCCTCAAAAATATATTAAACCGCCGTTCGGCACGTCGGAAAATGATCGTTTATGTCAACTTATATTCATTATACAATATATCTTCGGAAATTTCAAGTGCATTTTACAATTTTTCTTAAAAAATTGTTTTGGGGTACTTTGTGCTGAGAACTCGCTGCTTTCTTGCATATTATATACAATATTACCCGAATTTCATATAAAAAATCAGTAAAAAAGCATTTGAAAAAAAATCGGGATTATGCTATAATGGTATAAGTATAACAAAAAGAGGAGATATTTTCCGCCCGAGTCATATTTTGGCGGCTCTCCGCAAATCAAAAGGAAGATAATTAAAATGAACAGGAATTATGATGTTATTATTGCAGGTACGGGCGTTGCGGGTCTTTATACCGCACTGTCTCTGCCCTCGGATATGAACGTTCTCGTTATATCCAAGAGAGAGCTTATCCTCTGCAACAGCGCTCTTGCACAGGGCGGTATCGCCGCTGTCTACAAGCCCGTTGACGATAACGTTCAGCTTCATACAAACGATACCCTTATCGCGGGCGGCTTCAAGAACAACCCCGATTCCGTTAATATACTCGTTACCAAGGCTGCCGATGAGATACAGCAGCTTCTCGACATAGGCGTGGACTTCGACCGCGACGAAAACGGCGAGCTTGACCGTACTCTTGAGGGCGGTCACAGCCGCAGAAGGATCTTCCACCACAAGGATTCTACGGGCTTTGAGGTCACAAGCAAGCTCCAGCAGGCTGTTCTCGCACGGGAGAATATCACCGTGCTGGACAATACTCAGCTGTGCAGGCTGAAAAAGTCGGATAAGGGCTTTTCCGCAGATCTGCTCGTGAAGGACGAGCATTTCACCTTCCACAGCCGCTTCTTCGTTATGGCAACGGGCGGCATCGGACGAATCTACGACTATACCACTAACTCCGCCATTGCAACGGGCGACGGCATCGCTCTTGCTTACGAAATGGGCGCTCAGATAAAGAATCTGTCCTATATCCAGTTCCACCCCACCGCTTTCGCTGACCATGAGACCAGAGAATGCTTCCTTATCTCCGAGTCGGTCCGCGGAGAAGGAGCATATCTGCTCAATGCAAAAGGCGAGAGGTTCATGGGCGATTACGACCAGCGCATGGAGCTTGCTCCCCGCGACGTGGTATCTCATGCCATAATCATGGAGAGCCGCAAGCAGGAAAGTAATGAGTTCTATCTGGATATAACCTACGAGTCTGCGGACTTTGTGAGAAATCGTTTCCCCATGATATACAAGAACCTCATGGAGCATGGCATCGACATGACCAAGGACAGGATACCCATTTATCCCTGTCAGCACTACCTTATGGGCGGAATTAACGTCAACACCAACGCCGAGACCACAGTGAAGGGTCTGTATGCAGTGGGAGAATGCTCTCATACGGGAGTGCACGGCAACAACCGCCTTGCATCAAACTCGCTGCTTGAAGCACTTGTGTTCGGTCACAGAGCGGCTCAGGATATCACAGAGAAGATAGACAGAGAGTCCGACTTCGACGACTTTGAGTTCGATATCCCCGAAAATGCGGAGCATATCCCTGCGGGCATAAGGACGGAGGTCCGTCATATCATGCAGAAGTCATATTTTGTTATCCCCAACATGCAGGAGGCGGTCAATGGCTTCCAGAGAGTCTCTGAGCTCAAGCACATGCTTGAAACGGGCAATTACATCATCGACCGCGACTACGTCGAAGCAAAGGCTATCACTGCCTGCGCTTATCTGATCCTTAAAGAAGTCATTTAGCTGATAGATATTCTCCAAGCTGTCAGGGGGCGGGAAGCTTCTCCCTGACAGCTTGCTTTTTATGCAAAAAAAACGGACAGTCTGCACTGCCCGTTTTTTATGATGTTGATTTGATGATAATGACAAAGCTGATAGATCGTCAATTATCAATTGTATCAGAGACCTGCTCTTTCGGCTTCTTCCTCAGCCTGCATCTGCTCTAAGTGTCTCTGATATGCGTCGAGGATCTGGCTCTCGATCATCTGACGCGCTTCGGGGGAAATGGGATGTACGATATCTCTGAAGATACCGTTCTCGTCCTTTCTGCTGGGCATTGCCACAAAGAGTCTCTCATCGCCCTGTACGACCTTGATGTCGTGTACTGCCAGCATGTTGTCGAGAGTGATGGATATCACAGCACGAAGCCTTCCCTCTGTGATTATCTTCCTGATTTTGATGTCTGTGATTGTCATAACAATTGTCCTCCTGTTTTTACCGTTTGAATCCTAAAATATATTGCCGTGTTTGTACGGAATAATGCCCTTTCCGCACAAATACTATTTTTTTATTATAAGGCTTTTAGCTTAAAATTGCCTTAAGTGTTTATCACTTAATTGTTAATATATTGTAAATATTCAAAAATTTCAGCCCGGCGACAAAATCTGTTGACAAAGTTTAAACGTTTGTGCTATAATAATATATATTATGTGTAACTGCCGATGAACAATTTTTTTAAGGAGGTCTTCTCCATGAAGAGCGATATTCTGTCGGGTAAAAAACATATCCATTTTATCGGAGTGGGCGGCTCGGGCATGTACCCTCTGGCGCAGATACTCCGCTCAAAGGGATATCATGTCACGGGCTCGGATAATAACGAGACCGAGACCTTGAAGGCTGTCCGCGATGCGGGCGTTATCGTATATCCTCTGGGTCAGCGTGCCGAAAATATCGAGGGCGCAGACCTTATCGTGTATACCTCCGCAGTTATGGAGACCAATCCCGAGCTTGCCGCTGCGAGAAAAAGCGGCGTACAGCTCCTCGAAAGAGCGGAGCTTCTCGGACTTATTACGGGAGATTATCCTAACGCGGTATGCGTCAGCGGCACTCACGGAAAGACTACCGTCACCTCCATGATAACACAGATTCTCGTTGAGAGCGGAAAGGATATTACCGCATACATCGGCGGAAAGCTGCCCATTATCCACGGCAGCGGCAGAGTGGGCTGTGACGGCACAATGGTATGCGAATCCTGTGAATTCCGCGACCATTTTCTTAAGCTTTTCCCCGATATCGCCGTGATACTCAATATCGACGAGGATCATCTGGATTATTTCAAAAACCTTGACAATATAATCGCTTCCTTCCGCAGATTCGCAGAAAATGCTTCAAGGGCAGTAATCGTCTGCGGAGACGATGAAAATTCCATGAAGGCTGTACATGGTCTTGACAAAGAAATAGTTACCTTCGGAAAGGGCGCGGATAATTCATGGCGTCCCGATAATATCCGCTATATCAGCGGGATGAACACCGAATTCGATATCATGCGCGGAAATGAGCTTTTCGTCCATGCGAGCCTTAATATCCCCGGCAGGCATAATGTGCTCAATGCCGTGGCTGCGGCTGCGGCGGCTTCTATGTCGGGGGCTTCTCCCGAGGATATCGCAAAGGGGCTCGCCGATTTCCGAGGCGCAGGCAGGCGCTTTGAAAAATACGGCGAGGAAAAGGGCGTTACCGTCGTGGACGATTATGCGCATCATCCTGCAGAAATTGCCGCTTGTCTCACTGCTGCTAAGGAACTGGATTTCAAGCGGGTCTGGGCGGTTTTCCAGCCCTTTACCTTCTCACGGACAGCGCTGCTTATGGAGGATTTCGCAAAGGCGCTGCAGATAGCAGATGTGCGCGTTATCACCGCTATCATGGGCGGTCGGGAGAACAATGACTATGATGTCCATACCTCCCAGCTGGCGGCTATAACTCCCGGCACCGTCTTCTTCGAGGAGGAGGACCATGACAAGAACTTTGAACTGGTGACCGACTACGTTGCAGAAAACGCTGAGGCGGGAGATCTGGTGATAACTCTCGGCTGCGGCGATGTGAATAAGGCGGCAAGACTGCTGCTGAAAAAATTGTCCGAAAGGAGTATCTGAAATGTCCGAAAGAGCTAAAACCAAGGAAAACGAAAAGAAGGTCTACGAATACATCGTCGAGCGGACAGTGGACGGCATACCGCCGTCAATACGCGAGATATGCGCTGCACTGGGTCTGCGCTCCACTTCTACCGCCGCAAGATATGTCAATTCCTTAGTGGAAAAGGGTCTGCTTGAAAAGGCGGACGGCAGGAACCGCGGTATCCGCCCTGCCGGCGACAACGGCGTCAGAGTACCTCTCGTGGGCACTATTACCGCAGGGCAGCCTATCACCGCTATCGAGGAGGTCACCGATTATATCACCTTCCGCCCCGTCAACAAGGTCTACGGAAAGCTTTTCGCTCTGAATATCAAGGGCGACAGCATGATAAACGCGGGTATTCTCAACGGGGATATTGTTATCATCGAACAGTGCAGCACCGTCAGAAACGGTACTATCGCAGCTGTTCTCGTGGACGGCGAGGAGGCTACCGTTAAGAGATTTTACAAGGAAAACGGAGGATATCGCTTACAGCCCGAGAATGACTTCATGGAGCCTATAATGGTGCAGGAGTGCAGCATTCTCGGCAGAGTGGCGGCAGTTATCAGATATTTATGATGAATAGTTTCAGTAATTACAACAGGGGCGTTACATACGAAAGCTATGACAGAACGCTTTATCCCTCGCCTGCCGAGAAAAAAAGCATACGCAGGACCTTTTCCAATACTGCGTGGGCAATTATCGTAAGCGAGGTATTCACCTATATATTTTATTTTGCATTTATGATATTCCTGTCCGCCGCAGGCTTTCAGACCTATTACGACGGGGACGGGAATCTTATCCAGAGTGCGCCTGTTATCTTTCTCAGCTGCACCTCGGTGACTTTCGGACTGATATGCACCTCCCTTATATTCGGAAGCGGATTTCATTTCAAAATTGCCGACCTGTTCGGTACGGAAAAGATCACGGCGAAAAAGCTGCTGCTTACGTCGCTTGTTGCGCTGGGAGCAACAAATGCGGTCTATGTGATAAATCAGTTTATCTCATGGGGAGCGTATTTTCTCGGCTATGAACTGTATTATCCCATATCCGACCCCGTGACAAAGTCCGACTGGGCTGCGGAGATAATCACCACAGTTGTGCTGGCACCCGTCTTTGAGGAGATATTCTACAGAGGCATCATCATGCGCAGTCTGAGCAGGGTCAGCAAATATTTCGCGATTTTTGCTTCTTCGGTGGTGTTCGGGCTGGCTCACGGAAATATCTATCAGTGCCTGCTGGGCTTTTTCGTGGGCATTGTCTTTGCATATGCGGATATGAAGATGGATTCGATATTACCGTCCATTATTGCGCATATCGCGGTCAATACTCATTCGTATATCTACTATGCCTTTTCGGGGAAGTATGAATACTTCGCATACTATATCTGCATCGGCGTATTCATAATCATCGGAGCGGCGGCTCTTCTGTATGTGCTGAAGCACTATGGGATAGAATTCCCCGAATATACCGAGCGTCATAAAAAGCGCTGCATGCCCGTACTGTTATGCTCCGTTCCCGCATGGATCTGCGTTATTTATCAGGTGTACAATGTATTCAGCGTATTTACGCCCATAGAATAGCGCTTGCGATCGGATATTGGCTGACAGCTTCTTAAGGAGGTGTTTTTCTGTGGCAAGCTCAAATTTTGCGGATCCCGAAATGACTTCGGTCCATTCGGTGAAGATACTGCTTTGCTATCTGCTCAGCAAGCTTGACCGTCCCGTCGCTGAGGAACAGCTCCTCGAGATCGCAGAGGACAGCGGCGTTATCAATTATTTCTATCTCTCCGAGGCGATAGAGGATCTGCTGAAAACAGGCGCCGTCAGCGCGGAAAACACCGAGAACGGCAGGGTCTTCCGCATCGAGGAAAAGGGGCGCATGGGCTCCGATTATTTTAACAGGTATATCCCTATCACCTTCCGCAGGAGCATACTTTCCTCGGCGTATTCATATTTCGCCGAGATACGCCGCGAGAATGAGTGCCGCTGCGGGATATGTCCCTCGGGAAACGGCTTCGCCGTCAGCTTTTCTATCGGCGATACATCGCTGGAGCTGATGAAGCTCTCCCTGTATGCCCCCGACGAGGAACAGGCAGAGCATATCGCCGAAAAAATAAAAAGAAATCCTACCGGGTTCTATCAGAGCGTGATAAGGCTCATGCTGGAAAATCCCGAGGAGGAAACTAAGGTCGATTTGTGAATTTTACTGTTGCAATTTGCGGCGGGGTGTGATATAATAGCAGATAGTTAGCTTTTGGGGGTAATTTTTCACCGATCAAAAAGGAAGTGCTGTTCATGGATATTTACAGACTCACCGAGACCGCTGCCGAAAATGCAGACAGCGCCGCAAGCGTTTCCAATATGGCAAGACTGCTTTTCGGACTTGTGGGGATACTCCTTCTTGTGTATCTTCTGGCGGAGCTTACTCCAAAGCTGTCACGCTTTATCGACAGGCATCTCGGCAGGGAGGACGATACCCCTCCTGAGCCTATCGACCCCAAGGATTACGTCGTTCACGACCCCTATGAGGGTGAGATAAAGGAAGATAGTCCCTTGAATAATAATGATGAAAATAACGGCTCTGACAAAGCCGATACGCCGTGATACGGCGGAATGGAGGATTTATGGCAAAGGATAATAAAAAAATGGTGGACGCTATCGCGTCTATGGATGAGGATTTCGCTCAGTGGTATACCGATATCTGCTTAAAGGCGGAGCTGGTGTCCTATACGAGCGTAAAGGGCTGCATGGTCATCCGACCCTATGCTTACGCTATCTGGGAGAATATCCGGAGGATACTCGACGGTATGTTCAAGGATACCGGACATGAGAATGTCTGCATGCCTATGTTTATCCCCGAGAGCCTTCTCCAGAAGGAAAAAGACCACGTTGAGGGATTTGCTCCCGAGGTGGCATGGGTGACTATGGGCGGAAACGAAAGGCTCGATGAAAGACTCTGCGTCCGTCCCACCTCCGAGACCCTTTTCTGCGACCATTATGCTAATATCGTACATTCCTACCGCGACCTGCCCAAGCTGTACAATCAGTGGGTGTCCGTGGTCCGCTGGGAAAAGACTACAAGACCCTTCCTCCGCTCCAGAGAGTTCCTCTGGCAGGAAGGTCATACTATTCACGAGACCGCCGAGGAGGCTATTGAAGAGACAGAGCGCATGCTGAACGTTTATGCGGATTTCTGCCGCGACGCTCTCGCTATGCCCGTTGTCAAGGGCATGAAGACCGAAAGCGACAAGTTCGCGGGAGCGGTCTCCACCTACGCTATCGAAGCTCTTATGCACGACGGAAAGGCTCTGCAGGCGGGAACCTCCCACTACTTCGGCGACGGCTTCGCTAAGGCGTTCGATATCCAGTTCACTGACAGGAACAACACATTACAGTATCCGCACCAGACCTCATGGGGCGTTACCACACGTCTTATCGGCGCTGTCATCATGACTCACGGCGATAATAACGGTCTGGCTCTTCCTCCCGCAGTGGCTCCCGTACAGGTAGTTATCGTGCCCGTACAGCAGCACAAGGAGGGCGTTCTCGACGCGGCTGCAAAGCTTCGTGATATCCTTAAGGCGGCAGGCGTGAGAGTTAAGCTGGACGATTCCGACAACTCGCCCGGCTGGAAGTTCGCCGAGTATGAGATGAAGGGCGTGCCCGTCCGTATCGAGATAGGTCCCAAGGATATGGAAAGCAAACAGTGCGTGGCTGTTACCCGCCACAACAGAGAAAAGGTGTTCATCTCCACAGACTGCGCAGACGAGGTGTTCGTGAATGCAGTCAAGGAAAGACTGACCGCCGTTCACGACGGACTCTATCAGAACGCGCTGGATAATCTGGAAAGACATACCTACAAGTGTACTTCCACCGACGAGATAATCAAGGCTCTTGAGGAAAAGGGCGACGGCTTCGTCAAGGCAATGTGGTGCGGCGACGAGGAGTGCGAGGACAAGGTCAAGGAGCTCACAGGCGTAGGCTCCAGATGCATACCCTTTGAGCAGGAGCAGATATCCGATGTGTGCGTATGCTGCGGAAAGCCTGCCAAGAAGATGGTCTGCTGGGGCAAGGCTTATTGATCATATGAATTACAGGGGGCAGGACGATAGGTCCTGCTCCTTTTTGCACTTTTCCGACAGATTTTTCTCCGCTGCTTTTACATGCAGTATAATTTTTTTACTATATAACACCCGACAAAAAAAGTTTCGGAAATTATTCAAGAAATTAAGGTTTGTGCCGATATATATAATAGAGGAAAAGTAGGGTGAATTCTGCCCTGCGAATTTTATGATATATATTCCAACGGGAGGTGCAGATCCATATGAAAATAAACGGTAATTCTATCAACGCTTTAAACGCTTATATCCATACCGCTAACGAAATAGTATCGAAAAAGTCTACCGAAAAGACAGGCAGGAGAAACGTCGATACTGTCGAATTCTCGCAGGCGGGCAAGGCTGCCGGGAGCATGACCTCTTCCACAGCTGCCAAAAGAAATGAGGCGGTGCGCGCTGCAAGAGATACCGCTTCTCCCGAAAGGATCGCGGCTCTGAAGGCTTCGGTCGATTCGGGAAGCTATCACGTTTCAAGCGAGAAGATCGCTTCTGCAATTTTAAACGGCTAAGTCACGGAGGGTAACGTCATGCTGGATTATCAGGAATTTTTAAACTTTTCTATGGAGTGCAACGCTCATTACCGCGCTCTGCTGAGCTTTGAAATGAAAAAAATGAAGATGATCCACGACGACGATATTGACAGTCTCGGAAAGGCTCTTCCCGAGGAACAGGCTCTCGTTATGAAGTCTAATTCCCTTGAAAGACGAAGGGCGGATATCCTCGGCGAGGAAAATGCTTCAAAGACCTTTAAGGATATCATCAGCGAGGCTCCTCTTCTGTATAAGCGCAGGCTCGATAATCAGTACAAGGAATTGTGCGAGCTTATCGGGAAGATAAAAGAAATAAACGATATGGCGGCGGTCATCATTAATTCCCGCCTTGCCAGAATGGGCGGAAAACATGAGCTCGATACCTACGACGGCAGGGGCGGCGTGTCAAAGACAAACGGCGCCGAAAAGCATACCACCTTTAACGCATAAACGAAAGGAAGATATACTATGGCTTCAAGCTTTATGGGACTTTATGTGCAGAGAGACGGTCTCAATCTCGCACAGAAGGCACTTGATGTGACAGGCAACAATCTGACAAACTCAAAGACTCCCGGATATTCCAGACAGCGCATAGATCTGGTGTCCGTTATGAATAACAACAATACTCTCGGCTATAAGAATCAGATATTTCTCGCGGGAGCGGGCGTTGACGGAAAGGGCGTTACCCAGATACGCGACGATATCCTTGACGACAAGTACCGCGATTATTCCAGCGTTTACTACGACAACAACGTCAAGAGCAGCATCCTCTCCGATATCGAGGACGCTATCGACGATATCGAGATATCCGACGACGAAAGCAACAAAACAGGTCTTGCTTATACCCTTGAACGCTTCAAGGAGGCATGGCAGTCCTTCTCGTCTATGGGCACCGACCAGACAGACCTCGCCAATATCGCTCAGAGCTCTGCTCAGAACGTTATCAACGTTCTCCGCGACTTCAACAACAGGATCGAAACTATTTCCGAAAATACCCTCTCCGATGTTACCGCTTCCGTTAACAGAGTGAACGCTATCCTTAATGAGTGCGCTTCTCTCAACAAGCAGATCAAGGCGGGCTACGTTTCTATGGACAATTACTACGAAACGGGCTATTACGACGCAAACGGAAACGATTATGTGGCTGATACCACCTACGGTCCTCTTGAGATAAAGGACAAGATGAACAGCCTTCTGGATGAGCTTTCCACATACTGCGATATCTCCTCGCAGGTGGAGACCGACGGTACTTATACCATCGCTATCGCAGGCAATGACGTTGTTAAGGGCGATACCTACGCAAAGCTTACCTACAGACAGGATTCCGCACTTAACACTGAGGGCAAGCTTGAGCTTGAGGATATTCAGCCCAGAGAGCTTGTTTTTGATATCTCAGTTCTCCGCACCGAAAAGAAGTGGCAGAGCAGCAAGGTCCAGTTTGAGAATCCCGACGCTTTTGAGGGCGTGGATCCAGATATCGTTGAACAGATGTACAAGGCACTCCACGAGGGTAAGTTCAACGAGGCGCAGAATCTTGAAAGACAATACTTCCTTAACGCCGACGGAACGCCCGTCAGCGCAAATTATGTTCCCGTGTTCGCTTCGGAAGAGATATCCTCCGATATCTCGGGCGGCGCACTGAAGGGTCAGCTTGACCTGTTCAACGGCGCGGGCTCCTATGCGGAGATCGGCGAGAATACCTATCAGGGTATAGAATTCTACAGAAAGACCTTCGACGCTCTTGCACAGGCTATCCATGACGCCTTCAACAGCATCTACACCAAGAACGGCATCAACGGAGAAAACGGCAACGGCATCGCAGATTACGATTTCAAGCTCTTCGACTTCGAGCCCGGCAAGGAGGGTACTGTTCAGGGACTTATCATCTCCGACCAGTGGAAGAACAATCCTCTGCAGGCAGTTCACCCCGCAGGCACCGATGACGATGACTATAACTACGACCAGATATCCAATGAGTGGATAAACCGCATAACAAGCGTGTTTGAGGCTAAGCATTATGTGGGAAAGGAACTCCTTGACTACACCTTCGAGGATTATGTGGCTCATTACGGCAACACCATCGGAAATCAGATAGAAAGCATCAACCGCACCAATGACGCACAGGAGATAATGCTCAATACCGTCAGCGACGCAAGAGCTGAGGTCATGGGCGTTTCTACCGACGAGGAGGGCGTTAATATGCTTTCCTATCAGAAATGGTACAACGCTATGGGACGTATGGTGACCGCGCTGGATCAGCTGCTTGACAAGCTTATCAACGGCACGGGCGTTGTGGGACTGTGATAAAGGAGGATTTTTCTCATGAGAGTAACAGACAGTGCTTCAATAAATCAATATATAAACAACAATCATTCCACCCTGTCGGCTTATCTGGACAAGTTCAACAAGGTGCTTACCCAGCAGAAATTCAACCGCGCTTCCGAGGATTCCGTCAGCGCCAACAGCGCAATGCGTATCAGAAAGCAGCTTGAAAATCTGGATATGTACGATACAAACCTTCAGAACGCCAGCGACATCTTCACCGCTGCAGAGACCAGCCTCTATTATGTCAGCGGAACCCTCTACAACAACGTGAACGAAAAGCTCGTATCCATTCAGAGCACTAAGGGCGACGTTGAGTTCGAGGCTATCGGAAACGAGATAATGCAGCAGGCAGAGGCTATGGTAAAGGCTCTTAACGTTGACAGCGGAGGACGTCAGCTCCTCGCAGGCACCAGCAACAACAAGGAACCCTTCACCTTCAAGTATTTCCTCACCGATGACAACGGTGATTTCCTTACCGACCCCAATACCGGCGAATACATCGAAGCGGGCGAGAACGATACCCTTAAGAATAAAAGGGCTGTGGTCTTCTACAACGATCAGGACGTGACAAATCACTCCGATAAGGCTTCCGATTATAACGGCGCCGGCGGCATCTATATCGACGTGGGCTACGGGATCAAGTACGATTCCAACGGCAACGTCGTTCCCTCTACTGCAATGGATATCGCGCTCAACGGCGCGGAATATACGGGCTGCGGTATTGACGACTGCGACGGCAAGGGCGACAGCAACAATATGATACAGCTTACCTTCGACGCCGCAAGGGCTGCCTATAACGGCGACCTTGAGACCTGCAACCGCCTTATCGACAAGCTCTCCGCTGCACAGAAAACTATGCTGGAGGGCATCACCGGACTGGGCGTAAAGCAGAATAACATCGAGTTCCACCTCAGCAAGGATACCGATTACCGCATGAACCTGCAGGAAAAGCAGAACGAGGTCGAGTGCGTCGATCTTACCGAGGTCATCACTCAGCTGGAGGCTGCGCAGGCTTCCTATAATGCAGCACTTCGTCTGGGCTCTCAGGCAGTGCCGCAGAGCATTTTTAACTTTATCTGATCGCTCACGGTGAGCTGATATTATTTTAAAGAAAGGCAGAGATGAATATGGAACCGCTTTTGAAGATCACTACGATCCCCATAGATGTCGAAGTGAAGATCAACAAGGCTACCATGGAACCTTTGGACAACGAGCTTCCCAAGGTCAGGATATCAAGGGATAAGGGCGAGTTCAATATAGACGCCCAGCCTGCTAAGATCCAGATAGACAATACCCGGATGTATAACAGCATCGGACTTAAAAAGCCTCTTCCCAGAGGCATCGAATACGGCGAAAAGGGTCTTTCCGTATGCTATCAGGGAGTTGCCAAGATCGTTGATAACGGCGTCGCTGTTGCCGACGGCAGGACAAACGCTTCCCAGATCGCTCAGAGCGAAATGATGAGCGACGCACTTTCTGCGTTTGATCATGTTACGGCGTTTATCCCCGAGGATGGACCCGATATCTCGTGGAAGGACGGTAAGCTCAGCATAAACTATACCGCCGATAAGCTGAATATCGACTTCGATATCCATAAGACCCGCTTCAAGTTCACCCCCGGAAGCGTGGAGCTTATCGTGAATCAGCTTCCCAGAGTCGAGATCGAATATACGGGAGATCCTATCTATTTCCCGGCTTCGGCAAATCCCAACTACCAAGGCTAACCATTGAACCGCTGCCAAGGGCTTTGCTCATACTCCAGTGTATGAGCCCCGACGGCGCTTACCGAATTTAAGCGAGGGCTGACATGAGCAGTTATATAAAAGTCAAGACCAGAGATTTTGATGAGATAGAAATTTCCGAAAGAGAGATACTTACCTTTGTAAAGGGTATCTTCGCTTTTGAAGAGTATTCGTCCTATGTGCTTCTTGCCCCTATCGGGGAGAATAAATTCCCTATGTGGCTCCAGAGCACCGAGGATCAGAATATCTGCTTCATCATCTTCGATCCTCTGGAATCCTGTCCCGATTACAGCGTAACTATCTCCGATGAGGAGAAAAGGCTGCTGGGAGCGGCGGGCTGCGAGGATAAGATCGAATATCTCGTTATCGCGGTGGTGCCCGAAAGGTACGAGGATACTACCGTTAATCTGAAAAGCCCTATCGCTGTCAATACCGCGAACAACAAGGCTCTTCAGATAATTGCTCCCGAAAATTATCCCATTAAATTTCCTTTGTTCAAAAAGGAGGAAAAATAATGCTGGTGATAACACGTAAGGCCGACGAGGGCGTTATTATCGGTGATAATATCCGGATAACCGTCGCCGAAATCGGCAGGGACAGGGTCAAGCTCGGGATAGACGCCCCCGGTGATATCAAAATTATCCGAAACGAGCTTTATTATACAGAAAAATTCAACGTGCAGGCGGCAATGCGTAAGCTTCCCGCCGAGCTTGTGAGCCGTATCGTCAACGGCGAAAACGGAAATCAAGAAAGGAAGTAGGTACTATGTCTGATTCCTCAAGCGGAATTTCAAGCACAACATCAGGCGGAAGAACGATGTTCTCGGGACTTATGTCCGGTCTCGATACCGAAAGTCTCGTTAAGGCGGCTACCGCTAATCTTAAGACCTCTATCAATACCAAGAAACAAAGCCTTCAGAAGCTTACTTGGAAACAGGACGCTTACCGCGATGTTATAAGCAAGCTCTCCGATTTCCAGAGCAAATATCTGGATATCTTGTCGTCAACGTCTATCAGAGCCAACGCGGTCATGAACAAGTATGTTGCCGAGTCTACCAACGACAAGCTGCAGGTCACCGCTAACTCGGGCGCGACTCCCGCAACCTATGAGATAACCTATTCGCAGAAGGCTACCGCTGCCGAGATAACTGGCTCAAAGGCTGCTGAGGGCAGCATCTACCTCGATTTTACGGGGGCTGACGCGGGCAGCCATACCGTTGAGATAACTCTCGACGGAAGCACCAAAAAGGTCACCTTCGAGGGCGGAGACAACGCTAAGCAGAATTTCCTCGACGCGGTGAACAATACCTTCAAGGATTTTACTTCCACACGCTTCTCGTTCAAGGACGACGATTCCAATACCGATACTGCGGGCAAGCTTATCCTTAACACCGTCCCCGGCGATAAGGTGTCCCATTATTTTGAGGCGGGCTACAGCTCCGCACTGGGTCTTGACAACAATGCATACAGCAGGATAACTACCAATGCCGTTATCGGCGATGTGGACTTCGCTACCGCTCTTGACGGGGATAAGTTCGAGTTCTCCATAAACGGCGTGGATTTCAGCTTCGACAGGGACTCCAAGATAAGCGATATCATCAATACCGTAAATAAGAGCAGCGCAGGCGTTACAATGTCTTTCAGCACGCTGTCCCAGTCCTTCAAGATAGCTTCCAGCAGCACAGGCGCAGGTCAGTCTGTTGAGATACTGCAGAAGAAGGGCAATCTTATCAACTCGCTGTTCAATGTTTCCGACGGCTCCGAAACGGGCGGGATCTCATGGGGAAGCAGCGTTTCAAAGGCCTTCACCGAGCAGGTGTCAAACGGTACGGGCTTTTCCTCCGTATTTGCCGGCGAGGACGGCTTCTCCGCGGACAAGACCATGTACATGACCGTTGACGGCTATGACCTTAAGCTGGATCTTTCCGCTCTTACCGCAAGACAGGAGACCGAAAAGATAACCGTCAATATCGGCGGCACCGACAGGGAGATCGAAGCTAAGGTCTCTCAGACCTCCGATACTAAGGAAAAGATCTACACATTTACCGATGATGACGGCTCCGTATATTATATCGGCAAGGATAAAAAGGTGGCGTTCAGCACCGATCCCGACGGAAAGACCGTGAGAGATGCCGCAGGCAATGTGGTGGACAGCGAGTCCGATCTGCGGGATCTTAAGGAAGTTTCGGGCTTTGCCAATTCGACCGAGGTAATGCACGAATTTACCGCCGATGAATATGCCGACGCATACAACGAGGCTCTTAACAAGGCTATCGCTGCCAACGATAAGATAAACAGCGAGGTCACCCTTGAACTGGCAGAGCAAAAGGGCTATAACGCCGAGACCGACGGCACTATAGATGAATATCTGGCGAATATGAGCGATGTCGACAAGACAGCCTTTGAAATGGAAAAGGCACAGCGTCTCGATCAGATGGCTCTCGACAGATGGGGTCTGAAGTTTAACAAGAACGAGATCACTGACGACGAGAACAATACTACCGCATATGTGGATCTCGATACGGGAGCCAATACCTCCGTTTATATGAAGAGGGCTTCCGATTTCGGATTTACTCCCGAAAAGAACTACACCGAAAAGGCTGTGGACGATTCTTATGTGATATCCGATACTGCGCTTACCTTCCTTAACGGCGACGGCAGAAAGATCACCGTTACCGGCACCGGCGCTGACGGTGCAGTTACTATCGCCGATCTTACCGCTGTTACCGACTCCGACGGAAATGCTGTATTCAAGTACGACAAGGACGACGGAACTATCACCGTTGCGGAGGGAAATACCCTTACCTTTGCCGACTCCGATACGAGAGCATTCTTAAACGATGTTTTCGGAAAGACTACGATCAAGGGCGTTTCCGACGATTCTGCACTGACCGTTTACGGTACCAATGCACAGGTCACTATCAACGGAGTTACCCTCGAAAGCGCAGACAGCACCTTTACTGTTGACGGAACTACCTTTACCTTTAACAATGTTGCCGATTTCGACGCGGAGCTTGAACCTGATTCCGCTATCACCGTTACCACCAAGAAGGATAACAGCGGTATCATGGAGACTATAAAAAGCTTCATCAACGATTACAATACCCTTATCAAGGATCTCTATACACAGGTGCAGACTGCTCGTCCCAAGGACGGCTCCTCCTATTACGATCCTCTTACCGAGGAGCAGGAGGACGAAATGACCGAGACCGAGATCGAAAAATGGAACGAAAAGGCTAAGGAAGGCTGGCTCTATAACGATCCTACGGTAAATAAGGTCATCAATAAGATAAGAAGCGCAATGTCTACTTCCTTTAACGGAATGTCGCTGTACGATCTGGGCATCAGCCTTAAGCAGGGCGATTATACCAACCCTGCCTATGAGATAGACGAGAGCAAGCTCGAAGCGGCTATCAACCGCTACGGCGACGATGTTACCAAGTTCTTTACCGACAGCGAAAACGGTCTGGCAAAGAATCTCAACGACGCTATCGACGCCGCTATCAGCACAAGGACTACCGACGGCGCGGGCAACAAGAAGAGCTACGGCTATCTGACTGCTCTGGTCGGTGTTAAGGATACCGTTTCCGAGACTAAGAGCCAGTACTATACTCAGATGCAGTCTATCCAGAAGGTCATCGACACTCTTCAGGAAAGATATGAGAATCAACAGGAAAGATACTGGAGCCAGTATACTACTCTTGAAACATATATTTCCAAAATGAGCATACAGATGTCTTACTTTACATCTTATTGATAAACAGATGAAACGATCGAAAGGATAAACTTATAATGAAGAATCCTTATCAGAATTACATGCAGAAGGCGGGGGAGACTATGACTCCCGCCGAGCGTACCGCTGCGGTTTACGATAGATGCGTGACCGAGCTGCAGAAGGCTGTGTATTACATAGATAACAACTCCATTCCCGAGGCTCACAAGTCTATTACAAAGGTGCAGGATATCGTTGATTTTCTTGAAAGTCATCTTGTGGAGAAATATGAGATATCCAACAATTTTGCGGAGCTTTACAGCTTTTTAAGACAGGAGCTTCTCACCGCAAACATTAAAAAGGATACGGAAAAGATCAAGGAGATCATTCCGTATTTCCAGAATCTGAAAGATTCCTTTACCGAAATGAGTAAGAAAGGAATGTGAGCTTATGGACAATAAGCTGTTGAGTCTTGCCGACAAAAAGATCGAGCAGATGGAACATTTTAACGACATAACCTCAAAGATAATCTATGAGGACATCGACGGCGTGGGCGAGCTTATCGAAAACCGTCAGGAGATAATCACTGCGCTCGACGGCATATCCGCTGAAATGCGGCAGTATGTCAGCGAACAGAGCATCGACCGTCAGACTGCCATAAATAAGGTGCTCCAGTCCGAGGATATCAATAACCTCACCGACGAGCTTATCGAGCTTCAGGGCAAGATTAAGATAATGACAAAGCTCCGCGAGGAGATAAAACGCAACGACAGGGCGGCTGCCGATCGTCTGAAAATGCTGCGGGACGAGGCTTACGAGGGTCTGAAAAAATCCATGAAGAGCAAGCAGACCATCAACTACTATTCCCCCAATTCGGGAGGAAATCTGTCCAACGGCAGCAAGCTGAATATCTCCAAATAATTTGCGGGATACCGGCAATAATAAAATAATAAGCGGCGGAAGGATTTTCAGCCTAAGGCGTGAAAATTCTTCCGCTTTTTAATTAAAACAGTATTCGGAGAATCATTCAATGACTAATAAGGAAAAGATAGAAGGATTGCTGTTAAAGGTGAAAAATCCGTCGAGGTATATCGGCGGAGAGCTTAACAGCGTCGTTAAGGATAAATCAAAGACAGACGTGAGGTTTGCGTTCTGCTTTCCCGATACCTATGATATCGGCATGTCTCACCTTGGCATGAAGATACTGTATTCCCTCAAAAACAGCCGCGAAAATTACTGGTGCGAGAGGGTATTTTCCCCTGCGCCCGATTTTGAGGCGCTCATGCGGGAAAACGGACTGCTGCTGTACGGGCTGGAAAGCCTTGACCCTATAAACGAGTTCGACTTCGTGGGGTTTACTCTCCAGTATGAGATGTGCTATACCACCGTGCTGAATATGCTGGATCTGGGCGGTATCCCCGTGTACGCAAGGGACAGGGACGAGAAATATCCTCTTGTCATGGCAGGAGGCCCCTGCGTCTGCAATCCCGAGCCGATAGCAGATTTCTTCGATTTCTTCGTTCTCGGCGAGGGCGAGGAGGTCAACCTCGAAATAATGGACATCTACTGCGAAATGAAGAAAAGCGGCAGTTACTCCAAAAAGGCGTATCTTGAAAGGATAGCTCATGTGGAGGGCATATATGTGCCGTCCTTCTACGATGTGCAGTACAATGACGACGGCACCGTCAGGGAATATACCGTAATAAACGAAAATGCTCCCGCAAAGGTGAAAAAACGCATAATATCCGATATGGACAAGGCGTTCTATCCCGAGAAATTCGTGGTGCCATTTTCGGAGATAGTCCACGACCGCGCCGTTGTGGAAGTCCTGCGGGGCTGTATCCGCGGCTGCAGGTTCTGTCAGGCAGGCTTTATCTATCGCCCCTTCCGCGAAAAATCTGCAGAGAATATCTGCAATAGCACGAAGTGCCTGTGCGAGTCCACGGGCTATGAAGAAGTTTCACTGTCGTCGCTGTCCACCAGCGACCACGCCGATATCGACAATATCCTCGAAAGGCTCACCGAGTACACCGAGGGGGAGCATATCAACCTTGCACTGCCCTCCATGAGAATAGACAGGTTCAGCGGCGATATCATGGAGCAGCTGCAGAAGGTCCGCAAAAGCGGTCTGACCTTTGCTCCCGAGGCGGGCACGCAGCGGCTGAGAGACGTCATCAACAAGAACATCACCGAGGAAAATGTGCTGAGTGCCTGTAAGCTGGCTTTCAGCGGAGGGTATACTCAGGTGAAGCTCTACTTCATGCTGGGGCTCCCCGAGGAGACCGACGAGGATATTATCGGCATCGTAAGGCTTGCGGAAAAGATAGCGGACATTTTCTACGCTGCTCCTGATCGTCCCAAGGGCAAAAACGGACGGCTGACCATATCTGTCAGCTGTGCCACATTTATCCCCAAGCCCTTCACTCCCTTTGAGTTCGAGCCGAGGATAAGCGACGACGAGATACGCCGCAGACAGGGTATCCTCATGGGAGCGGCTAAGGGGAAGAAATATCTCAACATAAGCTGTCATCACAGCAATGTCAGCACTCTGGAAGCTGTCCTCGCAAGGGGGGACAGACGGCTTTGCGATGTGATCTGCAGCGCATGGAAAAAGGGCTGTAAGCTCGACGGCTGGGACGAGTATTTCCGATATGACCTCTGGCAGGAGGCATTCCTCGAAAACGGCGCGGATATGGACTTTTACGCCTGCCGAACCCGTTCCTATGAGGAGGTCATGCCGTGGGACCATCTGGACTATCTTGTGTCGAAGAGGTTCCTTATCAGGGAAAATCAGAAGGCGCACAATGCGCAGACTACCAAAAGCTGCCGCGAACAGTGTGCGGGCTGCGGAGTGAATGTGGAAACGGGGCGTGAGTGTTTTGGATAAAAAGCAGGTAAGAGCGTCCTTTACAAAGACGGACAGGGCAGTTTACATCTCTCATCTGGACCTGCTGCGGACTATGCAGCGGGCGCTGAAAAGAGCGCATATCCCCGCGTGGTACAGCGAGGGATTTAATCCGAGGATATATCTGAGCTTTCCGCTGGCGCTGTCGGTGGGTATCGTCGGAAAGCACGAATTTATGGACTTTTTCATCACCGAGGAGATGTCCTTTGACGAAATTAAGGACCGTCTGAACGGGGTGCTTCCCGAGGGGCTGCATATCATTGAGGTGCACTCGCCCGTGAACGAGGCGAAGGATATCTTCGGGGCGGAGTATCTGATAAAAATGCACGGAAAGGATATAGCCGGGCACTTTGAGGAGTTCGTCTCCTCGGACAGGATAGACGTCAAAAAGCACAGCAGGAAAAAGGGCGAGATAGTCCTCGACATCAAGCCCTACACTGAGATACTGTCAAAGACTGTGAACGGCGATGAGCTTACCGCGGAGATACGCCTTCCTGCGGGGAATGAGCTGAACATAAATCCGTCACTTTTGCTGGACGCATTCGCGGAAAGGTGCGGCGAGCCCGAAAAAATATATGTAGAACGCACAAAAATCCTCTGCGATATGGGCGCGGATTTTGTATAAATGGGAGATATTTTTTTAACAAAAATAAAATTTCTCAAAGCCCTTGAAATTTTGGGATAAATATGTTATAATGATTTAGCATTTAAGTTTCGTGGGGTGAAATATGCCCTGCGGGTTTAATGCCTTTCCGAAGAGGAATGACATTAAAACAGACAGTCCGCTGCTCTGCCGTGAACGCTGTGAATCATCGGCTTAAAGGAGTAAGAATGTCTTAAAATTATGGAGGAAAACAGAATGGACGCATTAAAACTTATCAGCGACAGCAGCCTGAAGGCTAACGCACCCGAATTTGAGGTCGGCGATACCGTTAAGGTAAACGTAAGGATCAAGGAAGGCGAAAAGTACAGAATACAGGCTTTCGAAGGCACCGTTATCGCTAAGAAGCACGGCGGCATCAGCGAGACATTTACCGTAAGAAGAGTTGCTCACGGCTGCGGAATTGAAAGAGTATTCCCTCTTCACTCTCCCGTTGTTGACAGCGTTGAGGTCATCAGACACGGTAAGGTTCGCCGCAGCAAGCTGTACTATGTAAGAAACAGAGTCGGCAAGGCTGCTAAGGTCAAGGAGCAGATCAAGTAATTTCCCGCTTTTCGGCGAGCGCTTGATCGAAGTCTGCGTGTATATGCAGACGTTAAGTGAAGCCCTTTAAGACTACAAATTATTAAACAGGCTTTAAAGGGACGTCTATCGTCCCTTTTTTGCTATAACGCAAACGCATGGTCGGAGTGACAATGAGATGAATTTTCTTTATGAAAGGGAGATTAGCCATGGCAAAGTATGAGATCAATTATGAGGCACTGGACGAGGACGTCGAAAAGGAAAAGGGCAACCCCTATGCCGAGCTTCTTGAATGGACCGAAACTATCGTATTTGCATTTTTTGTGGTGATATTGCTGTTTACCTTCGTTCTCAGAGAGGCGTTTGTTGACGGCGATTCTATGAACGATACCCTCTTTGACGGGGATAAGCTTATCGTATCTCATCTCTTCTACGAGCCTGAACAGGGCGATATCGTTATTATCAACAGCGGCAGCGGCTATATCTACGGCGATAATAACGAGCTGGAGGCTATTCCCGGCCTTAATAAGCCTATCGTAAAGAGAATTATCGCTATGGGCGGTCAGGAGGTCAACATCAACTTCGATACGGGCGAGGTGTCCGTTGACGGCGTTGTTCTTGACGAACCCTACATAAAGGACCTTACCCAGATAGACGAGGGCGGACATACCTATCCTGTGACCGTTCCCGAAGGCTATGTGTTCGTAATGGGCGATAACCGCAACAATTCCACCGACAGCCGCAGCGCTCTCGTCGGATTTGTTCCCGAGGACGAGATCCTCGGCAAGGTAGTGTTCAGATTCCTGCCTTTCTCGGGCTTCGGCAAGGTCGAATAATTTTTACGGAGAATAATTTCTATGATAGAAGCGCCTTCAATTCAGTGGTTCCCCGGTCATATGACCAAGACAAAGCGGATGATAAAGGCTTCGCTGCCTTTGGTAGACGCGGTGGTCGAGGTCATCGACGCGCGGATACCTGCGGCGAGCAGAAATCCCGACCTGTCCTCTCTTATCGAGGATAAGCCGCGGATAGTCCTGCTGAACAAGTCTGATTCCGCAGATGAAAAAGCCACCGAAAAATGGCTGAGATACTACAAAAATAACGGCATTCCCGCTCTTTCTGCGGACTGCCGCACCGGCAAGGGTCTCAATAGGTTTGAGCCCCTTGTCAATGAAGTCCTCGCCGATCTGATAAAGAGGAACAACGAGCGGGGCATGACCGGAAGAGTCCTCCATCTTATGGTGGTGGGCATTCCCAACGCGGGCAAGTCCTCATTCATCAACCGCATGGCAGGCTCCAAAAAAGCTAAGGTCGAGGACAGACCCGGCGTCACCCGCGAAAAGCAGTGGGTGAAAATTGCGAAAAATATCGAGCTGCTGGATATGCCCGGCGTGCTCTGGCCAAAATTCGAGGATAAGCTGGTGGGCGAAAAGCTGGCGTTCACGGGCGCCGTCAAGGACGACGTGGTGGATATCGAGACCCTTGCCTGCCGTTTGCTTATGAACCTTAACGTGAACTATCACGACAACCTGAAGGAACGCTACAAGAAGCTTTCCGATGATCCCGATGAGGACGGATATGAGCTTCTCAAACAGGTGGGAATGAGCCGAGGTATGCTCATATCGGGCGGCGAGATAAACACCGAAAGAGCGGCTATAACTGTTTTAGATGAATTTCGCAGCGGCAAGCTCGGACGGATAACTCTGGAGCTTCCCGAGTAAACGGAGGGCTTAATATGGCGGCAAAAAAATCCGAGGAGAAGCTGGCTGCCGAAAAGGCGCGCTTTTCCTTTGATGATGATATTCGTGCGAAATACGGCGTTTTCTGCGGTATCGACGAAGCGGGACGCGGTCCTCTTGCAGGGGATGTTTACGCTGCGGCAGTGATACTCCCCGAGGACGTGTTCATCGAGGGGATAAACGACAGCAAAAAGCTCTCCGAGAAAAAACGTGAGGCACTTTTCGACGAGATAACCGCTAAGGCGGCTGCATGGAGCGTGGGTATCGCTTCCGTACAGGAGATAGATGAACTGAATATCCTCAACGCTGCGTTTCTGGCTATGAAGCGGGCTGTGGAGGGACTTTCCGTTAAGCCTGCGTATTCCCTCGTTGACGGCAATAAAATGCCCGATGTGGGAGTAAAGGGCGAGTGCATCATCGGAGGCGACGGCATATCCGCAAGCGTGGGTGCAGCTTCCATTATCGCCAAGGTCAGCCGTGACAGGTACATGAAAAAGATCGCCGAAGAATACCCCGAGTACGGCTTCGATCAGCACAAGGGATATGGCACGAAGCTCCACTATGAAAAGATAAAGGAACTGGGAGTGCTCCCTGTGCACAGGGTGACATTCCTTAAGAAAATGCACTGATGAGCACACGGCAGATAGGCGACGGCGGCGAGATACTGACCGCCTTTTATCTCGAAAGGGCAGGCTACAGGATACTTTGCAGGAACTATACCGTCCGCGGCGGCGAGATAGATATTATCGCCGAAAAGGACGGAGTTATCGCCTTTGTGGAGGTCAAGAGCCGTGATATATCCGCATTTGAGTCGGGAGTGTACGCCGTTACCAAAAGGAAACGGCGGCTTATTATCCGCGCTTCGCAGGAGTATCTCTTCCGCATAGGCAGCGACTGTCAGCCCCGCTATGATGTGGCTGATGTGGCATTGTCCCACGGAAAGCCCGTGAAGCTTCGCTACTACGACAACGCTTTTTCCGCAGACGGTTTCGACACCGTTCTGTGATAATACATATATTTCATAACCATCAGTATGGTTTGGAAAGGAATTGAATAAAATGAACTACAAAAGCACACGTGACAGCAGCGTGAAGATATCCGCTGCACAGGCTATCGTACAGGGAATTTCCGCTGAGGGCGGTCTTTTTGTCCCCGAGGAGATACCTCAGATAACTATGGACGAGATCGTCGCTCTGGGCGATATGTCCTACTCCGAGAGAGCGGCTTTCGTTTTCTCCAAGTACCTCACCGATTTCACCGAGGCGGAGATAAGATACTGCACCGACAACGCTTACAGCACTAAGAATTTCGCTACCGAGAACATCGCAGAGATATCTCATCTGTTTGACGGAGCTTATGTTCTTGAGCTGTGGCATGGTCCCACATGCGCTTTTAAGGATATGGCTCTGCAGATACTTCCCTATCTGCTCACCACCTCCGTTAAGAAGATAAATCTCAACAAGAAGGTCATCATTCTCGTGGCTACTTCGGGCGATACGGGCAAGGCTGCTCTTGAGGGCTTTGCTGATGTTCCCGATACCGAGATAATGGTGTTCTATCCCCGCGACGGCGTGAGCGCTATGCAGAAGCGTCAGATGATAACTCAGGACGGCGCTAACGTAAACGTATGCTCTATCAAGGGCAACTTCGACGACTGCCAGAACGGCGTTAAGAAAATATTCACCGACGAGGACGTTAAGAAGAAGCTCTCCGACAACGGAATGATGTTCTCCAGCGCAAACTCTATCAACTGGGGACGTCTTGCTCCGCAGATCATATACTATCTTTCCACCTATGCTCAGCTGGTCAAGGACGGCGAGATAAAGGCGGGCGACAAGATAAACGTTGTTGTTCCTACGGGCAATTTCGGCAATATTCTCGCCGCTTACTATGCCAAGAACATGGGCATGCCTGTGAACAAGCTCATCTGTGCTTCCAACTCCAACAAGGTGCTCACCGACTTTATCAGCACGGGCATCTATGACCGCAACAGGGAGTTCATCACCACGATCTCTCCCTCTATGGATATCCTTATCTCCTCCAATCTGGAGAGACTCCTTTATATCCTCACCGACGGCAATGACGCGCAGATCAGAGAATGGTTCGGTGCGCTTGCTGCAAGCGGCAGATACGAGGTTTCTGCCGATGTGAAGGCTAAGCTGCAGGCTGATTTCGTAGGCGGCTTCTGCACCGATGAGGAGACTAAGGCTACTATCAAGGAAATTTTCGACAAGTATTCCTACACTCTGGACACTCACTCCGCAGTTGCTGTGAAGGTCTACGAGGATTACAAGGCTAAGACAGGCGACACCACAAGAACTGTCATCGCCTCCACGGCAAGCCCCTACAAGTTCAGCGCAAGCGTACTTGAAGCTATCGACGGCAAGGCTGATCAGGCTGACGAGTACGAAATGGTCGAGAGACTGCACGAGGTTTCGGGATATCCCATTCCGAAGTCGCTGGCAGAGCTTAAGAACAAGGCTGCACGCTTCACCGACTCCATAGACAAGTCGGAGCAGGAAGCATATGTGCTTCAGAAGCTGGGACTCTGAGCCGGGAACGCCCCGGCGGGCGATTGCCGCGCTGTGAGTTTTCAGCTTAGGTTACATTAAGCCGCGGAAGTAAGCAAATAGCGAAAGCAAGGGCGAGGCTGAGAGTATCCGCCGCTAAGAAGTAAGTCCGCCATAAAAAGTTCGCCAGCCTTTCAAGGCTGCGAGTTTCCAAAGGGCGGAGTCCTTTGGTCGCCGCGCGCACGCGGCGAAATCCCCCGCGGGATGACCCGCAGCCAATGCCGCGGATAGGGTTTTTCAGCTTAGGTGACATCAACCCGCGGAAGTTACCGAAAGCCGAAGCGCCGAACAACAATAAAGCGCCGCCCGCAAAAAAACGCGGAAGGCAGCAGACAAACACAGCTATCCACGAAAAGTAAGAAAGATCCGGGCGGCGCTTGCATTTGACAGCGAAGCGAATCAAATGCGCGGAGCGAAGCTCCGCCGAAAACGAACAGCCAATCGTATGTAAATCGAAAGCCGTTCAAAAAATAAGCCGTGCTAAAAGCCGATATGACCGCAAGGTGCGTCACTTTTCATTGAAAGACATCATATCCCGGACGTAATTAATATAGTAAGGAACTATGCGCTTGTTTGCTGCTGCAATACAGGCGCATTTCGGACGATAAGGAGATAATTGCCAGAATTCGGAGAAAGGACATTGTATGTCGCTGTATGTTATCGGAGATCTTCACCTGTCACTGGGCGAGGATAAGCCTATGGATATTTTCCGCGGCTGGGACAACTACGTGGAACGCCTGAAAACAGGCTGGAGTCAGACTGTGTCGGATAACGATACTGTCGTTATCCCCGGCGATATCTGCTGGGCGATGAAGCTGGACGAGGCCTATACCGACTTTAAGTTTATCAATGAGCTTCCCGGGAAAAAGATCATCTTAAAGGGCAATCACGATTACTGGTGGAGCACTATGGGCAAAATGACGAGGTTCCTCTCCGAAAACGGCTTCGATACCATAAGTATCCTCCACAATAACCACTACCGATATGAAAATTACGGCATCTGCGGCACAAGGGGCTGGATAGCCGAAAACGGTGAGCCCGCTGATGCGAAGGTGCTCGCACGTGAGGCGGGCAGACTGGAGACCTCTATCTCCTCCGCCGAAAAGGAGGGGCTTATCCCGCTGGTGTTTCTTCATTATCCGCCTATATTCGGAAACAGCGTGAATTACAGTATCCTTGAGGTCCTGCACAGACATAATATCAGACAGTGCCGATACGGTCATATTCATGGAAGATCCTGTGAAAATGCTTTTGTCGGCGAACGGGACGGCATTTTTTATCAGCTTGTTTCAAGTGATTACATACAATTTGTACCGCAGAAGATTCTTTAAATTGTGCAAAATGCAGAAAATGTGGTTTTGCTATAGCTTTATCAAATTGTTTATGATATAATTAATGTATGTGCTTTATGCCGTTTAAACAGCGGATCAACAGGCTTTGCAGAGATGTTCGCACTGTGAATAAAGCCTTAAAAGATAAATAATAAATTTTTGAGAGGATGTTATCTGAATGTTAAAATCAACAAATAAGATCGAAACAAACAAATATGAGCTCGAAATTGAGGTGGACGCTGCACAGTTTGAAAATGCTGTACAGTCTACCTACCGCAGAAAGGCTAAGAACATTTCTATCCCCGGCTTCAGAAAGGGCAAGGCTCCCAGAAAAATGATCGAAAAGCTTTACGGCGAGGGCTTCTTCTATGAGGACGCTGTGAACGCACTCGTTCCCAACGCAGTAGGCTCCGCAGTTGATGAGGCAGGTCTTACTCCCGTTGTAAGACCCGACGTTGAGGTGACTTCTCTCGACAAGAATACCGGCGTTGTTTTCAAGGTTACTGTTGTTTCTAAGCCCGAGGTTGAAATTTCTGATTATAAGGGTATAGAAATTGATAAATCTGTCAAGGATATTACCGATGAGGATGTTGACAACGAGATCAACAAGCTCCGCGAAAGACAGGGCAGACTCGTTACCGTTGAGGGCAGAGCTGCTGAAAACGGCGATACTACAGTTATCGACTTCGAGGGCTTTATCGACGGCAAGGCTTTCGACGGCGGCAAGGAGGAAAAGTATGAGCTTAAGCTCGGCACAGGCTACTTTATCCCCGGCTTTGAGGATCAGATAGTTGGTCATAACCCCGGCGATGAGTTCACCGTGAACGTTACTTTCCCCGAGAATTATCAGATGACAGACGTTGCAGGCAAGCCCGCTGAATTTAAGGTGAAGCTCCATGAGATCAAGGCTCTTGAGCTCCCTGAGATAGACGATGAGTTCGTTAAGGACGTTTCTGAGTTCGATACTCTCGACGAGCTTAAGAACGATATCAAGACCAAGCTTACCGAAAGAGCTGAAAGAAATGCTGAGATCGAGGCTGAAAATAAGCTCTTCGATACAGTTGTTGAAAAGGTGAACGCTGAGGTGCCCGAGGAAATGATCGAAGCTAAGATCGACGAAATGGTAAAGGATTTTGAGTATCGTCTTTCCACACAGGGTCTTAACCTTGAAACATACCTTTCCTATACAGGCATGGAGGCAGACGGCTTCAGAAAGACCTTCCGCGATAATGCCAATAAGCAGGTCCGTCTCCGTCTCGGTCTGGAGAAGATCGCTCAGCTCGAAAATATCGAGGTCACCGACGAGCAGCTGGAAGCTGAGGTTCAGAAGATCGCTGATGCTTACAAGATCACTCCTGCTCAGGTAAAGCAGATCGTTTCCAAGCAGAACGTTACCGACGACCTTAAGGTAGAGGCTGCTGCTAAGCTCGTAAGAGAAAGCGCTAAGATGGCATAAGTCATCTGACGATGTGCTCCGCACTGCGGAACGCTGTCAGTAATAAACGCACATAGGAAGCAAGGGGCAAGGTGCATTATTATCTTGCTTCTTGCCTCTAATTATATTTTTTCAGCGTTAAAAAAATACAAACTGTAACAGAACAAACGGGAGGTTTTTAAGATGGGCAGTTATATTCCTTATGTTGTTGAACAGACAAGCAGAGGAGAAAGACAGTTCGATATTTTTTCAAGACTTTTGAACGACAGAATAGTTATGCTCTCCGACGAGGTCAACGATACCTCGGCAAGTCTGGTAGTTGCACAGCTTCTGTTCCTTGAAGGTCAGGACCCCGAAAAGGATATAAGCCTTTATATAAACAGCCCCGGAGGCAGCATTACCGCAGGTATGGCTATCTATGATACCATGAACTACATCAAGTGCGATGTTTCTACCATCTGCATCGGTATGGCGGCTTCTATGGGAGCGTTCCTGCTCTCCTCGGGAGCTAAGGGCAAGAGGATCGCTCTCCCCAATTCTGAGATACTCATTCATCAGCCTCTTATTTCGGGCGGTCTTTCCGGTCAGTGCACCGATATCAAGATACACTCCGACCATATGGTACGCACCCGCGAAAAGATGAACCGTATCCTCGCAGAGAATACCGGCAGGGATATCGAGACCATCAACCGCGATACCGAACGCGATAACTATATGACCGCCGAGGAAGCCCGTGAATATGGTCTGGTAGATAAGGTCATCACTAAAAGATAATAACGGAGGACGTCAAAATGCCCGTTGGAGATAAAACCGTGAAAAGATGCGATTTCTGCGGAAAACCCGAAAATAAGATCCAGAGCATGTTCTCTGCGGGTCCGCATAATATATGCGACGAGTGCGTTATGTACTGCTATGAGATGCTTATGAGCAACGACGCGCTGGGCTTCATTCCCAATAAAAAGTCGGTGGAAATGCCTGACAAGAACTCGAAGTCTGCGTTCAAGCTCGTAAAGCCTATGGATATCAAAAAGGTGCTGGACGAGTATGTTATCGGTCAGGATCAGGCTAAGATCGCACTCTCCGTTGCTGTGTACAACCACTACAAGCGCATTATGACCGCCGACGCAAAGGGCGACAAGGACAACGATGTTGAGCTCCAGAAGAGCAACGTTATCCTGCTGGGTCCTACGGGCGTCGGAAAAACTCTGCTTGCACAGACTCTTGCTAAGATACTGCAGGTGCCCTTCGCTATCGCCGACGCAACTACCCTCACCGAGGCGGGCTACGTGGGCGATGACGTTGAGAACGTGCTCCTTCGTCTGATACAGGCGGCGGATTACGACATTGAAGCGGCACAGAGAGGTATCATCTACATCGACGAGATAGACAAGATAGGCAGAAAGTCCGAGAACACCTCCATTACCCGCGATGTCAGCGGTGAGGGCGTTCAGCAGGCACTTCTTAAGATAATCGAGGGGACCGATTCCGCCGTTCCTCCTCAGGGCGGCAGAAAGCACCCCAATCAGGAGCTTATCCACATCAATACCAGGAATATCCTTTTCATCTGCGGAGGAGCTTTCGATGGTCTGGAACAGACTATCAAGAAGCGCAAGGATTCCTCGTCCATAGGCTTCGGCGCAGACGTTAAGTCCAAGAGCGAAAAGGAAAAGAATATTTTCAAGGACGTTATCCCGCAGGACCTTGTGAAGTTCGGCATGGTGCCCGAGCTTGTGGGACGACTGCCCGTTATCACAGTGCTTGAGGAGCTTGATGAGCCCGCTCTCGTGAGAATACTCACCGAGCCGAAAAATGCTCTTGTGAAGCAGTATCAGAAGCTGTTCGGCATGGATAACGTGGACCTCGTATTCGACGATGACGCGCTCACTGCCATCGCAGAAAAGGCTATCGCCCAGAAAACGGGCGCACGCGGACTGCGCGCAATAGTGGAAGGGATACTGACCGACATCATGTTCAAGGCACCCTCACAGGAGGACCTTGTGAAGGTCACCGTTACCGCCGACTGTGTGAACGACGGCACTCCGCCGCTTATTGCCACAGGCAGGAAAAAAATCCGCAATGCGTAAAACGGTTTACAGTTAACAGTTATATATTGACAGCCGATAACGAATATTATATCTGCTGCTGCGAGTATTCGCGGCAGCTTTTTTATATAAAAAAGTAAGCTGCCCCGAAGGACAGCTTAGCTTTTTTATCAAGGATATTAACTGTTAACTGTTAACTCACTTACATCCGCACTTGCACTCGAAGGACATGCAGTCTGTGCATTCGGGTACTGTGGGGTTCTGCTCGTGAGTGCCTACTCTGATGGAGTCCAGTGTGCAGTAGTGCTCGGAATCCATGTTGTACTTGCAGCTTGTTACATCGCAGTGGATAGAATTGTTCTTTGCCATGATGAATATCTTCCTTTCGGACTTTTTTTCGCCGGTTTTCCGACAGAATTATTATGTGTCCGTCCGATAGGATAATACTTGGATCTTTGTGGAAATTTATCGTCTTCCGCCGCCGCCCGAATGTCCGCCGCCGGAATGATGACCTCCGCCGGAGTGTCCGCCGCCCGAGCTGTTGGTGTGGCGGATATTATATTCTCTGATGAAAACGTCCTGCCTTACGGGGAAACGGACCGCTCTTCTGTCAAGATAATTCAGCACGGTGGGCTTTGCGTGGAATTTATATCTCGAAATGACGATACCGGTGAAAATGCCTCCGCCGATAAGCGCCAGCACGATGCACAGCGGAAGAAATCCCGGATGCTGAGCAAAAACATTGTTTGCGTCGGCGCCCTCGGTGTATTCGTCATATACTCCGTCCAGAACGAGCTTTATGCTTGCAACACGGTCGGAGGTGTAGATGCTGTCGCCGAGTCTTGCGGTGTTTTCCGCTTCGGGACCGCTGATATATTTATAAGCAGCTCCCGAGGTGACAAGATATGTATAATGGTCGGCGCAGAAATAATATACACCGTCCGCATCATCTCCGAAATATTTCTCAAATCTGTGGATACAGTAGCTGTGTGCGCTTGATGTGGAGCTGAAATCTCCGTATCGGTCGAATTCTACCGCAACGTTCCAGCCCGTTTTATCGGCGATAGACTGTGCATAGCTCTCGATCTCGGCATATTCGCTTTCGGAAAGAGCGTTATCCACATCAAACAGCACGCCCTCCGCTGCGCTTGCGGATATTGCCGTCGGGAGCAGCAAAATCGCCGCGAATGCTATAAGGAGCACCGCTGCCGCTTTTCTGATGGGAGATAGCTTATAAGCATACAAGGGCAATGGCACCTCCTATCAGAGCTGTTATAACAGCTGTAATAACTGCGCCGACAGCCACCTTGAGCTTGGATACAGGCATTATTCCCGTGAACTTGCCCGTCTGACCGTTCATGGCGTAGAAATATTTTTTGCCGCGGTAGTCATAGCTCAGAAACCACACGGGCAGCATGGTGTAATGCCATTTCACGTTTCTGATATCCGTATTGGAGCTGACAGGCGTTACTGTGGTATAGCCCTTGATGTCGCTCATCATGAGCTCCTTTGTGCCCTCGGCGATGCGGCTCTGGATACGGGGCATGACCTCTTCTTTGGAAACGTCGTACTTATCGGCGTAGAAGCCCTGCAGATAGCTCATGGAGAAATCCTTCATATCGGTGTAATCGAATGGCTCCACCGAGTCCATGAGGGCGTCGTCCAGTTTTTTTGAGCCGTCCGCGGGAACGCCGTCGAACTCGGCGTTGACCTCACGGTTGACGAGGAACACCTTATGATGCTCCACGGTGGTATCTCCGTGCCTTGTGGTATGAATTATCTCGGCGTTGGCGGTCAGGCTTCCGTGAACGCGGCAGTCTGCCAGCCAGTAGGGAACGTACAGTCCCGTGATCTTTTCGATCGTGCCTTGGGACTTGAAATCCGACGGCAGGAACCATTTCTTTCCGCACCATTCTCTGAAGCCTGCTTCCGCTTCTATCTTTGCCTTTTTGAAGGGGATTATCTTCTCGGGGCAATACTGACCCGAGAGCCGTCCTTTCAGCGAAACGGGACTGTGACAATAATAGCAGAAGGTCGCCGCAGTATTGCAGTCGGCGATTATCTCCGCGCCGCAGCTATCGCAGATATACAGA
This sequence comes from Oscillospiraceae bacterium, assembly GCA_051882725.1. Lineage (GTDB taxonomy): Bacteria > Bacillota > Clostridia > Oscillospirales > Ruminococcaceae > RGIG4694. Next base: position 36,468 of record JBJESJ010000067.1, read on the forward strand.
TTGGTCTCGTTTTCAAAAGCAGCCGCTTCCTGCGGGGCAGCCTGCGTATTCTGTGCGGCTGCGGGAGCTATGTTGGCAAGCTGTGCTTCGGTAAAGTCGGAAGCGCACCATTCGCAGGAGAAGGTCTGCTTCTGCGGGTCAAACTGCAGCTTTCCGCCGCAGTTAGGGCAGGAATAGTTGACTGTTGTATTGCTCATGAAGGTTTCCTTTCGGCGTATTTAGCTTCTCTTAGCTCCACAGTTATTGCAGAAATTGCCCGTATTAACGGCGCCGCAGGAGCACTGCCACTGGCTGTTATCGGGTCTCTTGGCTCCGCAGTTGTTGCAGAAATTGCCTGTATTCACAGCGCCGCAGGAGCATTTCCACTCGTTTGAAGCGGGCTTCTTGGCTCCGCAGTTATTGCAGAAATTGCCCGTATTCACAGCGCCGCAGGAACACTTCCACTGATTAGCCGCAGCCTGCTGAGCGTTATTATTCATCTGACTTTGCATCTGCATAGCGTTAGTCTGGGAAGCGGTGTTCATAAAGCCGCCTGCAGCGTTCATGCCCATGCCCATTGCCATGAAAGCCTGACCTGCGCCTGCGGTATTGGAGCCTGCGCTCTGTATACCCTGCGCAACGGAGGACTGAACAAAGCCCTCTCTTACGGTGGGGTCGGACATCATTGCGCCCTGATTGCGCATATTGATGAGCTTCTTGGATTCCTCGTCGTAGGAGATGCTTGCGATGCCCACGGAGCATATCTCAATTCCGCGGAGATTGCGCCATTCCTCATCGAGAGCGGTCGCCATGTACTTGGAGAGCTCTCTGCTCTTGGAGGTTATCATGGAGATGCGCACGCCGTCAACGGACATCTGATTGATAGCCGACTGGAGAGCGTCGAGGAACTCGTCCAGAAGCTGACCGTTTATGTCCTGCATGGTAAGTCTGCCGTTATTTACGGAGAACTCCGAGAAGAATTTCAGCGGGTCGGTTATCTTTATGGAATAGGAGCCGTGAGCCCGCAGGAAAAGCTCGGAATTATAGAAATTATCGAAATAGTTAACGGGATTTTTTGTGCCGAACTTGAAGCCCTTCATCTCGGCGAGGTTGATGTAGTACACCTTCTGAGTGGAGGTGGGCACTCCGCCGAATTTGAAGCGCTGCCATGTGTCCTTGACGGACTCGTTGAGCTCGCCGTTGAACAGCGAGGGCGCAGAGGAAGCCGATACTTCGTAATAGCCTTCCGACGCGGAATAGTCCACGATCTTGCCGCTGTCCACCAGTATCATCATAGTGTTGGGATAAACGTGGATTATCGAGCCGTTGGAGATAAGGTCGGAGGAGCCCTTAGTGTTTGCACCCTTGCCCTTTCTTACCTGAACGCCTCTGCAGATGAGGGTCTCCGAGTTCATGTTATCGGGCTCGATGACCTCAAGCCACGAATCAGCCAATACTCCGCTTACAGAAGAAACTGCTGCTTTGATAAGTCCCATAGTGAATACTTCCTTTCAAAAATTTAAATTATTTTTTATTTTTCTTGCTGATCATCCCCACTGCGGCGGTGATGATTATTACCACCGCTGCGATTATCCCAATAATAATGTATACGGACGCGGAGATGTTGCCTGTTGCGGGGCCTGCCGCCGAAACAATAAGCTCCATATTCTATCCTTTCCGAATGTCCCGCGGAGCATTTCCGCAGGACAGATGCATTTGCCGAAGATCATTTATTTTCTTCCGCTTTTTCCTTTTCAAGATTTTTAACATATTCTTCAAGAGCTGCTGCGTCGTCGCTGTTGATCGTGCCGTCCTCGTTGATGTCAAGCAGTGCATAGGTAAGAGGATCTGCATCCTTCATCTCGGCCGCTATGCCCATAGCGATGTAGAGCTTGAGCGTGCTGACATCGGACATATCGGGATTATCGGCTTCCATATTTACGTCGCCGTATATATAGTAATCCGTGGTGAATTCCAGCACATAGCTTCCGCCTGTCATATTGGAGATCTCTGTTCTGCCCGAATTATAGCTTATGATATCTTCGTTGGTATGTGTGATTTCAAGAATACCCTTGTCGTCATATCTGAACAGTGTTCCTCTGATGATATAGCCTGAATTGAAGGTCCAGAGCTTTTGGATATTGATCGTCAGATCTGCGGTGATATCAAAGGAGGAGTCGATATAGAACGGTTTATTGTACAAGGTTGTCCAGCTGTAATTATACAGAATGCTGTCGTTTGTAAGGGGAATATTTGTGCCGAGATAGATCGTGGTATCTATATCATGGATATTTTTGATATTGGCGCAGTTTATCTTCCATGAATATTTTCCGCTGCGTGATTCGAAATCAATGACAGCCTTTGTTCCTGCTATCTCCTTCACGAAATCCTCGGGGATAATGCCGTCATCGCCCAAGGTTATGGTAAGTTCGCCGCCGTTTTTCTCTGCGTCCTTAAGCGCCTTGGAGGAGGCGATATCCTCCCAGCCCGAAATATCGTTCATAACGGGAATGAGAGCGTTCTCGCCCAGAGCGGGAATGGTGCCAGAAACAGAGACTGACCGAGGCTGTCCGGAATAGTAGATGTTGAAGGAAATGCTGTAGCTGCCGTCCATGGCTGCGGTGGGATCGCTGATATCCTTGGATATTACTTCTGCCACAGCCTGAGAGCTGAAGCTGCTTACATAATCCTTGATATCCTCAGCAAGCCGGGTCAGCTCATCTTTATTGGTGATCTTTGCGGCGGAGAGCTTTTCGGATACTCTCTGTGCGATGATATCAGCCTTGCCGATATCGGTATAGTTCATTACGGAGACTGTCTCGGAAGAGGACGTGCCGTTTGAGTAGTTAAGCTTTATCTCGGCGGTCTCTCCCGCTTTCAGATGTGAAAGCTGTGCTCTGTCAACGGTAACGCCGTTCATGGTCTGTGTGAAGTCCACCTTTTTGCCGCCTATCTCAACGGAAGTGATCTTTCTCGGTTTTTCTCCGTCCAAGCCGTACATATAGTATATCTCAAGGTCGCCGGGGTCCTTGATACCTATCTCGTAATTAATGTCCTCGACAGAGGGGCAGTATTTCATTTTTTTATAGGGGAGCTTCACGTCCTTGTCCTTGACGGTGATATTACCCGTAAGAGTCTCGAAGCCCGTTTTGCTTATCTCGTACTGATAGGTGCCGTTTTCCACGTCAAAGCTTCCGTCAGGGTTCTTGTACACTTCAATGCCGTCCTTGTAAAGCTTAGCCGTTGCGTACTGATAACCCGAAGGCAGGGAAACGTTATGCGTTTCGCTGTTGTTGACGGTATATGCGCGGACGAATACCAGTGAATCGTTATGCTTTGCGGTATCCTGCCATGTCTTTCCGTCGTGGGAGATGAAGCTTGTTCCGGTATAATTCTCGCCTGAATAATAGCCTGTGGTGTAATAGTTCTCCTGAACGGGGATAAGGGCCAGCGTTTCATCCGAGGAATAATACTTTATGCAGATACCGAAGGTATCGCCCGTGATCTCGATGGGGTCGAATTCAACAGTCTTATAGCAGTCGTGGTCGGTATAGCCCGAAGCCACCCTTTTGCCGAGATTCTCTCCGCCCGTTTCATAATTGGAGATGACATACACATCATAATAGGAATTTCCTCTCAATGCGGCGGTCACTTGGGTCACAGACTGGCTGCCCGCGGTCTTTTCAAAGAGATTCAGGGAATAATCGGTATTGTCGTCCGTATCGTTGGCGGAGGAGATATACATAGTGGCTGCAAGGGGAGAGGAAAGATATATCTGGTCGTAATCGGTCTTGGCGGCTCTTTCGATATAGTAATAGGGAGAGCGGTAAAGACTGGGTTCATTATAGGACATATAGAAATAGCCGTCCTCGCCGAAATCGGTGCCCCATGAGTTTTTGACTATCCATGCGCCGTCTTCTGAGGGAGCGGAGCCGTTAACGTTTGAAAAATTATTCCTTGAATAGTTATCGTCCCAGCCCACGATAATTATCTGATGATTGGGTATGCTGCCGGTCGCGTCATAGTAGTTTGTGTCCGAGTCAGCCGAAGCGTAGTAGCTGGCTGCGATGGCGCCGTGTTCGGTGATCATCATTTTCATCTCGGTGATGATATCGTTGACCTTATAAATATTGGAGTTTGTCATATCGCCTGCGCAGCTGCCTATTCCCACGTCCTTGACGGAGATGCCTGCGGTCTTACATTCAGCGCCTCTGCGGTCCTGCGGATACGTGCCCTGATAGGTGGCTATATACGGATAATCCTTTTCAAGCACAGGACCGAGTCCACTGAAAAAATAGGTCATGGCGGTGAAATCATATCCGCCTACACAGTAGGGACGGAGCACCGAGCCCAGCTCGTTATTGAAGCTGTCGGCATAAGCCATTGCGGTAACGGTATCCATATGGCGCACGGAGAGGTCGTAATCTCCCATATCGTTCATGCGGAGCCATGTTTCCAGCACGCCGATGGAGCTGAATGCCCAGCAGGAGCCTATAGTTCCCTGATTTTCTACCTCGCCGAGGACGTCCTCGGTGCGCAGGTCATATTTTTCGGGAAGCTCTTCTGCGGACGCGCCGAAGCTCATCATTGAAGCGGTCATTGCGGCGCATACCGCAACGGTCAGAATTTTTTTTGCGATCTTCATGTTTTTTAAGTCCTTTCATGTATGGAATTGTTGGATTGACATTTTATGCAGGCTCATCCTGCGGGCTGTCATGTCAGTCCGCGGGATTCACATGTATCATTATATGCTTGATATCGGAAAAGCTTTCCTCAACGGCGCTGTGGACATTTTCGGCTATCTCATGCGCGTCGCGGAGAGACATATCTCCGTTTACGGCTATTTCCGCGTCGATATATACCTTGCTGCCGAATTTTCTGGTGCGTATCAGGTCCACGCGGACAACGCCTGTCTGCGACGCCACAAAGTCGGTGAGCCGGGATTCATACTCCGAGCTGCAGGAGGTATCCAGCATTTTGTTCAGCGCATCGCGGAAGATATCTACGGCGGCTTTTACTATAAATATACAGATAACGACTTCGGCGATGGGTTCTGTTACGGGAAAGCCCAGCATAGCTCCGCCTATGCCGATAAGCGCGCCCACGGAGGACAGCGCGTCGGAGCGGTGATGCCATGCGTCCGCCATGAATGCGGAGGAGCCTATCAGCTGCGCATAATGCTTGGTGTAGCGGAACATCCATTCCTTGGTGATAATGGATACTGCCGCTGCGATGAGCGCCACCATTCCGGGGACCTCGATGGAATCGTAATTTCCGCCGATGATCGTATTTACGCCGCCCCAGCCGATGCCTATGCCTGCGGCGAGAAGTATGCCGCAGAGAATGATGGAAGCCACGCACTCGAAGCGGTCATGACCGTAGGGGTGGTCCTTGTCAGCTTTTCTGGCGGCAAGCTTCACGCCTATCATGGCGATAAACGTGGAGAAAACGTCCGACATGGAATGGACCGCGTCTGAAATCATGGCGGGGGAGTTCCCCAGAGCGCCTGCGGCGAGCTTGAACGCCGAAAGCACGGTATTTCCGATAAGGCTCACGGCGGACATTTTTCTTACAGCGGCTTCTTCCGTCACGACCATATTTTCTGATTTTTTCATAAAAAAGACCTGCCTTTGCAATGATGCCTGATCACCTTAAAAAATGGTATTCTTTACATTGTATCATATACATAAGGGCTTGTCAAGGTGTTTTTTTGATCGGGAAAATAATTATTTTTTCGTGACAACAGCTGTATACTTTTAAGTATAGTATACCAAAATATTATTAAACTGTCAACATAATTTATCGCAATTTTAAATTTTAATTTGTTTTTAATAATTTCCTTTGTGGGAAATGCACATTAACAAAAAATACATATGATTTTTTTATTTAAAGTCATTGACTTGTATTTTGTTCTGTGATATAATGTATCTGTAAGTGAAAAGCTCCCGCTTTTAGGAGTGAGGGTATTTTCTTTGTTGTGTCCGTGACCGGTCGGTGCAGCCGGCGTTTGTTTTGAAATATTTATCTGTTGTATATCGCCGAGTTAGCATATGATAACTAAAATTTGCATGAATTTTTTACGGATTATGGTTTATTCATATTTCTGAAAAATGGTGAAAAACAGGGATGTGAAGAGAAAATTTTCAGGAGGTAGAGGTAATGAACAATTTTGAACAGTGGAACGGCTTTAAAGGCGTAAGATGGCGCGATGAAGTGGATACGAGAGATTTTATCCAGAACAATTACACTCCCTACGAGGGAAACGAGTCCTTTCTCGAAGGTCCTACCGAGGCTACGAACAGGCTCTGGGACAGGCTTAAGGAGCTCCAGAAGGAGGAACGTGCAAAGGGCGGCGTACTCGATATGGATACTCATATCGTGTCGGGGCTGACTTCCCATGCGCCCGGCTATATCGACGAGGATATGAAGGACCTCGAAAAGGTGGTCGGTCTTCAGACGGATAAGCCCTTGAAGCGCGCATTCATGCCCTTCGGCGGAATAAAAATGGCGGAGGAGGCTTGCCGCAATTACGGCTATGAGCCCGACCCCGAGCTTCACAGGATATTCACCGAATTCCACAAGACCCACAATCAGGCAGTGTATGACGCGTATACTCCCGAGATGAGGGCTGCAAGAAAGAACAAGATAATCACAGGTCTCCCCGATACATACGGCAGAGGACGTATCGTCGGAGATTACCGCCGTGTGGCACTCTATGGCATCGACTACCTCGTTGCCAAAAAGACCGAGGACCTGAACTTCTGCGGAAACGGCAAGATGAGAGATGATATCATCCGCCGCCGCGAGGAGATAGCCGATCAGATAAAGGCTCTTAAAGCTATGAAGGTAATGGCGCAGTCCTATGGCTTCGATATCTCACAGCCCGCAAAGGACGCGAGAGAAGCATGCCAGTGGACATACTTCGGCTATCTTGCCGCTATCAAAACTCAGAACGGCGCAGCTATGTCCGTGGGAAGAATTTCTACCTTCCTCGACATCTATATCCAGAGAGACCTCGACAACGGTACTCTCACCGAAAAGGAAGCACAGGAGCTTATCGACCATATGGTAATGAAGTTCAGAATGGTCAAGTTCGCAAGAATACCCTCCTATAATGAGCTTTTCTCGGGCGACCCCGTATGGGCGACCCTTTCCGTTGCGGGACTGGGCGTGGACGGCCGCTCTATGGTCACCAAGACCGACTTCCGCTTCCTCCATACACTCGAAAACATGGGACCCTCTCCCGAGCCCAACCTGACCGTGCTCTACTCGGAGAGACTTCCCGAGGCGTTCAAGAAATACGCTGCGATGATATCCGTCACCACAAGCTCTATCCAGTACGAGAACGACGATGTTATGCGTGTTGAATGGGGCGATGACTATGCGATCTGCTGCTGCGTTTCCGCAACTCAGACGGGCAAGGAAATGCAGTTCTTCGGCGCAAGAGCAAACCTTGCAAAGTGCCTGCTCTACGCGATAAACGGCGGCGTGGACGAAAAGACCCGCGCTCAGGTGGGACCCAAGCTTGTGCCTATCAGGTCGGAATATCTCGACTATGTGGAGGTAATGCAGAAATACGACGAGATGATGAGCTGGCTGGCAAGCATCTACGTCCACACGCTGAACCTTATCCACTACATGCACGATAAATACTACTATGAAGCTGCCGAAATGGCACTCATCGACTCCAACGTAAGACGCACCTTTGCAACGGGAATAGCAGGCTTCTCCCATGTGGTGGATTCCCTGTCCGCTATCAAGTACGCAAAGGTAAGGACTGTCCGCGATGATTCGGGACTCTGCATCGACTACGAGGTGGAGGGCGACTTCCCCCGCTACGGCAACGACGACGACCGTGCCGATGATATCGCGGTATGGCTCCTCAAGACCTTCCTCCACAAGATCAAGCAGTGCCACACCTACCGCGATTCCGAGCCTACAACGTCCATTCTGACCATCACATCGAACGTTGTTTACGGCAAGGCAACGGGTTCACTTCCCGACGGCAGACGTGCCGGCGAGCCGTTATCTCCCGGAGCAAATCCCTGCTACGGCGCAGAGAAGAACGGTCTTCTCGCTTCACTCAACTCTGTTGCGAAGCTTCCCTACGAGTGGGCGCTGGACGGCATCTCCAACACGCAGACCATCTCTCCCGACGCGCTGGGTCACTCCGACGAAGAGCGTGCGGAGAATCTGGTGAACGTTCTGGACGGATATTTCGAGAAGGGCGCGCATCATCTGAACGTGAATGTATTCGGCACAGAGAAGCTCATTGACGCAATGGAGCACCCCGAGAAGGAAGAGTACGCAAACTTCACTATCCGCGTATCGGGATATGCGGTAAAGTTCATCGACCTGACGAGAGAGCAGCAGCTTGACGTTATCGCGCGCACATGCCACAAGAATATATAGTAGTGAAGAGTGAATAGCGGTCAGGCAGGTGCGAGGCTGAGAGTAACAGCAGCTGAGCAGTAAGTCCGAATCAAAAAGTTCGCCAGCCTTTCAAGGCTGCAGAAATCCAA
>JBJESJ010000068.1:0-2719 GCA_051882725.1 Oscillospiraceae bacterium
AGAACGTTCCGAGCGGCATGCCCGAAAAACCGAAAAATGCCATGCTCAGTATCCCAAGATATATCATTATCAGAGGATAGCCTCTGAAGGCTGCAGGCACCTTTTCCGAGTTCAGCCTGTCATAGACCGAAGCTGTCAGATAGAGCGCCAGCGAATAGCCCAGACCCGAACCGAGACCGTAAATGATATACTCGTACAGACTGCGGCAGTCAACAGAGCTCAAAAGCATTGTTCCCAGAACTGCGCTGTTAAATACGGCGAAGTGGATGTATTTTCTGATACTGTCTATCTTATCGCCCATGAATTTCCACACCAGCATAATGCTGACAAAGTAAAGCATGCATAGTATGCAGACGTAGAAAATAGGCTGATATGTCCGATAATCGGCGGCATTGCGGAAATTCCTTTCCACAAGCCATACAAGGATATTGGCGGCGGTGCAGAGATAAGTGACCGCAGCCGAAAAGCCGAATATGCTTTTCCTGTTCTTAGAAATGGCGACGATGGTATCGGTGCCTAAAGAACGGGAAAAAACGATGTTTTCGGTAAAGATCATTACAAAAAGCGTAACGATTATTGATTTGATGATCTCCATAATAAACCCGCTTTATTTTGATTTTCTCCTGACAAGGCGGGAAAGCATGCGAACTGTCGCCGCAAGAAGTCCCACGATGATGAAGCCTCCGAAGGGATAGCCTATCCCCGAAAAGGTGTACTTTATACCGTAAAGCTGTCCTCCTATGCCTCCTGTTGAGAGCAGCTCTCTGAGGAATCCGATGATAATGACTGCAATGTCATATCCTGCGAGAGCGGTGAGGATATCAACGAACATTTTTCCCTTGGATTCTCTGAAAAACTGAAGCTCCGAACGGGACACGATAAAGGGATTCGTTATCAGCAGCGGAGCAATTATCCCCATGGAAACAGTTTTTTCAGGTATAATTTCAGAAAAGAGAATATATATCGGAACGAACATTAAAGCTCCGATAAGCGTATATAATATAACACGGCTGGTATACACGATCTTCCGCGGGATAAACGAGGATATCGTCAATGTAAAAAACGTGAGCAATGTCATAAATATCGAAAGAATTATGGCATTTTCAAGCGTATCTGCATATAATACAGCAGGTGAGACCGCAAGTCCGCAGGCAAGCAGCGGATTCTTCCGCAGAAAATTCGCCCCGGGTGAGAATTTGTAATCGGAGGTCTTATTCTGCTCCTGAAGCTGTTCCTGTTCCGACATCTGCAGCCGCCTCCTTTCTCTGCGCCTCCCTGTCGGAGATGATGATACCGACGGGCGCAGCTATCACCGCCGCATATACCGCGGGATTTTCCGCAAGTGCGCAGTATCTGAATATCCCTATGAGCGCTCCCGAACAGATACCGAAAATTATCCGTCCCTTGTGAGTCTTCGGAGCGTTTCTGCATATAATAAATACCGAAACGAAAAGGTACATTCCTCCGCAGAGGTCATATTTTATCTCGGATACTCCTCCGCCGAGTATCGGCGCTGACAGTGCATACACTGCCGTCTGTGACAGAAATACCTCAAAGGAGGATATCCTCACCGCCATAAGATAGATCCCCATGACAGCCAGCAGAACGATTATCCCCGTTCCCATAGGCGAGATACATCTTCCGATGAGCATTTCATAATCGGAAACAGGCGCGGAGGTCGCAGTCTGCATAGTCTTTGAAAAGGACGGGAACAGGTCGTTCGACACCGCCGAGCTAAGGTCGGGGTCATCGAACACCTTAGGATAGGACAGCACCTCGGAGGAATAGCATATCTCGGCGAAAATGTACGCAGCGCAGGCGGGGCTGAATATCTCGAAGCCATGTCCGCCGAAGCAGTGCTTTACAATCGCCGTGCCGAATATCCCGCATATCACGATGATGTAATATGGCACCGAAGCGGGCATCATAAGAGCGATGGCAAGTCCCGTACAAAGGGAGGAAAGGTCGCCGAAATCAACGTCCCGCTTTCTCATTTTCACGCAGATGAAGTCACAGAAAACGCATACGGCGGCAGAAAGCGCAGCCGTGATCAGAGCCCGCAGACCGTAGTAGTATACAGCCATTCCCAGAAGCACTAAAAGGCACATGAGAATATTGCCGTGTATCTGAATATCTGTTTTTTCATTTGCGTTTTTCATATAGATACTTGTCTTTTCCTTTCCGGGCATTCCTCGGAAAACCCAATTTCTGATCTATTGATCTATCTTCGGAGATGATTTTTTGCATATTGAGCTTATCAGCAAAAGCACAGTCAAAATCTCGCTTACAGCTTCGGACCTTGACAGCTACGGTCTTAACTATGATATGATACAGACGGAAAGTCCCGAGACCCGCACTCTGATATCCGATATAATAAACCGACTGCTGCTGATAAAGGATATCGACCTGTCAAGGGAAAAACTTTACATTGAAGTTTTTTCCGACAAAGCGGGGGGCTGTCTTATGTATATTTCGGGAGCAAGAGGGAAAAATCTGACCGAATCGGAGATAGTCCCCTTTCCCGAGGACTGCGCAGAGGTGCTGTACTTCTGCCGAAGCATTGACGAACTTGTGAGAGCTGCCGTCGAGGTCAAGTCACTCTTCGGACGAAGTGTAACAGCAAGCAGCCTTTACTATTCCGATGAATATTTTTGTCTTATTATATCGGCTGTACAGGACAGCCGTTTCAAGCTTGCAAAAAATACGGGAGATATGAGTG
>JBJESJ010000069.1:0-2654 GCA_051882725.1 Oscillospiraceae bacterium
TTTCTTGCAAGATGGCAGCCTTTTTTCTTGGGGACTTTTTTTACAGCCCCTTTTTCGGGATACCGGTATTTTAACGGCGGAATGTCTCTGCTGCCGGGCGTTGACATTTACAAGCTGACGGCAATGCACTAAATGGAGGATATCCTTCCAAAGGAGAAAAGCGATATATTTGCACCCCCGAGATGAGGTGTCGGAAATATATCCGCCCGATGAATGGTTTTTCAAAGCAGGCGAACCGCCCGTTAAGCCTTGGTATGACATACAGGCTATGGTATACGAAAAGGGTCTTATCAGAGACGGATATATCGGGCAGTTCAGATATATGTTTTTCAACATATTTGATGTAGTGAGTCTTTACAGAAAGGAACCGGAGAATACCTGTTTATGGCGCCCGGAGATTTGGAAATAGTCGATAAATGGCTGTATGATAAAATATGAAAGGTATGCTCCTGTCCTGCACAGCGGTCAATAGTCGAAGTTTTTGTCAGACGCTGTACTCCTCTGCGAAAAATCGGAAATATTCTTTTATCCGCTCCATAGCCTCCTGTTCCCGTTCAGGCTCTCTGTCGCACATCTGGATGATCAGCGATATGGGTGCCGCAAAGGACATGGAAAGCAGCTCAGGGTCGGTTTTTCTCATTATGCCGTTATCCATCATCGACTGAAACAGCTTGTGATATATCCCCTGTACGCTGTCGATGTTATACTTTGTGGTAAGCAGTGCTATGCGATGACTTCGGAACTGTTCCATTGTTAGCATTCTTCTGACTTTTTTTATCATAGGGTCATGAAGGGTGAATCCTATCCTTTTCAGCGACAAAGCCATCAGCTCGTCCATTGAATCCGGTATTTTCCCGGGAGCGAGGACCGAGCCGAAATTGTCCTGATAGTACCTCTCCACCTTTTCGATAAGCGAGTCGAGTATATCCTCCTTGCCCTTGAAATGCTTATAAAGGGACGGTCCCTTCATTCCCGCATTTTCTGCGATAAGGTCTACTCCCACACCGTCATAGCCTTTTTCGGCAAACAAAGTCAGCGCCGAATCAAGTATCCTGTCTCTGGCAGGTATTTTTTCCATATTCCATTTCTCCCTACATACATGAGCTGACGTGCGTTTTTGAATATATTATAGTTTAGATCTGCTTTTTTGTCAAGAGATTATTATTGCGCAGACTGTCTGAAGATTTATCTTGACAAGTTAGAACAGGTGTTATATAATAATATATAGAAACGTTCGTTAGCCGAATAAAAACGGCGGAGGTGCTGTCAATATGAAAATTGTGATGATACACGGTCAGGCTCACAAGGGGAGCACATGGCATGCCGCAGATATTCTTCTGGATAATATTTCCTGTGAAAAGGAGGTCGAAGAATTTTTCCTGCCGAGGGATCTGGACCATTTTTGTCTGGGGTGTTATCTGTGCATTGAAGGCAGAGAAAGGTGTCCTTATTGGGAGGAAAAGAAAAGGATAAATGACGCTGTTTTAAAAGCCGATCTCCTTATCTTTACAACGCCGAATTACTGCATGATGCCGAGTGCGCCGATGAAGGCGTTCCTTGAGCTGTTCTTTACAAACTGGATGTCCCACAAGCCGTATCGGGAAATGTTCGGAAAAAGAGCGGTCGTCATTTCGACTGCGGCAGGCTCCGGAGCAAAAAAGGCGGCAGGATCGGTGGCAAATGATCTGCGGCATTGGTGTATCCCCGAAGTCATCACATACGGCGTGCAGGTGCAGGCAATGAACTGGGAAATGGTCCCCGACAGGATAAAGCATAGGATTGACAAGGATATGCGCAGGCTCGGAGTGCGCTTATCGAAGAATAAAAAGGTACATATCGGCATAAGTACAAGATTTATCTTTTGGCTTGGGTGCAGCATGCAAAAGGCAGGCTGGGGTGCTTCATCCTCGGAAAAGGAATACTGGGAAAAACAGGGCTGGCTTGACGGAGCCAAGCCTTGGAAATGACCCCGCGGAGAAATGACCGGCTACTTATCCTGATACAGCTGCTGATCGAAGCTTTTCACAGCCCGCTCTATCTCCTTGGAGGAGGCAAAGAATGCGTCCGTCACAACAGGGTCAAAGGCAGCTCCCGATTCCTCACGAATGATGCCGTATGCCTTTTCAAGCGGCATAGCCTCTTTATAGCAGCGCTTTGATATCAGCGCGTCAAATACATCTGCCACAGCCATTATCCTTGCACACAGCGGTATATCCATGCCGCTTATGCCCTCGGGATAGCCCTTTCCGTTCCACTTTTCATGATGATAAGCCGCCATCTGAACTGCCATATTGAGGTAGCTGAACGAACCGAGAGTATGTGTGGCATTTTCAAGCATATCTCTGCCTGCGGTGGTGTGGGTCTGCATGATGGCATACTCTTCCTTGTCCAGCCTTCCGGGCTTGTTGAGGATATTGTCGGAAACATGTATCTTACCCATATCGTGCAGGGGAGCGGCAACTATCATATCCTCGATATACTCGTCGGTCAGGATATCGCTGTACTGTCCGTTTTCCCGCAGCTTTTCGGCGATTATCCGCACATATTCCGCTGTTCTGCGGATATGTCCTCCCGTATTCTCGTCGCGGCTTTCCACGATATCCGCCATTGTCAGGATAATATTGTGCTGCATATCCGATATGCGCTTTGCCTGT
>JBJESJ010000070.1:0-43165 GCA_051882725.1 Oscillospiraceae bacterium
TTACTCCCTTTTTACACTTTTATGTTTTTTACAATACATTGCCCGCTTTTTCGACAGGTTTTATTATGTTTTGCACAAATCATTCCTTGACAAAATCACATTTCATCTCATAAGAATCAGCAATGATATTGTAAACAAAATCATAAGTCAACATCCGATAATGTCTGTACATCGTTTTGTCAATGTCCGTTCTTATCGGCAGCGATCCGAGCCACCTGCTGTTTTCCACAATATCAAGATCGCTGTGTTCATCGGATATCGTATCGGTATTCAGATAAGTATCAAGCTCACAGACATAATATGCGATCACTCCGTGAAATGTGAGCGTGTACTCTATCTGCTTATCCTCACCGACTTTTTCCGCAAGAAGCCCGTTTATCTCTCCGCTGACAGACAGCTTATCGTCCTTTTGAGTTACCGACGAAACGAAAATGCAGTCCCGCCCGTGAAGCTGCCCGAGCGTTTTATCCTTTACGGAAATTATTTTTTCCATAGCTATCCTCCTTCCGATGAAAAAAGCAAATCACATATTCATCGTCACATTCAGCTCCGTTTTTTCTCATAATAAACAGTAGTCGGTGCTGCTGCTTTTCAGCTGCGCCGATACCTTGCCGATCTTTTCATTTACAGGGCTCGTTTCATCATCATGATAACGCTCATATAACGGCAGAAAGGATCTGTACTTCATCTCATGGATCAGCTTTTCGTCTCCGGGCACTGCCAATTTTAATTGTATATCCATAGTAAGACGCCTCCGCAGTCAGTGCTATCTGATCTCCTTTTTCTGCCCGTCCGCAGAAACCACCGTATTCGCAAATATCCCACGGACAAACCCTTCATACTCCGCAGGCTCGGGCAGCGCAGGACTGTAATGGGTCAGCCACAATTCCACCACATCTGCCGCCGCAGCCAGCCTTGCCGCCTGCGAGAACACCATATGCCGCTTCTCCGTCATTTTCGGGATATACTCATCATCGCCGTACATTCCCTCGCAGATGAACAGGTCGGAATTTTCCGCAAACTCTGCAATACCGTCAAAGTACAGCGTATCGGTGACGTAGGTCACCTTCAGCGGACGGCGGTACTCCGATACCACGTCTGCCTGTGTGAATATTTTCCCGCCTATCTCCGCAGTGCCGCCGCTGTGAAGCAGCTTCCGCATTTTCGGCGGGATACCAAGCTTTTCCGCCTTTTTCGGGTCGAATACGGGCAGCCGCTTTTCACACAGACTATATCCCAGACAGTTCACCCTGTGCATCAGCGGCAGGGAATTTATCTCGATATCATTCCACATAAGCTGCGAGCTCTCGCTCATGGAAAGCTCATGGATACGCACTTCAAAGGGTATCTCGGGACAGATGCACATCAGTTTTTGCAGCTGCTCGCCCGCTCCCTCGGGACAGTATATGTCCAGCGGTGAGATCTTGCCGTAATTTCCCGCCGATAAAAGCAGCCCCGGCAGTCCCGCCGTATGATCCGCGTGAATGTGTGTGATAAGGATAATATCCAGATGCGCAAGCTTACAGCCACATTTTGCAAGGGCTATCTGCATGCCCTCGCCGCAGTCGATAAGCAGTGCACTGCCGTTGTGGGTCACGAAAAGTCCCGTCAGAGATCGGCTCGGCAGCGGCAGCATTCCTCCCGTTCCGGGCAAAGTTACATTAAACATTGTATTGTCCTTTCATTCTATCAGTCGTACTATTATATCATTCGATACAAGTGCGCCCTTGTCGGTGAGACTTATCCTGCCGTTCGTCTTTTTAAGAAAGCCTGCCTTGACAAGCGGCTCGGCACGCCCGATAAGCTGCTCTGTGCAGGAATATTCCTGCGGGTCTATCCCCACCGACAGCCGCAGCGCAAGCATTATCCGCTCTTCCTCGGTCAGCGGCTCATCATCGGTGACGATCTCCTGCTGTATATCATTTTCAATAAAAGCTCCGATATCCCTCGGCACAGCATACCGCTTTCCCTTGTAACAGGAATGTGCCGCAGGACCTATCCCGATATAGTCCTCACATTTCCAGTATTTCAGATTATGCCTGCACTCCATGCCATGCTTTGCAAAGTTTGATATCTCATACCGTGCAAAGCCTGCCCCTTCAAGGATATCACAGGTCAGCAGATACAGGTCCGCCAGACCGTCTCCGTCGGGGATATTCTCAAGGAGCGCATCGTCCGCAGATAAGGGAGTCCCCTCCTCCACGGTCAGCATATACGCCGAAATATGACTGACGGGCAGCTTTAACAGTCCGTTTATGGTCCCGGTCAGAGTTTCCGCTGTCTGGTAAGGCAGCCCAAGCATTATATCCGCAGAAATATCATCTATCCCCGCAGAGTAAATATCCCCGATACAGCGGACAGCTTCCGCAGAGTCATGGAGCCGTCCCACTTCGGAAAGCTCTCTGTCGATAAGCGACTGCACTCCCACCGAGATGCGGTTTATCCCCGCGGACTTATATTCCGCGAATTTTTCCCTGTCCGCAGTTTTCGGGTTGCATTCCATGGAAACCTCCGCATCGTCCGAAAGTCTTATCTCATTTAAAACGCGTCCTATCTGTGCAGGTGAAAGCAGCGTGGGAGTGCCTCCGCCGAAATATACGGAATCCGCAGAGGGCGCATAGCGCCGTAAATTTCGTATCACGGCGCTTGTGTAAGCCTCTGCGGACTCTTCCGAAAACTTCACGGAATAAAAATCACAGTAGCTGCATTTTCTCAGACAGAACGGCACATGGATATATATTCCCGTCATTTCCGTCAGCTCACTTTAATACAGCCTTGTGGAATACCTTCTTGCCCTTCTTGATGATAACGGGCTCGGAGATGTTTACTTTTCCGTTGGGGTCGGTGATCTTCTCGTCATTTACGGAGATACCGCCCTGCTGAACAAGACGTCTGCCCTCGCTTCTGGAGGGAACAAGTCCTGTCTTTGCAAGCAGGTCGAGGATACCTATCTCGCCGTTGTCGGTATCCGCAGCCGCTATCTCGGTGGAGGGCATATTCTCCGAATCGCCCGAACCGCCGAACAGCTGCTTTGCCGCAGCCATGCACTTGTCAGCCTCTTCCTTTCCGTGGACAAGCTCTGTCAGGCTGTACGCAAGGCGCTCCTTTGCAGTGTTGAGAGCCGCTCCCTCGAGAGTACGCTCCATTTCCTCAATTTCCTCAACAGGGATAAAGGTCAGCATCTTCATGCACTTGATGACGTCTGCGTCGTCAACGTTTCTCCAGTACTGGTAGAAATCGTAGGGAGTCGTCTTTTCGGGGTCGAGCCATACAGCGCCGCTGACGGTCTTGCCCATCTTCTTGCCCTCGGAGTTCAGCAGCAGATTGATAGTCATGGCATGAGCGTCCTTGCCCAGCTTCTTGCGGATAAGCTCGGTGCCGCCCAGCATATTAGCCCACTGATCGTCGCCGCCGAACTGCATGTTGCAGCCGTACTTCTGGAACAGCATGTAGAAATCGTAGCTCTGCATTATCATGTAGTTGAATTCTAAGAAGGTAAGTCCTCTTTCCATTCTCTGCTTATAGCACTCAAAGGTCAGCATCTTGTTGACGGAGAAGCATGCGCCCACCTCGCGGAGAACGTCGATATAATTCAGGTCGAGCAGCCAGTCTGCATTGTTGACGATGATAGCCTTGTCATCGGAAAAGTCGATGAATCTCGACATCTGCTTCTTGAAGCACTCAACGTTGTGAGCAATGGTCTCCTTGGTCATCATCTTGCGCATATCGGTCTTGCCGGAGGGGTCGCCTATCATAGCGGTGCCTCCGCCGATGAGCACGATAGGCTTGTTGCCCGCCATCTGCAGGCGCTTCATAAGACAAAGCGCCATAAAGTGACCTACATGCAGGCTGTCCGCAGTAGGGTCAAAGCCGATGTAGAAGGTAGCCTTGCCCTCGTTTACCATTTTGCTGATCTCCGCTTCATCGGTGACCTGCGCAATAAGTCCTCTTCTTACCAGTTCTTCGTATACAGTCATTATTTTTTCCTCCATTTATTTTTATATCAGCTTGCTTGTGTGCAAACGGTTTTACATTATCTGAAATTCTCCGAAATATATCCGAAAAAGTCCTTTCTGCGTACCTTGTCCTTATTCAGCAGGTACCACTCGCAGGACTCCCTCAAGCCCGTTTCCAAAGGCTTGACAGAGGGCATAAGTTCCTGCTGCTTTGAAATGTCCAGCATATACGCATAGTCGCGGAACGGGAAATATCTGCACAGCTCGGCACCTTCGGGAGCGCTTATTATTTCAGCATGCTTTCCCATGACCTCAAAGCACAGACCGATCCATTCACGGACAGTCACCGCCGCAGGATCTCCCACATTGAATATCCTCTGCGAAGGCTTTTTCTCTGTGATGATCTCAACAAAGCGGCACAGATCCCCGATATCGAAGAACTGCAGCGGCATTTCTCCGTTATGCGGAACATAGACAGGATGTTCTTTCTCCGCACAATCGAATATATAGGCTTCACGGTAAAGGTTGTTCATCCTCCCGTACATATATGGCGGTCTGATAATATACGCAGACGGCACGCGGCTCTGGAGAAGTCTTTCCGCCGCAAGCTTGTTTGTGCCGTAATCTCCCCAGTGGATATTATATCCGCAGGACATTTCCTCTGAAAAGGGCTGCGGCAGCGTTTCGGGATATACTGCGCTTGAGCTTATCAGCACATATCCGCCGAAGTCCCCAAGACCGTCAAGAAGAGCGGAAATATCCGTTTCATTGTAAGCGGTGACATCCAGCACCCAGTCAAAGCATATACCCTTCAGCCTGTCGGACAGATCATGCCTGTCGCAGTCAATAAGCGTCACACCCTCTGACTGAGGACGGCTGTTACGGTTGAGTACGAATACCTCGTCCCCTCTCCGGACGAAATACTCCGCCATATATCGGCTGACAAAGACAGTCCCGCCTGTTATCAGCATTTTCAATATGCTCCCTCACTTTCAAAGATATTATTCCGAAAATGAGCTGTAAGCAATGAGAACGTCGGACGATCTCATTGTTATCACGACCTTTCAGTAAAGTTTTTATTTTTTGCTTTTGCTCTTTTTTACAGTTGAAAATGCTAAAACGGGAAGCGATACCAGATCGATCACCCCTAATACTCTTACTATAAGATCAGGCAGCTCTATCGCAGCAATATTAGCTCCTGCCAGTATAATTGTTGCGATACCGATTAAAATCAAACTTATTGACCACATTATATTGATCAGCTTTGGATCCATTTTTGCACCTCCTGTCAATGACACACCTATTACCGAAACGAAAGCACCAGCTCGTATAAAAGCCTGACAATAAGCATAACAACAGATCCGCCCACAAGGAGATACACCGACATAGGCACGCCGAAGCCCAGCAGGAAATTCTCCATGAATGCGCCCGTATCGGCGGGCTCTATCATGGCAAGCCAGCTGTCGATAGACAGGAGCGATACCGCAGAAACGACAGCTGCCGCTGAAAACAGCGATACATTGTACCATAGCGGAGAAAGCTCCGTTTTCGCGGTTATTTTCTTCTCGGCGGGGATAAATACGAACAGCAGGACAAATACAAGGATATCCTCCGAGATCTGTCCTATCGTGCATGCCGTTCCCCTGTCGTTGCCGATTATCGTGGGCACCAGCGACACCGCAAGTATGAACGAAAACACCAATACAAACGAAATGAACAGAATAACACAGACCGTTATTTTATGCTTTTTTGAATTATCCATGCCATCCTCCCTTTATCAGAAAAACGAAAGCTGCATATCCCCGTACCCCATTTTGTACGAGGAAACTATATCCTTCATCTGATATAGTATGCCCAGCTTCTCACATTCCTCCGCAAACCGCTGATACAGCCTCTTCGCATATGGCGATGTACAGCCGTACCGCTCGCCGTAATATCTTCTGTACCTGTCGGACATTCCCGGGAAAAGCTCGTCCAGCCTGTCAAAGAAATAGTCCCGCTGATTTGCCCGCAGCGTCACTCCGAACATGGGATATACTGCCCTCACTCCGCATTCCTTTGCAGTGCGCACAATGCGCAGGATATTGTCCTCGTTGTCCTCGATAAAGGGCAGCACAGGAGTCATCGTTATCCCCGTGAATATCCCCCTTTCGGACAGCTTCGCAAGCGCCTCGAATCTTTCGGAAGTTCGTGAAACGTTTGGTTCTATCATACCGCAGAGCTTATCATCGGCGGCAGTTATCGTCATAAGGCACATCACAGGAGAATGTGCCGCAATATCGGCATAGATATCCGCATCTCGGGCAATAAGGGCGGATTTTGTTATCATCACCGAGCCGAAATTGTACGCGTCGATAAGCATAAGCGACTTTTGGGTGATACACTCTTCCCGCTCAAAGGGATTGTACGGGTCGCTCATTGCACCCGTTCCGATAACGCCGCTTCTCACCTTCCGGCGCAGCTCATTTCGGAGCAGCTCGATGCAGTTTTCCTTGACCCTTACGGTATCGAAATCCTCCACATGATAGCAGTCGCTGCGGCTGTCGCAGTAGATGCAGCCGTGACAGCAGCCGCGGTAGAGATTCATATTAAAGTCAGTGCCGAACCATTCCTCACCGCTGCCCTTCTGAAGTATCGTCTTTGCGCTTACCGTCTGCATAATATCCTCCGTCAAAACAAAAATCCTCCGACAGCATAGCTGTCAGAGGACGATAATACTGCTCCGAGTATTTCCGCGGTACCACCTCGGTTTATTATCCGCATAAAATGACGCAGATAACCTCAAAGGACTTAACGCGTCCAAACGTAAAATGCTAATAAGCAAAGCCGTTCACATTTTCTGCTCGGGAATGTATATTACGGGAGCATGCGCTTTCTTGCACCGTCCGAAAGCTCTCTGAAGCCGCTTTTCCGCTTTTCTTTCCGTCGCCGCATTTATATTATTCGGTTTCATGAATCCATATTATCACACTTTATCGGATTTGTCAAGCGGTTTTCGGGGATTTATCTGATATCCGCTCAACCCTGCTCGTAATAATTAATAATCTTGATATCGCCGTCATTAGTCAGAAAAACTGCAAAGTCATCAAACAATGAATAGTCCGCAAATCCTTCCGGAAAGTAAACTTTTTTTTCATCGCCGATACAGATATCAAATTCTCTGTTTTTGTCGGAATTAAGTGAAGTATACACTATTCCTCCATTTACCTCCATATAACTTATGGCAGAAAGTTCGGTTTCCTGTCTGTTATCGGGATTTTCAAGATCGAAGTGTCCGATCATATCCTCATTACTATAATAAAATATCCCATTCCTTATTTCACTGCATGAAGAATCTGAAATTTCAAAGCTATACATATCCGTCGTATCGTATTCGTTTATTCCGACTATGCGATATTCTCCCGTATCCTCCATACGAATATTTATGGGTTCACCGTCAAATTCGCTTTCATCCCACACTTCATTGACCACTTTATATCCAAAGCAAATGTTATTATCCCGGATCCCTATATATTTTGCGGAATAACTGTTATATGCATTGCCGAAGGTCATTATATATCGTGCTTCCGTGCCGTCTGTACTCATTGCATAAAGCTTGTAATCGTTCCGAACTTCCTCGTGATCGCTGTGCCCTGTAACATAATAGAGCATGTCACCGGCTGCGATGAGATCGGTTATCCAATTATCGTCTTCTTCAAACAGGACCTGTTCTTCTCCGCTGATACCATTTACTTTTTTCAGTTCTCCGCTTTCACAGTTCAAATAATAAATATCATTTCCTATAACATTTATGTATTCAGCATAATCGTCATTTATCTTTGCAAGCCCCGTACCGTCTTTTTTTATTTTGCTCAGAGTATACTTAACTCCAACTTCATCATAATAACCGCAGTATCCGGACGAAAAATATATCCATTCTCCCTGCTCTGCGGCAAACGAGCTGTTAGGCTGTCTGCCAACATAATTGCAGGTATAGACGCTCACCGCTGCTGACGGCTTTCCAATTTTTCCGTCCGAAAATTTCGGGGCTATTCTGTACGTATACTTCGTATTCGGCTCAAGATTTTTGCTCCTGCAGGACGTTCCTTTTACCTCGGCTTTTTTCACATATTTTCCGCTTTCCTCGTTTCGAAGGAAAATTATGTACGACTTAGCGCCGTCCACCTTTGTCCATTTCAGCCTGTTTGAGGTGCTGTCAACATTTGATACCTTCAGCACAGGCACATCGGAAGCCGCCGAAGCGCTTAAAGGACAACCGCATATCAGAATGAACAGCACAGCCGCCGACAGTATTGTCATCATTTTTTTCATTATCCGTCACTCCTCAAAATTTTAAAATCCTGCACAGAGCATCACTTCTGCCCGGTCTTTTTCTTCTTCCCGTAAAAGAGTATCTCCTTAACGTCTACCTCTCTCATGGTCAGCTCATAGGTCAGGACGATAGCCGCAGGCTCTGTAAGCTGTATCAGCAGCAGTCCGAACATTCCTCCCCATGTGAGATATTCAAGAGTCCTTCCGTCGGTTATCATGGCTATCCACGGCAGCGTGTGTAGATTTAACAGGATATAATAGTTAAATCCGTTCTCTCCGAGGATAGTTCCGTCGAATACGCCTAATTTCACCAGAAACAGCAGGATATACATTATATAGCCGAATATGGGCACCAGCAGCGCCAGCTTCAGCGACATTGTCTTATCCCGCTCCATGCCGTGGAATTTTATAAGCTCACGGTCACGTTTTGCGGCATTATATGCATAATTGAAAAACAGTCCGTCTATCACCACAAGCGCGGCGATACCAAGAAAAAATTTTACAATAAGAAAATCCGAAGCCATTGCCATCATTACCGTGACCAGCCACAGATTCATAACGAATCCCATAATATAGTACATCCAGCCTTTGAGTATGCGTTTGATGAATGATTCGGGCTTTGTTCCTGAGTAGTTGTTCATTAGCTTTTCCTTTCCGTTAAATGGGTGTTCCTCCGTCGGATATTTCCGCCGTCACTTTTATACTTATCATATATAATAACACATTTATTAGCTTTTTGCAATGTATTTTCCTTTAATAATTATTTTCGGGGTGGAATAATAATCATGGGAGTATTCCCGAAAACGACCGAAAGGAGAACTCATACGCATGAAACAGTCAAATCTTGAAAATTCACTGTATCAGAACGCCGCCATGGGCACCTATGCCATAAGGCAGGTACTTCCGAAGGTATCCGACGGCGAGCTGAAAAAGGAGCTCAGCAAGCAGCTGAACATGTATCATAACGAGTCCAACGCAGTGGCAAGCAGCATGCGCGGTAACAGCAATACCCCTCAGCGGCTGCCCGTGATGAAGCGGGTCATGTCAAAGGCAGGCATCGCCTTCGAGCTTGCACGGGACAACAGCTCCGAGCACATCGCCGAGATGATGATACAGGGCACAAATATGGGCATTATCGACATCAACAAGGCGCTCAACGGCACCAAAAACCTGTCTCCGCAGGCGGCAAAGCAGGCAAAGGAAATGCTCTCACGGGAGCAGCAGTATATCGACTCTCTCAAGAGGTTCCTGTAAATATGAGCAAAAGAAAGAAAAAAACCGCTCCCCGCACTGATAATATTATTACCGGGATGTACTACACAAATACCATAACCGATAATATCACCACCAAAAAGGGAAACGTTAAAAATGCTCACAAGGCAAACGCGGTATACGACAGGGAGACCTCGGAAATAATAAAGCTATAAAAGATCAAGTCCCCGTTCGCATTGAACGGGGACCTTTTTGATTATCGTTTTTCACAGATCATTTTGATCGCGGTTCTGTCTTCGCCGTTGATATTGATATTTGCAAAAGTGGGGATACAGATCAGATCCACTCCCACAGGAGTAAGATATCCCCTTGCGATAGCTATTGCCTTCACAGCCTGATTGATAGCGCCTGCGCCGATAGCCTGCACTTCAACAGCGCCCTCGTCTCTGACGACGCTGGCAATTGCTCCCGCCACCGAATTGGGGACTGACCTTGAAGATACCTTGAGGACTTCCATTTGCGTAACCTCCCTGATTGGTTTTGAGGAATAGTTCCTCTGCAAAGGATAATATTGCTCCGCCAATTAACTGTTAAATTTTCTGATTGCCCCGCTTCCGAGACCCGTCATCAGTTAATTGGCGGAGCAATACCTTTACAAAAAGTATACTCCAATTTTGCATTAAAATCAATAGCTGCAAAAATATTTCGCTGTTTTATCTAATCAAAATACGATTTATATAGGCAGATTTACCGACTTTTTCGTCGAATTCCGCCACTACGCCGTTTAAAAAGGGTGGATTTTCCGACTCGACAAACCTGTTCGGGAGCTTGTTCTTCAGTTTGTTTATTATGATATCGCTCTTCACTCCCAGCACGGAAAGCTCCGCTCCGCACATGCCCGCGTCGGTGATATACGCCGTTCCATTCGGGAGAACGGTCTCGTCCGCGGTCTGCACATGAGTATGAGTTCCTATCACAGCGGTGACTCTCCCGTCCAGATACTGTCCCAGTGCCTTCTTTTCGGAGGTAGCCTCTGCGTGGATATCCACGATTATATTCGGAGTATCTATCTCCTCCAGCAGGCTGTCTATGACCGTGAACGGATTATCCAGAGCGTCCATGAACACCGTACCCATCAGATTTATGACAGCCACCTGTGCCCTTCCCATATCGAGCATATACATTCCCCTGCCGGGCGCGCCCTCGGGATAATTTGCGGGACGGATTATATTGCAGTTCCCGTTCAGAGTATCATATATCTCCCTGCGGCGGAAAACATGGTTGCCCGTGGTGATAACGTCCGCAAAGGAAAGCATATCCGCAGAAGAGGGAGTTATCCCGTTGCCGTCGGCGGAGTTTTCCCCGTTGACAATGACAATATCAACGCCGTATTCCTTCTTTATCTCCGGCACCTTAGACGCTGCAAACCTGCAGCCGCGGCTCCCCACAATATCTCCCACAAACAGAAATCGCATATATATTTTACCTCCGATCCATTATGATAATCATAGCATAATCCGAAACAAAAGTCAAGCACAGGGTCTTACGCACAAAAAATCAGCCGCTTCACGCGGCTGACTGTAATGCTGTACTGTTCAGAACGCCGTAAACTCTCCCTGTCCGTCGGGGAGGGCGGCGGTCATTATATAGTCCCTGTTTTTTAAAAAGCCATGCTCCGACAGCAGCTGTTCATTGACAAGCAGCGCTCTTTCGGGAGTATTGCTGTCCCGTGAAAGATGTCCCAGAATGAATTTCTCGGTTCCGTATGGGATAAGCTGCGCACAGAGAGCACCGCAGTCCGTATTCGACAGATGTCCGCTGTTCGAGCGTATCCTGCTTTTCAGATATGACGGATAATCGCAGCCGCTCAGCAGCTCGTTATCGTAATTCGACTCGATAAGCACCGCCTTGCAGCCTCTCAGACTGTTCACGACCTCCTCGGAGACAAAGCCCAGATCGGTGCATACCGCACAGGAGCTTCCCCCGGAAAAATCTATCCGATAGCCGCAGGAGGGCACATCATGAGAGGTGGAGAAGGCTCTGACCCTGCAGCTGCCCAAGTTTATCTCGCCGTCCATTTCCCTGCCTTCGGCAAGCAGCCCGCCGTCCACGAGCCCGTCAAGGGTCTGTCTGCGGGCGTACACGGGCACCGAAAGCTTTTTTGAAAGAGTTTTCAGTCCGCTGACATGGTCGGAATGTCCGTGAGTGATAAACACTGCCTTCACTGCATTCTCGATGCTTATCCCACAATCGGCAAGAGCTTTTCTTATGCGGCTGTAGGACACTCCGCAGTCAATAAGTATCCCTTCGGTCTTATTGCCGATATATGTACAGTTTCCCTTGCTGGACGAAAAAAGGGGATATATCCTTGACAAAATCATTCCTCGCTTTTCATCAGATGATCACAAAAAAGGAGCCGCCCGCATCAGCAGGGCACTCCTATCCTGTTCATCATTTCACATACGCTGTTCAGTTCGGGGAAATACACCATATTTCCCGTACAGCCCGCGTCCTTTATGACAATTGAATTGTTTACAAAAAATACGGTCTCCTCGGAGGGGGGATATATTGAAAAAATTTCCTCTCCCATATCGGTGACCCGTCCGGGAGTGGAGATGTCCACGCACATTCCCGAAAGCTCCGCCAGAGAGTTTGCATACGCCGCGGTAGTTATATTGACGGTCTCGTTTATCACCGATTCGGTCATTTCGTTGATATCGTCGGCAGATCTTACGGGGACGTCGGGGAAGTAGGTCTGCACTACCCGCTCCATATACGCATAGGGCAGCAGATGAAGGATATATCCTCCGAAATCGCCGCCAAGCTTTATCAGAAGAGGATGAGAGCCTGCGCAAAGGGCGCCGATGAGCCGCGCCGCCTCCTGCTTTCCCATCTTACGGACGGTGGGCACGGAGATATCCGTCGCGGTATTAAGCATCGTGGCAAGAGCTGTCGCAGCGCCGCCCGAGCCCATATTTCCCAGCTCCTGTAAAACGGACAGGTGCATTTCATTAAATTCATTAAAGCTTGCAAGAGCCATTTTACATTCCTGCTCCTTATCAGAATATTATACAAACATTGTAACACATAATCTCCGAAAAGTCAACAACAAAATAGGAATAATTATTAAGAAAGCACCGTTCAAAAGCGAAGCCATCGTTTCCGACACTTGAAGATCCGCTGATGAGCATGTCGTGAAACGATCAGCTCAGCGGTTTATCAGATTTGACTAACAGCACTGTGTATCCGCAGTAAAATTAATATAAATCGCACCTTGACAAAGTCATGGATTTATAGTATCATAATGGTGACATTTATTGCTTTGGAGGGCATCATATATGAATATCAGATCGGTCAAAAAGATCTCGGCGGCGCTTACCGCTGCAGCTCTGGGACTTTCTCTCACAGGCTGCACCAATTATAAAAAACTTATGGAAGAAGAACCCAATAAATATGTGACTCTGGCGGCAAAAAATACCGCACAGGCACTTATCAGACCCGACGAGCTGGGTATCGCCGCACAGGCAGCCTCCGCTCTGGAATCGGGCACGGCATATATCACCGTTGATACAAAGGATACGGACTACTCCGCCTATTTTTCGGGCTCGGATAAGTCCGACTATCAGCTGATAGGACTTTCCATGTCCTCCGACAAGGGCACTTTGGACCTGAAGCTCTCCGCTGACAAGCAGAAGCTTTCCGCTGCGGTGACAGGTCCCACATCGGAATATGCATATTTCGTCGATCTCGACACCTTCTCCGACAAGCTGGACTACTCCATTTTCAGCACAGGCGCAGGCAGCAATTACGCTCTTGACGAGGATACCATCAACAGCATTAAGGAAGCGATAGAGTCCGTTAAGGATATGATCAACGGCACCGAGACAGAAGATGCCGACGATGACAATAAGTATTCCGATTACATCGACCGCATAGGCATCTCCTCCGTGACAGCGGATATCTCAGTTGAGGGCGAGGACGTCAAGGCGGACGTTATCACCTATTCCATAGACAGCGTCCTTTTCGACGATATCATGGCAGACTTCTACAAGGAAAGCTACTCCGATTATTACACCGAGGAAGAATGGGACCAGTTCGAGCAGCAGCTCCGTGACACCCTTGACGCGGAAATGTCTCTTGTTTTCAATATCAACAGCAAGACTCATATGCTCATGTCGATGACCTTCAGCGGAAGATTCACCACCGATGACTACACAGATGATATCTCCGGCGGACTGGTATTCGGAGCCAAGCCCGACAAGTCCGATAAGATATCCCTTTATTTCAATGTGAACAATAACGGCAGCACCGAAAGCTTCAATGCCGATTTCTTCAAGGGGACCACTACTGACGGCACTACCGTATGGAACGCTGTATACTCTCTGACCGAAAACGAAGAGATAAATACCGCAAGCTCCGTTCTTACATATGTTAAGGATACAGGTGCTCTTTCGCTGGTGTTCACAAATGTCGATGGTGAGACGGTGTCCATAAACGGCTCCATCACAAGCGACGCAGGCAGCGCGGCAATTTCTCTTAACAGCCTCACCTCTGCCGACGGTGAGGATCTCATGGACGGAACAGTGATCTCCGTCAGATTCGCAAAGGATCCCATTCCCGCAGTCAGCGCAGATAAGGACTTCCTCGACATCACCGAGGAGGAGCTCGACGCTATGGGCAAAATCATCATGAATGACTTTGAAACAGTCTTCGGTCTTGATTACTGATAATATATGCTCACCTATGCTCCGCAGGAGAGGACTTTTCCTGCGGGGCTTTTTTTTCGCTTTTCTGAAGCAGCGACCTTATCCCGAGTATTATCACGAAAATGCCATACCCCTTCCGCAGCAGTTCACCGCCGATAAGCTCCGCCGCAAGTGCTCCGACTGCGGAAAATATGCTCCCCACTATCATCGCGGGGATAAGCTGCTTTATGCCGATAAGCTTGTTCTTCCGATGGATAATTACCGAAAGCAGCGCTATCGGCAGGAAAAATATCAGATTTATCCCCTGTGCGGTCAGCTGCTCCACCCCTGCGATGACCGTCAGGTACACGATAAGGATAACTCCCCCGCCCACTCCCAGCGACGAGAGAAAGCCCGTCAGAAATGCTGCTG
This sequence comes from Oscillospiraceae bacterium, assembly GCA_051882725.1. Lineage (GTDB taxonomy): Bacteria > Bacillota > Clostridia > Oscillospirales > Ruminococcaceae > RGIG4694. The sequence continues at coordinate 14,597 of JBJESJ010000070.1, forward strand.
CGTATATCATAGGAAGAGTATCCTCGCTCCGGATATTATCAGCAGCACCCCGAATATTTTCTTTAATATCCCCACGGATATCCTTTTCATAAACAGACTCCCAAGCGTCGCTCCCGCCAGCCCGGCGGGGATCATCCACATGTCCTCGGCTCTGATGATATCCCCGTTTCTGAACAGATATACCGCCGCAGAAACTAAGGACAGCGGAAGTATCACCGCAAGGCTTTCCGCATGGGCTTTTTTCGGCTCCTCGCCGCTTTTCTCCAGCATGGGCACTGCGATAACTCCGCCGCCCGAGCCGAAAAGTCCGTTTAACAGTCCCGATGCCGCTCCTATGAGCGCAGATGTTTTCTTTGTCATATCTGCCTTTTCTCCTTGAAATTCAAAAAAAATTTACAAATGCATATTTATCCTTATCCTTTCTATTATTTGCGCAGACGCGCCGTTTTATTATGTTTTTTCCCACTTTTGAATTGTCACCTTTACAAAATTAGAAATGTTGACAAATCGTTTTTTTATGGTATAATAAAGATGTAATAAAAATAATATCCATGGAAAAAGGAGAAAAGCTCATGTCTGAAACTGCAGCAACTGAAAACAAGGAAAGAAAACCCATATTCACCGTAAAGGAGCTGGCATTCATCGGAATGTTTGCCGTGCTTATCGCCATATGCTCCTGGATATCCATTCCCACCACCGTGCCCTTTACCCTCCAGACCTTCGGAGTGTTCTGCGCTCTGGGGATACTCGGCGGCAAAAGAGGTACCTTCGCCGTGCTCACATACATTCTCTTAGGAGCGATCGGCATCCCCGTATTTGCAGGCTTTTCGGGAGGCTTCGGGATCATCCTCGGAACAACGGGCGGATATATCGTCGGATTCCTCTTTTCCGCACTCATCTACTGGCTCATCACCTCAAAATTCGGCACAAGCCTTGTTCCTATGGTGATCTCCATGGTACTGGGACTTATCCTCTGCTATGCCTTCGGCACAGCTTGGTTCATGATAGTATACGCTCAGAGCAGCGGCGCTGTCGGACTTATGACCGCGCTGGGCTGGTGCGTGTTTCCCTTTATCATTCCCGACCTTATCAAGATAGCACTTGCTGTCCTCATTTCAAACAGGGTGGGAAAATATGCAAAGCTGTAAACTGCGGCCTCACCATGGAATGTGCATAGCCTTTTTCAGGGGGAAGGGCTACGATGAGGACTTCACCGAAAATATGACGGACATCATCGGCATGCTCAATCGGGAGGACCCCTATATCACGCTGACCGTCTCCGAGGACATCATCTGCGGAAAATGCCCCCACAACAATGAACACTGCTGCGATTCCTGCGACAAGGTGAGCAGCTACGACAACCGCGCACTTACACTCTGCGGACTCTCCGAGGGGGATACTCTTCCCTACTCCGAGTTTGCGGGGCTTGTGCAGGACAATATCCTGTCTGCAGGAAAGCGCTCCCATATCTGCGGAGACTGCTGCTGGAACGGAATATGCAGTTGACAGTTAACAGTTAACAGTTATTATCAAAAAAGGTGCAGAAAAATCGCTCTCTGCACCTTAATTTTTAACTGTAAGCTGTTAACTGTTTTTCATTCGATGAACAGCGGAGTGGAATAATATCTGTCGCCGCTGTCGGGGAGAAGGGCTACTATGGTCTTGCCCTTGTTCTCGGGACGCTTTGCAAGCTCAATTGCCGCATGGAGCGCAGCACCCGAGGAAATTCCCACAAGAACGCCCTCCTTCTTTGCAACAAGCTTTGCTGCGGTGAAGGAATCCTCATTCTTTACGGGGATTATCTCATCGTACACGCCCGTGTTCAGCGTATCGGGAACAAAACCTGCACCGATACCCTGTATCTTATGAGGACCTGCCTTGCCCTGCGAAAGCACGGGAGAATCCGCAGGCTCAACCGCTGCCACCTTAACGTTCGCATTCTGCGACTTAAGATACTCGCCGACGCCTGTGATAGTGCCGCCTGTACCCACGCCTGCAACAAAGATATCCACCTTGCCGTCGGTATCGTTCCAAATCTCGGGACCTGTGGTTTTCTTGTGCATTTCGGGGTTTGCGGGGTTATTGAACTGTCCTGGGATAAAGCCGCCTTCTATCTCCTTAGCGAGCTCCTCTGCCTTGGCGATAGCTCCCTTCATGCCCTTTGCGCCCTCGGTGAGGACGATCTCTGCGCCGTACGCTTTAAGTATATTTCTTCTCTCAACGCTCATTGTTTCGGGCATTGTAAGTATTGTTCTGTAGCCCTTTGCAGCTGCGATAGCTGCAAGTCCGATACCGGTATTTCCCGATGTGGGCTCGATGATAACGGAACCCTCCTTGAGGATACCCTTTTCCTCGGCGTCGGTTATCATAGCGTAAGCGATCCTGTCCTTGACGCTTCCTGCGGGATTGAAATATTCCAGCTTGAGAAGGACTGTGGCTTCAAGTCCCAGTGCCTTTTCGATATTCACTGCTTCAAGCAGCGGAGTATTGCCGATCAATTCTGTTGTGCTCTTGTATACCTTTGACATATTGATTACCTCCCGGATGTTCCTTATATGGATTACATAGTTTATTGATATGATTACTATACTTATATAATACACCTATGAATAGTATTTGTCAACAGATTATCTACATTTTTGGATATTTGCCAAAAATTATTTTATATCGGCGGAAAATAATGTACAGAGTATACAAAACAAACCCATGGAGAGCAGCATAACAAAAGGCAGTCTGCAAAAAGGCAAACTGCCGTTATTATAGAAACTATAGACTAATTAACGCATGTACGCATATAATGGAACAGATACTGCTGTGCGATGCCCTCGAAGCCCTTAACACAGTCAGGCAGCCCGTTGGGATAGTATTCCTCCATGACCCGCTTTATCCAGACATCCTTCGGAAAGGCGTCCGTTTTGTACATTCCGAAAAGCAGCTCGCAGTCTGCCACCTTATTGCCCACGCCCTTTATCAGCATCAGCTTCTGCCGTGCCTCGTCGATGGGCATTTGCTTTATTTCCGCCAAGTTGATCTCGCCGCTGTTCACACGCTCGCAGCAGTCCGCCAGATACTTTGAACGGAACCCTGCCCGCAGATAGTCGAAATCCGCAGGAGCAAGCCCCTGAAGCTGCTCCGCACCGGGAAAGCCGCCGTATCTCTCGCAGAGCCTGCCGATAATCCCCTTTATCCTCGGGATATTGTTGTTCTGGGAGATAATGAATGAGATGAGCGTCTCCCAGCTGTCCTGCCGCAGGAGCCTTATCCCGCCCGCATAGGCACATGCCTTGCTGAGGGTCTCGTCCTCGGAGAAGCGGCGCTTTAATTCGCCGTAATCGGTGTACAGGTCAAAGTAATCAGCCCAGATATTGAGGAAGTCCTCCTCGGTGGTATCGTACAGTGTGAACACGCCATTCTCCTGCGATATGGTCAGCGGTGTTCGGTAAAAATATCCGCTGTAGGTGTTCTCCCCAGTTTTCTCCCAGCGGAATGCCTGTCCGCAGTCGAGAGTCTCGTCAAGGTCGAAGTCGGGCTGATTTAAAAAGACATTGCCGTCCTTTATATCGTAATCAAGCTTTTTCATATATCCTCCATGGACATGGTAGCCACAGCGTTAAGGCTCTCATCGCCGCGCTTTCCCGCAAGATAGTCATAGTAGCCCTGTGCACCTATCATAGCACCGTTGTCTCCGCAAAGCTCCAACGGCGGAAGATACAGCTTGAAGCCGTTATCTCTGCATCTGCGCTCCAGCAGGCTGCGGACTCCCGAATTTGCGGAAACTCCGCCTGCTGCTGCGATAGTCTTATAGCCCAGCGCACGCGCCGCTGACATGGTCTTATCCACCAGTATCTCGGAGATAGTCCGCTGAAACGATGCAGCTAAGTCGTTCTTGTTTATTTCTTCGCCCTTCTGCTCTGCATTGTGAGCGATATTAATCACGGCAGTCTTAAGTCCGCTGAATGAGAAATCATACTCGCTGCCAGTAACGCTGGGGTGAGGCAGCTTATACGCTTTCGGGTCTCCTGTCTGAGCAGCTCTGTCTATCTGCACTCCGCCGGGATAGCAGAATCCCAGCACACGGGCTGCCTTGTCAAAGGCTTCTCCCGCAGCGTCGTCACGGGTCCTGCCCACTATGCGGAATTTCGTATAATCGAGGACCTCCACTATCTGAGAATGTCCGCCGCTTGCCACAAGGCAGAGATAGGGCGGCTTCAAGTCGGGGTGAGCTATATAATTGGCAGCCACATGCCCCGCGATATGATGCACGGGCACAAGAGGCTTTCCGCTTGCCATAGCTATCCCCTTTGCAAAGGAAACTCCCACCAGCAGCGCGCCGATAAGTCCAGGTGCATATGTGACCGCCACCGCGTCAATATCGGATAAGGTCACATCTGCCGCTTTCAGCGCACTGTCAGCTACATCGTAAATGTTCTCGCAGTGCCGCCGCGAAGCCAGCTCGGGAACAACTCCGCCGAATTTTTTATGCTCCTCTATCTGCGTCGCCACGATATTTGAATGAACTATCCTTCCGTCCTCCACAACGGCGGCGGCAGTTTCGTCGCAGGAGGACTCTATTCCCAGTATCAGCATTTATTACTGTCCTTTCACATCACATAATAATAGTATTCCAGCAGCAGATCGACTATCCTGCTGTAGCTTTGCTTTCCGTCGGATACTCCGTTTAATTTAAGACTTGCAGTCATTGCTGTGTCCGACACCTTTGCGGCGGTCTCCGTTTTTATCACCTTGTCCTTTTCAAGGGAAGCCTTGTATTCCTCGGTCAGGAAGGTGTTGTCATAGTAGACTGTTCTGCTTATCTTCTGTGATATCCTTATCTTTTCCTCCTGTGAAGCGTACTTGAACAGCTGATTCACAGAATAATTCAGGGCACACAGATAACCGCTGTACATGAACAGCGGATCACCCGAATTTATGCAGGCAAGATATGAGATAAAGCCCGCCTCGTCCTCTAAGATGAAGCCCTTTGTGTGAGCCAGCTCGTGGCACATGGTGACGGGCTTTCTGGACGGGCGCATATCTTTGTTGATATTGGCTTCCATGGAAAAGGGGAAATATATCCCCTGCAGCTCCAGCTTACTCATTGTACGCGAGCAGGCTATTTCCTTGGGCTCCGTATACCACCCGCCGAACCTCGGATAATCCTCGGCGAGTGCACGCACATACTCTCCCGCCAGCTCCGCAGCGTTGTCGGGGATAATTATCTCCCCGTTTTCGTCCCGCTCCATCTGCTCGGCAAGCTCATTTGCGTTGTCGATGATGTAGTCGCACAGCTCGGTGAGCTGCTCCACAGTATAGCCCTGCGCCGCCTGCTCCGCGTATTCGGGATAGTACTTATCCGAAAATGTGGTGCAGTGGTACTGGATAAAGCAGTTGAGCGTTTCGGTCAGCAGTATGTACAGTATGACCCAGCAGAGAAAAACCGCAGAGCCTTTCAGCAGTCTGCTTCTTTTTTCCCTGTTTTTCCTGTATTTTACGAGAAATATGATCTCCGTCGGTATGCCGATCAGCACGATAAGTATGCCGATGATTATCAGCACTTCCCCGAAGGAAAAGGGCAGCAGCGACGTAAGAAAGCCAAATGGCACGCTTATATACACGAAGATATTGTCGGTGTAAAAGTCCGCAAAACCGCTGCTTATCCACGCCAGAAGATTAAGGACCGCACACAGGGCAAAGCCCGTTATCAGGACTATCGCCCACGGAGACAGTCTTTTCTTGGTTTTTTCCATAGATCACTTTATTCCCAAAACATAATTTACATAGTTGATCTCGGTATCGTAAGCGTTGACTACCGTACCGTTTACGTCATTGAATTCCACGTAGTAGTTGAAGACTCTCTCGGTGCCTGTGTCATTGTCAACTATATAGTATCTGTAGCAGTTCAGGGACTTGTTGTCGGAGGTCTTCTTGGTATAGTAGGGCGTAAAGCCGATAGTCTTGTTGACTGTTTTCATGTCCATGCCGTAGGAGACAGTCTCCTTAGTGAACCTGATATTGGAGTGTTCGCCCTTCCAACCGTTCTTAAGGGAGCTGAAATCGTAATACTCCACCGTATCAAGGATACGGCTGCTGTCCTCGGTGACAAGCACTGCCCACTGCGGAACGGTGATACCGCTGATATTGACGGTCTTGTCCGACTCGCAGATGTAGTCGAAATTCGCAACGGACTTCATATCCTTATACTGCGAGGAGGAAACGAAATCCTCGCCTGTTTCCTTGATGCAGTAGTCGATATTTCTGCCCAGAGGGACCTTGTCCGCTATCTTGGAGCCCTTTGAAGCGCCTATGCTGCCCGCGATAATGATTATCAATATCACAATTACGACAACAGCCGCCGCTCCCAGAATAAGCTTTATCCGCAGAGCAGCCTTTTTCTTCCGTTCCTCGGCGGAAAGCTTTCTATCGGGATTTTTTCCGTCCTTTTTCTCCGATAATTTCCCCTCTGTCTTTTTATCATCAGAAGCCTTTTTCGGCTTTTTATCCTTGCCCTTGCCGATGCCGAAAGCTATTCCGCTTTTCTTCTCGGGCTTTTTTTCTTCCTTAACGTTTTCCCCCGTGTACAATTCAGCGCCGCAGGAATTGCAGAACATCTCATTATCCTCATTCTGAGCGCCGCATTTGCTGCATTTCATTCTATCCGTCCTTTCATAAGTAATATTTATTTTATTATAACACAGAATTATTTTTTTGTCAATCGGGGCATTTTTTTGCGCTTTGAAAGTTTTTTGCAGTAATATTTTTAATATTATTCACGTTTTTTACGATTTTGGGGCTGAATTTCATTCGTTATTTGCAATTTTGCAGGAAATTGAATATTTTCCTGCAAAAGGTATTGACAAAATGTCCATTATGTGTTATGATATAATAACAGTGAAAATAATATGCAAGGGGGCAGAGCTATGGCTGAAAAAGATAAGATACTGATATTATCCGCAAACGAAGATAATCTGAACGGTCTTTCGGAAATCGCTGCGGGAATATCGGAGGAGCTCGGCTTCGGCGGGATATCCGTCGGGACCGATTCATCGGTAAAGCAGAAGTTTTCAGCCGGTTCTCCCTGCGAGTTCGGACTGGTCATTATTTCCGCCCCGCTGGAGGACGAGTACGGGCTCTCCCTTGCGGCTCATATTACGGCGGAATCGGACGCGGCGGTCATTCTCCTTGCCGCTCAGAAAAACGCCGACGCCGCCTTTAAAAAGCTGGAAAGCACAGGCGTTATCGTTCTGCCGAAGCCTGTGAATCCTCCGCTGCTTACAATGACTGCGAAATATATGACATCGGAGCGGAAACGCCGCAGAGAAGCCGCGGAAAAGACTGCCGCACTCAAAAAAAAGCTCAACGAGATAATGATCATCGACCGCGCAAAGTGCGTGCTTATCCAGTACCTGAGCCTGACCGAGCCCGAGGCTCACAGGCATATCCAGAAGCAGGCTATGGACCTGCGGGAGCCGCTTATCAAGGTGGCGACTGATATTCTTAAGGCTTATGAGTATCTGTAAAGGAGGTTGCTTTTCATCATGAAGTTTACAAAAATGCAGGGAATAGGCAACGATTATGTATATGTCAACTGCTTCGAGGAGACCGTGGACGACCCGTCGGAGGTCTCGAAGATCATCAGCGATCGTCATTTCGGTATCGGCTCGGACGGACTCGTGCTGATAACTCCCTCGGACAAGGCGGACTTCCGCATGAGAATGTTCAACGCTGACGGCAGCGAGGGCAAAATGTGCGGCAACGCGTCCCGCTGTATCGGAAAATATGTGTACGACAATCATCTGACCGATAAGACCGAGATAACTCTTGATACCTTAAGCGGCATAAAATATCTGAAGCTTTTCCCCGAAAACGGCGTTGTTAAGACCGTGGAGGTCAATATGGGCGAGGCTGTGCTCGTGCCGAAGGATATCCCCATGAACGCAGATGGCGATACCTTCATCAGCAAGCCTATTACCGTGAACGGCAAAGAAGTCAATATCACCGCGGTTTCCATGGGAAATCCTCATGCGGTCATTTTTACATCGGGAATAGATGAGCTCCGTCTGGAGGATATCGGTCCCGCTTATGAAAAGCATCCCCTGTTCCCCGAACAGGTCAACACCGAATTTGCCGAGGTCATCGACAGCCATACCTTAAAAATGAGAGTCTGGGAGCGTGGCTCCGGCGAAACATGGGCTTGCGGCACGGGAGCCTGCGCAACTGCTGTGGCTGCGTGTCTGAACGGTCACTGTAAGCAGGGCGAAGAGATAACGATACATCTTCGCGGCGGCGATCTTTTCATCACCTATCTTGAAAACGGTCAGGTCCTTATGAGAGGTCCTGCGGAAAAGGTATTCGACGGAGAAATAGATCTATAATTGATAATTTATAATTATTTAGGAGGTTATGATACCGATGGCACAGGTCAATGAAAATTTTCTGAATCTCGAGAAAAACTATCTGTTTATAGATATTGCTAAGAAGATAAAGGCATACTCGGAAGCTAATCCCGATAAGGCTGCTAAGATAATCAGAATGGGTATCGGAGACGTTACTCTTCCTATCGCAAAGGCTGTGGTGGACGCTATGAAAAAGGCTGCGGACGAGATGGGCGTCAAGGAGACCTTCCGCGGCTACGAGGACAGCGGCGCAGGCTATGATTTCCTCCGTGAAGCTGTTTCCGGCTACTACAAGAGCTTCGGCGTGGATATCGCTCCTTCCGAGATAAGGATAAACGACGGCGCAAAGTCCGACTGCGGAAATATCACCGATATCTTCGGCAGCGATAATACCGTGCTCATCACCGACCCCGCATATCCCGTTTACGTGGATACCAACGTTATGAGCGGCAGAAAGATTATCTACGCAGACTGCACCGAGGAAAACGGCTTTGCCGCAATGCCCGATGAAAATGTTCATGCGGATATCATCTATCTCTGCTCCCCCAACAATCCCACAGGCTCGGCTTATACCCGTGACCAGCTCAAGGCGTGGGTGGATTATGCACTGAAAAACAACGCTGTTATCATATACGACAGCGCATACGAAGCCTTTATCACCGATGCGGACGTTCCCCGCTCCATTTTCGCCATCGAGGGCGCGGAGAAGTGCGCTATCGAGATGTGCTCCCTGTCCAAGACTGCAGGATTTACGGGCATGAGATGCGGCTATACAGTCATCTCCGACAAGCTCGTAATGAAGACCTCCAAGGGCGAAGATATTAGCATAGCGTCCCTCTGGAACCGCCGCGAGGGAAGCAAGTTCAACGGCGTGTCCTATCCCGTGCAGAGAGCCGCAGAGGCGGTGTTCTCCGAAGAGGGCATGAAGCAGACAAGGGCTAACATCGAATACTATCAGGAAAATGCACGCATCATCGGAGAAGCTCTGGACGAATGCGGCATCAAGTACACAGGCGGCAAGAATTCCCCCTACATCTGGCTGAAATGCCCGAACGGAATGGGCAGCTGGGAATTCTTCGACTACATGCTCAATGAGATTCAGGTTGTAGGCACCCCCGGCGAGGGCTTCGGCAAAAACGGCGAGGGCTGGTTCAGACTGACCTCCTTCAATACTCATGAGAATACTAAGGAAGCTATGGAAAGGCTTCGCCAGTTAATAGTTAACAGTTAATAGTTAACAGTTATTATTCTGTCTGTATTCAAAAAACCGACGATTTTGCTTATAACAAAACCGTCGGTTTTCTTAATTTTTTCCGAAACTGTACGCTGTCAGATGTTCACTGTTAACTGTTAACTGTCAACTGTTATCTGTAAAGAGGATGCTTCTCGCAGATAGCGTTAACTCCCTTTCTGATGTCCTCAGCCTTATTGTCGAAATCCTTTGCGGCAAGATACATGAACTCTGCTATCTGCTCCATATCGCCCGTATCAAGGCCTCTTGTGGTCACTGCGGGAGTACCTACTCTGATACCGCTTGTAACGAAGGGCTTTTCGGGGTCGTTGGGGATAGCGTTCTTGTTTACGGTGATCTGTACCTCGTCAAGACGATGCTCGAACTCCTTGCCTGTCAGTCCGAAGGGACGCAGGTCTACCAGCATAAGATGATTGTCCGTGCCGCCCGATACAAGGTCAAAGCCTCTGTCAAGCAGTCCCTTTGCAAGTGCCTGCGCATTGGCAACGATGTTCTTTCCGTACTCCTTGAACTCGGGCTTTAATGCCTCGCCGAAGCATACAGCCTTTGCTGCGATGACATGCATGAGAGGTCCGCCCTGTGTTCCGGGGAAGATAGCCTTGTTGATCTGCTTTGCAAGCTCCTCGTTATTGGTGAGGATAAGTCCGCCTCTGGGGCCTCTTAATGTCTTGTGAGTAGTAGTTGTGGTGATGTCCGCATATGGCACGGGAGAGGGATGTACTCCTGCGGCAACAAGTCCTGCGATATGCGCCATATCCACCATGAGCAGCGCACCTACGCTGTGAGCTATCTCAGCAAGACGGGGGAAGTCGATAACTCTGGGATATGCGGAAGCTCCCGCAACAATGAGCTTGGGCTTGCTTTCCTTTGCCATTGCCTCTACCTTGTCGTAGTCGATGACCTCATCGTCGCCCAGACCGTAGGAAACGAAGTTGAAATACTTACCCGAAATGTTTACGGGTGAACCGTGGGTAAGATGTCCGCCGTGAGCAAGGCTCATGCCCATTACGGTATCGCCGGGCTGTAAAAGTGCGAAATAGACCGCAGTGTTAGCCTGTGCGCCCGAGTGAGGCTGAACATTTGCAAACTGTGCTCCGAACAGCTTCTTTGCACGCTCGATAGCGATATTCTCCACAACGTCAACGTACTCGCAGCCGCCGTAGTATCTCTTTGCGGGATAACCCTCGGCATACTTATTGGTCAGCACGCTGCCCATTGCAGCCATTACAGCGGGAGAAACGATATTCTCACTGGCAATAAGCTCCAGATTTCTCTGCTGTCTTTTCAGCTCGTCCGACATAGCGGCTCCCACCTCGGGGTCGTATCCCGAAACGAAGCCGATTGAATCCATGATATCCGAATACATTTCAAACACTCCTTAATAATATGTTATAATCATTATACAACAAAACAAACTAAAAAGCAACAGTTATTTTTAAAAAGTTAACAGCTGACAGTTAACGGTAAACAGTTACAAAACTGTTTACCGAAACTATCAGCTGTTAATTGTTGACTGTTCACTGTCAACCGTTCACTGCGGAACGCGACAGCCACACATATGCGATATCCAGCGCCTCGTACAGGCTGGATTTCTCGCTCTGCTTGATGATAGCCTCCATAGGAGAAAGGGTCTCATCGGTCTTCATCTGGTACATTCTTATTCTGCTTGCCACGTCCAGATCTCCCATTTTTGTCTTTTCAAGGATCTGCATCATAACTACGGTGCTGTCGTACATATTGCCGTAGTAGATCTCATCGCCCTTTCTTACCAAAGGATAGCCTTTGTATGAAAAGAATTCCCCGTTCTTTTCAGCTGCTGCATTTGCTTCACTCACCCTGATTTTCCTCCTTTTGTTTAGTATGAATAATGCCGTATCGGACATTTCTGCTGATCTGCTTAGTCTTAACAATATTATAACATTATTACAATAATTTTGCAAGTCTTTTGTTACAGAATATTTCAGAAATTTTCGCTCACAGCCGCACTATATATTATATTACAGCATGGCTGTAAATTATGTCGAAACTCACCATGAGGTGACAATATCCTCTCCTGCCGCATAATGTCCGAGATTGTCGATAAGTCTGTCTACATATGCCGTCCTGCATTTGAAGTTTGCCTTGCCGTTCAGGACGATTATTGATTTTCTGTCGGCGCTGCTGTAAAATTCCAGCTTATCCTCGCCGTATTCGTTCTTGATAGTAATTGTAACATCGGGCTCACTGTCGGGGATATCGCCCAGATATATCTCCTCTGCGGGAGCGCGGAGGATATACTGATACAGCGACTTGAACAGGTCTGCGTCAGCGTCCTCGCCGTTATGCTTTACGGCAAAATCATCCTGATCGCCGTTAGGCTCGAAGGTCTCGGTACTGCCGTCATAGGTTATCCCGATGGACTCCACTGAGTAGATATAGGTGCTGGTTATCATTGTCATGGTGATATCTAAGGGCTCTATGCTCACCCAAGGAACATTCGCCGTATCAAGGATATATACCACTTCCAGTCCCTCGCGCATCACATAATAGCCCGTGGGGACACCGCTGTCATTATAATACTTGTTTCCGATGTACAGCGTAGCCGCGCCCGCGTTGATATCATAGGTCACAGTGCATGCAGGCTCGGTCAGACCGTATCCCTCCAGCGCCGCTTCATCGGGAGTTACCGCTGCCACGTCGGAGGCTGTAAGTCCGAAGATAAGCTCCATCATAGCGTCGCTCTTATCGGGGTTCAGGTCCAGCGAAACGGGAGCTGTCATCACATAGGAAGATGAATTTCCCGTGACTATCTCCTCATATTCCTGACGGACGTCGTACTCCACCACGATATCATATTCAAGCTCGGGACGGCTTATGGTCATGGAATTGAGCTTTCTGGGGTCGTAATCGTCCTCGGTATCATCGTCGGTCACGTTGTCGTAGAGAACATGATTGATGAAGTCATACTCCTTGGAGAACAGCACCGAGATATCCGACGATTTTATGGTATACACCGTATCGCTGTCCTCAAGCTTGAAGTAATACTCCCCGCCCTTGGGAGTCTCGTCTCCGATAAGGATGGTCTTTTCGGAAACGCTGCCGCTGTCGAAATGCACAGTCGCCTTCAGCTGCGGAGAATCCAGTCCGTAAATGGACAGGTCCTCGGGGACTTCGGAGACTACCTGCTGTGCAGTCACCGTTGCGAGAGTCTCCACTGCGCTGTTCACCGAGGTGTAGTTCAGAGGAAGTCCGCTGATATCGGGAATGGTCCAGAAATCGTCGGCGTACCGTTCAACGGTATATCCGCCGTCTGCGTTTGTCACCTCGACGGAGGATATATCCGAGGGATTTTTATCGTAGAGAAGCGTGGAGGTCTTAGCCGATGTATCGGAGGTGGAGGCGAGATTATCCTCCTCCTCGGTCTCGGGCTCGGTGAGCTTCAGCGCCACAAGCGCTCCTGCCAGCAGTACCACACAGCAGCTTCCCGCAATAATTCCTTTTGTTCTTTTCTTCATTACTTGTGTCTCCTTCTGAGATAAACCACAATGCCGCATACGACAACGATAAGCGGGATAATAATTACGAATACCGCGAAGCAGATGTTGTACTTGTTCTGATCCATATCAAAGGTCTGCGCGGTGAGATCCTTTGCCACGATGCTTATTCCGTTGGTCTTGCCTGTCAGCGTATTCAGAGCGGAAACGAAATAGTCGCCGTTGTTATAGTAGGTCATGGAGGTGATGCCCTCGTCCAGCATAAGGGACGAGCCCACAACGAGAACATTGCTGTACACTGTCTCATTATCCGAGTTGAAGATATACTTTCTGCCCACTGCCATGGTCGCATAGGAGTCGTATTCGGGATCTACATTTTCGCCGTTGCTGAGAGCGTCCTGCATTTCAGTGGTAAGCACGAACGCAGTCTCGTCGGTGGAAACGAGAGCCTTTGTAAGACGGTTGTCCTTTTCGTCGAAGAGCAGCTTTATCGGACGCGAATAGTAGGACAGGACGGGAAGTGATGTATCGGATACGTTGTCGGCATATTCATTGTCGGAAGTGTCGATAAAGTTTCCGATAACATAGTTGCTGGCGCTTGATGTGTTGCTGGAATTGCTGTCGCCCACAACACCCTCGCCTATCTCAATGCCCCATTCTGCGAGGAGCGCGTCGATATTCGAGGTGGAGTTCTGAGAGGTATCGGCGATGTAGATCATCGTTCTGCCGAGATTTCCGCCGTTATCGAGGAAGTCGTACAGCTTCTGTACGGTATCCTCGTCGTAGTCGTTGAGGGGAGCGTTTATGCATATGATGTCGGTATCCTCGGGTATCTCGTCAACGAGGGGATTTATCTCGGAAACGTTATAGCCGTTAGAGGACAGGATATCATATACATTGTCATAGGAAGTACCGCCCGTTTCGCTCTTGAATATCACTGCATTCAGGGGGTCGGGGTCGGTAACGTACATGATCGCAGAGGTCAGCTCCTGCTCCGCCTTTGAAGAGGTGATCTGCTGAGAGTAGGTGTAGTAGTTCATCTCAACGTTGTAGAGGTCCTGAATGCTGATGACCTTTATCCTCTTGTCGGTGGAAACAACGATGCTGTACTCTGAGATATCGCCCTTGTAAAGCTCACTGTAGCGGTTTGCATAGGTGGGATCCTTTGTCATGTCAACAAAGGTAAGGGTGATGTTCTTGTTGTAGATGGTGTACTTTTTCAGCACCTCATATGCCTGCTTGAAGTACACATAGTTTGAAGTGGAGAAGGTCAGCTCGTCGGACATGCAGACGATATCCACATGCTCGGTGACCGTATCAAGATAATCTATAGTCTCCTGAGATATCTCGAAGGTGCCGTCGGGAGTGATGTCGATGCTCATATTTATCCTGTCGGAGAGCACGGACAATACCACGTTCACCAGTACCACCACTGCGATGACTATAAGAGTCACAGCTGTTGCGGCACCGCCGTATTTCAGCTTTCTGCGGCTGTACTTTTTCTTTTCCGCCTTTTCGGCAGCCTTTTCGGGGTCTACATACTTTTCCTTCTTTTTCTTGTCAGCCTCGGGAGCATTATCCTCGGCAGAAGGAGCGTCGGAAACAGCTTCCTCGATATTCTCGGCGGAAGTATCCTCCGCAGGAGCAGCGTTTATAAGCTCTTCGCCGTCTTGTTTCTTATTTTTCTTACTCATTTTTATTCAGACATTCCTTTCAGGTTTTATCGGAATCGTTTTTGGCATATCAGACAATTGTCGATCATACATCAGCCCCAGCGGCGCTTTTCCAGCACTCTTACGGTGAGGAAATTGCAGATGAAGGTTACGCTTATGAAGAATACTATGCTGGGAATATTGATGATGCCGTTTGTGAATTCGTAATATCTGTTGTAGAAGCCCAGCGATACCATGACGTTTTTCAGCCAGTCAACGGAAACGCTTGCTGCCAGAACGTCGATCATATAGAACAGCATTATCACGATAAAGCTTGCAATTGCCGCAACTATCTGATTTTCGGTAAGGCTTGAAATAAGCATGCCTATTGAAATGAAGCTTGCTCCCAGAAGCAGCAGCGCGAACATGTTGCCTATAACAGTCGCCCATGCGATGCTTCCTGCCAGCTTATAAAGCACTAAGATGTAAGGGATATATATCGCCATTCCGATGAGGAATACGCACAGCGCTGCGAAGAATTTTCCCATTACGATGGCTGCGAGATTTACGGGAGCTGTCAGCAGACACTGATCGGTCTTCTGCTTCTGCTCCTCGGACATAAGTCTCATGGTAAGCAGCGGGAGCATTATCATCATAAGAGTGAATACTCCCGAGAATACATAGGTCATATCGGTCGTGGCGGAGTAGATGTTCGTCCCCACGAAGTACATTCCCGTATATACATAGAATACGGCAATAAAAATATATGCAATAGGCGATGTGAAATACGCCTTTATCTCACGTCTGAAGATAGCGCCCATTACAGCTCACCCCCGTTATCGTCGTTATCGTCCGTCTCGGGCGACTCCTGTAAATTCTTGTTCATATCCACGGTGAACGCCGCGGCAGCCGCATTGCTGACAGCCTCGTGCATTGCCGCCTTTTCCTCGTCGGAAAGCTCCTTCTTAGGCTCTGTTCTGCCCACGGAAACGTCCTCGCCCATGGTTATCTTCAGGAAGATATCCTCCAGCGTGAGCTCGGTGCTCTTAAGGCTGTAGATTATCCTGTTCTTGGCAGCCACGCGCTTGAAGAGCTCTGCTCTGATATCGGTCATACCGTCGGTCTCTATCTCATAATCGAAGGTTCCGGGCTCTCGCTCCATCTCCGCGGTGACGGAAGCAACTCCCTTTATGCCGTTTATCAGCTTGAGATTTTCCTCCTTGGTGCCGTCTATCCTTGCGATGATGCGGTGCTCGTCGGAAAGCTTCTTCGTAAGATTTTCGGGAGTATCATCCGCAGCAAGCTTTCCCTTGTTGATGATGACTACTCTGTCGCAGACCGCCTGTATCTCGGACAGGATATGGGAAGAAAGGATAAGAGTGTGGCGCTTTCCCAGCTTCTTGATAAGAGTTCTTATCTCGTGTATCTGCTTGGGGTCAAGGCCTACGGTAGGCTCGTCCAGAATGAGTATGGGCGGATTTCCGATAAGTGCCTGTGCCAGACCGACTCTCTGCTTATATCCCTTTGAAAGATGCTTGATAATGCGGTCGTACACATCGGTTATCATGACCAGCTTGCATACGTCCTCAAGGTGTGCCTGTCTGGGGAGCTTGCACTTTTTCAGATCGTATATGAAGTTCAGATAATCCTTTACCGTCATATCCATGTAAAGGGGCGGTATCTCGGGCAGATATCCTATCTGCTTCTTTGCTTCGAGAGGCTCCTCCATGATGTCCACGCCGTTTATGAGTATCTCTCCGTCGGTGGCGGAAATATAGCCCGTCAGCATATTCATGGTAGTGGATTTTCCCGCGCCGTTAGGTCCGAGAAAGCCCAGTATCTCTCCGTCGTTTACGGTGAAAGAAATGTTGTTGACAGCCTTCTTTTCGCCGTATTGCTTTGTAAGGTTTTTGACCTCTATCATTTTGATTATTCTTCCTTTCCGACCCGTCCCTCTGGGGCGGTCTGATTATTGAATGAATAAATACAGCCTATTTGTAAATAATATATCATTTTATTGTGATAACATAGTGACGATAAAGCGAAAGTAATCAGCAATTAGCTGTCAGCTATTTGCTAAGCTTCTCGATCCCTGCTTTCACGCGCTTTATGCTCTCGTCCTTTCCGAGTATCACGCACAGCTCCACGCCGCCGCCGGGAGTCATTGCCTTGCCCGACAGAGCCGTTCTTAACGGCCACAGCATCCAGCCGTTCTTAACGCCCTGCTTTTCTATCTCCGCAAACAGCGCAGCATGAACGGTCTCCGCATTCCAGTCGGATATGCCCTCCAGTACGGGAAGTATCATTTTAAGTGCTTCAAGTCCCGTTTCTGCGTTGGTCTTCATCTTCTTGTTGAAGTAGAGCTCGTCGCTGTACTCGGGCACCTCGTCGATGAAATCCACCTTTTCGGGGATATCTGTCAGAAGCTCCGTTCTGGGCTGAAGAGCGTCAAGAAGCACATCGAAGTCCGCGTCCTCACGCTTAACGGTCTGTCTGATGTAGGGCATTGCAAGCGTCTTGAACTCGTCATGGGAAAGACGTCTGATATACTCCGCATTGATGGCCTTCATCTTCACGGGGTCGAACACTGCGGGAGCCTTGGAAAGTCCGCCGATATCAAACTCCTGCACCAGCTCGTCCAGGGAGAATATCTCATTTTCGCCCTTTGGCGCCCAGCCCAGCAGTGCGATATAATTCATGATCGCGGGCACAAGATAGCCCTTCTCCACGAAATCGCCGAAGTAAGCGTCGCCGTCACGCTTTGACAGCTTATGTGTGGAGTCTCTCATGATATGCTCAACATGGATATACTCGGGGATATCCCAGCCGAACGCCTCGTAAAGCAGATTGTACTTCGGCGTAGAGGACAGATACTCGTTTCCTCTGACAACATGGGTGATGCCCATGAGATGATCGTCCACAACGTTTGCGAAATTATAGGTGGGCAGACCGTCCGCCTTTAAAAGTATCTGGTCGTCGAGAGTGGCGTTGTCCACGGTGATATCGCCGTAAAGCACATCATGGAAGGTAGTTGTTCCCGTTTCGGGTATCTTCTGGCGGATAACGTAGGACTTGCCCTCGGCGAGATTCTTCCGGATCTCTTCCTCGGACAGGCTGCGGCAGCGGCGGTCGTACATCATATTGGAGACCTTCGCCTCCTGCTGCTGCTTATGCATCTCATCAAGGCGCTCCTTGGTGCAGAAGCAGTAGTAAGCATGTCCGCTCTTCACGAGCTGCTCGGCATATTCCTTGTAGATGCCCATTCTCTCCGACTGGATATAGGGACCCACAGGACCGCCCACATCGGGACCCTCGTCCCATTTCAGACCGCATACGTTCAGGGTATCATATATCTTCTGAACTGCGCCGTCAACATAGCGCTCACGGTCGGTATCCTCAATGCGGAGGATAAAATCTCCGCCGTTTTTCTTCGCGATAAGATAAGTATAAATTGCCGTTCTGAGATTTCCGATGTGCATATATCCGGTAGGACTGGGCGCAAATCTCGTTCTTACTCTTTTCTCCGACATGGTGACATTTCTCCATTCCGCCGTATCTGCGGCATTATTTTAACTCTTGCTTTATTTTATCAATATCGGACAGCACCTGAGCCTTCAGCTCCTGCTTTGAGGAAAATTTCCTTTCCTCGCGGATAAATTTCAGAAGCTCCGTTCTCACGTCCAGCCCGTAGATATCTTCATCAAAATCAAAAATATAGGTCTCGCAGAGTATATCTCCGCTGTCTGTGACCGTAGGCTTAACTCCCACGTTGGCAAGGCCGTCATAGCTCCTGCCTGATATCTCCACCCTTGCGGCATACACACCGAATCTCGGCAGCTGCATATACCGGGGGATATGCTGGTTTATGGTGGGAAAGCCCAGCGTTCTGCCAAGACGTCTGCCGTTTATGACCTTCGACCTGAACACATAGCCTGTCCCCATGAGCCTTGCCGCTTCGGAGATATCCCCCTCGGCGATAAGCTTTCGTATCCGTCCCGAGGATATCTTCTCCCCGTTTTCGTCGGGAACGGGGGGGACCGTTTTCAGTGTGATGCCGTATTTGCGGCAGAGCTCGTACAGCTGAACTGCGTCGCAGGAGGCTCCCCTTCCGCAGCGGAAATCCTCGCCGCAGACCACAGCCTTTGCTCCCATTCGGTTTCGCAGGACTATCCGCACGAAATCCTCGGCGGACATATCCTTTAGCTCCGAAAATGGCGGTGAAAAGATATACTCCGCACCGATATCGCGTATGCGGAATTCCTTTTCCTCCTCGCTCATAAGGCAGGAGCGTCGGAGGACCTTTCCGCCCTCGGAAACGCTGTCCGTTCTGAATGTGAACACCGCCGCTTTCAGGTCAAGCTCCTCCGCCAGCCGCACGGTCTCTCCGATAACTGAGCGGTGTCCCCTGTGAACTCCGTCGAATATCCCCAGAGCCACTGCATAGCCGCCCTTATAGTTCATGTCCTTTTTCGGCAGGACGAAGGTCTTTTCCGATTTAAGTATTCTTGCGCCGTTTTCCCTGCCCGCGGTTATCTCCGCAGTACCGATAAATCCGTCGCTGCCGCAGACGCGGACTCTTCCGCTTTCGTGTCGGCAGCATATCCGCTTTGTTTCAAGCTGTATGCCGTTTCGGTAGAGCCGTTCCTCGCCGGGGGTGAGGTACACGGACGGAAGATACCCGAACACCTTATCTATCGGCAGGAGAAACCGCGTAAGATCGCCGTTTCTGTCAGCTTCCGCCTGCAGCTGCTCAAAGGTCGTGCAGTCTGACATATCAAACTCGCATGCCCTCGTGCGGACAAGGGAGGTCATGACCGCCCCCGTGCCGAGCAGCTCGCCGATATCGCTGATAAGAGTGCGTATATACGTGCCTTTAGAGCAGGATATGATAAGCTTTCCCTCGCCCTTTTCCTCGTCGTACTCGGTCAGTTCAAGGGAGTAGACCGTTATGGGACGGGGACTCCGCTCCACGGTGATATTCTGCCGCGCCAGCTCATAAAGCCGCTTTCCGTCCACCGACACCGCCGAGTACATGGGCGGTATCTGCATGATATCTCCGCGGAAATTCTCCAAAGCGGATCCTATCTCCTCACGGGAGATGCGGGAATATCCCCTTTCCTCGGTTACGGTCCCCGTGATATCCTGAGTATCCGTGGACAATCCCAGCTTAAAGCCGCCCTCGTAGACCTTGTCATGGTCGGGGAGCATATCGCACGCCATGGCGGCTCTTCCCACAAATACGGGGAGCACTCCCTCTGCCATGGGGTCGAGAGTGCCGCCGTGACCGAGACGCTTCATTTTCAGTATTCCCCGAAGCTTTGCGATAACATCAAAGGATGTGAAGCCCTTGGGCTTATACATGCAGATGATGCCGTTCAGCTCCGTTTTTGTATCAGTACCCGACATTATCAAGCTCCTCTGCGCATGCCCTTAACATATCAAGCTTTACCTTGTCAAGCTCACCCGTTATCGTACAGCCCGCCGCACGGATATGACCGCCTCCGCCGAAGCCCGAGCATATCCTCGACGCGTTGGCGTCGGTGCCTGTGCGGACGGATATCTTAAACCTGCCGGGGTCCTTTTCGCGGACTGTGACTGCTATCTCCACGCCCTCAAACTGCATGGGAAGAGAAGCTATCCCGTCGAAATCGTCGGCGGAGATGCCGCTTTCCCTTTCCTCGTCAAGGGTAACGGAGGTCATGGCGCACTTACCGTCGCAGAATATCTCCGTATTCTTGATGATAATGCCTTCCGCCTTGACTCTGGACTGACTTTTTATATCGAAGAGCCAGCGGTTCAGCTTTGCCGCAGGAAGCGGGAATTCGTACCTGTACAGCTCCGCGGCTATCATATGAGTTTCGGGGGTGACGCTTTCAAATTTAAAGCAGCCCGTATCGGTGGCAATGCCCGTATACAGGCACATTGCCGTTGTTTCGTCTATAGGCATGCCCGCCGTTTTCAGCAGAGTATACACCACCTCGCAGGCAGCGGCGCTCTTCTCGCCGAGAAGCAGCCGCTTTGCATAGCCCGTATTGGAGATATGGTGGTCGATGCAGAGATCCACCTTATCGCCCAGCTCGGACAGCTTACCCATCAGCTTTGTATCGGCGATATCCACGGCGATGATCTGCTTGGGCTCCACATTCTGCGGCGCATACCATTCTTTCAGAAAATCATATCTGGTGGGGATAGGATCTGAGCAGACCACGTCGGCTTTTTTACCGCACTGTCTCAAAGCTCTGCACAAGCCGAAGCCGCAGCCTAAAGTATCTCCGTCGGGACTCGCGTGAGTGATTATAAGAACATCGGTGCAGCCGTTCAGAAATTCCGCTGCTTCCGTAAAGCCAATGTGCATAATGTTTCGATCCTTTCCTTATCAGTTTATTCCTCGGAGCCTTCCTCCGAAGCCTCGCCGTCATTCTCCGCCGACGAGATATTTTCCAGCATACGCTCGATCTCGGCGGAATGTTCGATAGAGTTATCGGCGATAAATTTCAGCTCGGGGCATTTTTTCAGATGAAGCTTGTTCGAGATAGCCTTCCTGAATATCCAGCCTGCGCTTTCAAGACCCTTGACAGCGCTCTTGGCGGATTCTATACCCTCAAGGCTGGAAATATACACCTTACAGTGAGAATTATCGCCCGAAAGCTCTGTCCTCACAACGGACACAAGTCCGCTGTTCACTCTTGGGTCCTTGATCTCGGTAAGGATAAGGGACGATATTTCTCTTTTGATGTCCTCGGAAAGACGTCTGTTTTTAAAGCTCTGCATATGCTGCGCTCCTCTCTTAGAAGCAAGATTTTCAGAAGCAAGAGGCAAGATATTTCCCTGCTTCTGCTTTTTTGCTTGTTTATTGTATTATATTCGGCTGTGTTTTGTTTCAGCACGATGTTTTATTTAGGGGGTGTTGCGGTTTTTAACTTAAGATTTGCCGACTGTTCACGGTTCGGTTTTGTCTTGCCGTATTGTGAATATGCTTTCAGGTCACCGATCATTCGCGGTTCGTTTCCGACGGAGCTCCGCTCCGCGCATTTGATTCGCCTTCGGCTCTCAAATGCTGCGCCGCCCGGATTTTGCTTCCCGTTAGATACTGACAGGATTTACTTTGTTGGATTCCGCGTTTTTGTACGGGCGGCGCTTTATTTTTGTTCGCCGCTTCGGCTTAGACTTCAAGCAGCACTGTGTTACGTACCGGTGGGGGATTTCGCCGCGTGCGCGCGGCGACCAAAGGGCGCTGCCCTTTGGAAACCTGCAGCCTTGAAAGGCCGGCGAACTTTTTGATTCGGACTTACTTCTTAGCTGCACTTACTCTCAGCCTCGGACTTTAATTGCTGATCGCTTGCACAGGCATTATTCATCTCTGTATTCTTCCATTACGAACGCTTCAAAGATATCCCCTTCCTTGACGTCGTTGAACTTCTCAAGGGTGATGCCGCATTCGTATCCTTCTGCGACCTCCTTCACGTCGTCCTTGAAACGCTTCAGACTGGACATCTTATCCTCCGCAATGACGATACCGTCACGTACAACACGTATCTGCGCATTTCTTGTGACCTTGCCCGAAAGTACATACGAGCCCGCAACTGTTCCTACGCCGGATATCTTGAAGGTGTTTCTGACTTCAATTCTTCCAAGCTGATTCTCTCTGAACTTGGGTGCAAGCATGCCCTTCATGGCAGCTGTGATCTCTTCGATAGCGTCATAGATGATGCGGTACAGCTTTATCTCAACGCCGTCACGCTTTGCATTTTCCTCGGCAACGGGGTCGGGACGTACATTGAATCCTACGATGATCGCGTTGGACGCATTTGCAAGCATGATATCGCTCTCGTTTACAGCGCCTACGCCGCCGTGGATAACTCTTACGCGGACCTCGTCGTTGGATATCTTCTCAAGAGACTGCTTTACAGCCTCCACGGAGCCCTGAACGTCCGCCTTTACGATAATGGGAAGCTCCTTGATCTCGCCCTGTTCTATCTGGCTGAACAGATTGTCGAGGGTGACCTTCTGATACTGCTTGAACTGTTCCTGCTTAGCCTCGTGCTTACGCTGTTCTACCAGCTCTCTTGCAAGGCGCTCGTCCTCAACTGCGTTGAAGGTATCGCCTGCGGAGGGAGCCTCGTCCAGACCCGTTATCTCAACGGGATAGGAAGGACCTGCTGCGGTAACGGTCTCGCCCTTGTCGTTGGTCATGACTCTTACACGGCCGACAGATGTGCCTGCGATGATGATATCGCCCGTATGCAGAGTACCCTTCTGGACAAGCAGTGTAGCGATAGGACCTCTTCCCTTATCAAGTCTTGCTTCGATGACAGCACCCTTTGCCAGTCTGTCGGGATTAGCCTTCAGCTCGGCAACTTCTGCGACAAGCAGGACATTTTCCAGAAGCTCGTCGATGCCCTCGCCCGTCTTTGCGGATACGGGAACGCAGATAACATCGCCGCCCCATTCCTCAGGAACAACGCTGTGTTCGGTGAGCTGCTGCTTTACGCGGTCGGGATTTGCTCCGGGCTTATCCATCTTGTTGATAGCGACTATCATGGAAACTCCCGCAGCCTTTGCATGGTTGATAGCTTCTATTGTCTGGGGCATGATACCATCGTCCGCAGCTACCACGAGGATAGCTATATCCGTAACGGAAGCTCCTCTTGCTCTCATGGAGGTGAACGCCTCATGACCGGGAGTATCGAGGAAGGTGATGTCGCTGCCCTTGTAATTTACGCGGTACGCGCCGATGTGCTGGGTGATTCCGCCCGCCTCGGAAGCGGTAACATTTGCGTTTCTGATACGGTCAAGGAGAGAAGTCTTACCATGGTCAACGTGACCCATAACTACAACTACGGGAGCTCTTTCAACGCCCTCGCTGTCGTCGTCGGAATCGTCGATAAGACGGTCCTCGATAGTGACGATGACTTCCTTTTCGACCTTTGCGCCCAGTTCCTCTGCTACCAGTGAAGCGGTGTCAAAGTCGATGACCTGATTTATTGTACACATCTCACCGAGACCCATCAGCTTCTTGATGACCTCGCTGGCTGTGACCTTAAGTCTCGAAGCAAGCTCGGAGACAACTATCTCATCGGGGATAAGCACCTTGAGCTGCTGCTTTCTTGCTCTTTCAAGCTCCAGACGGCGCAGCTTGTCAGCCTCGGATTCCTTCTTTGTGGAATACTTCTGTTTGTCTCTCTGAGCGGACTTCTGAGTAAGCTTCTGCTTCTTGGAGAAATTGTCCTTTCCTCTTTTTCCGCCGTTACCGCCCTGAGAGTTTGCCATGTTCTCATATCTTTCGTTGTACTTGTCTATCTCAACATAGCTTCCTCTTGTATCGACGGTATGGATATGTTGCTGAGTAACGGTACCCTCGCCGAACTTCACGTCAAGAGTCTGTTTTTTCTTCTGCTCGCGGGGAGCGTCCTGCTTGATATCCTTCTTAGGCTTTTCGTTTTTCTTATGCTCGTCGGCCTTCTTCACCTGCTGATTGAATCTTTCCAGCTGTGACTTCTGCTCCTGAACAGGCTTCTTGGCAGACTTATCCTCCGCAGGAGCGCTGTTCTGCTTAGGTGCAGGCTTCGGCTCCTCCTTCTTCTGAGCAGGCTTGTTTTCCTGCTTTACAGGCTCTGTCTTGCGGGCAGGCTTTTCCTGCTTGACAGCTTCCGCCTTCTGCTTAGGCTTATCCTTTGCCGCAGGCTGCTGCTTGTTCTCGGCAGGCTTTTCCTCGGTCTTTTTCTTCTTTGCGGGAGCGTCCTTCTTGGCGGTCTCCTTCTTAGGCTCTTCCTTTTTCGCGGGAGCAGTTTTCGCCGCAAAATATTCATTAAAGCTGTCCACCTGATTATGCTGAGAATAGTACTCCAGCACATAGGTCATCTCCTCGGCGGTAAGACTTGCCGTCGGCTTCTTTGCGGAGTCCAGCTCCTTCGCCATAAAATCAATAAGTTCCTGATTTGTTATCCCGAGATCCTTTGCGACCTCGTTAAGCTTAGCTTTTGACTGCTGCTTTGTACTCATAGGCTTAATACCCTCCATATGTTATGTTCATTCCGAAGCAAGCTCGGTAAATTTTTCTGCAAAACCCTTGTCACATACAGACATGACCGCCGCTTTCTTTCCGATCCCCCCGTACATTTCCTCCATGGAAATATCGGTCTTGAGTACGGCAATATCTTTCTTGTCCGCAAAAAAGCGTATCTCCTTTTCGGTCTTGGGAGAAACATCTCCTGTGAGCAGCACCAGCTCGGCGCTGCCGTCCATGACAGCTTCCTTGACCGAGTCAAAGCCCGTTGTGAGCTTTGCCGCTTTTCTGCATATCGTGAGCAGGTTCATTATCCTTGTCTTGTTCATTCCTGTTGTGAAAGCTCCTTCTCCATAAGACTGTACACCTCGTCGTCAATGCGGCAGGAAAACGCCTTTTCGAGCCGTCTTGATTTTTTAGCCTTAACAAGACATTCGGCGCTGCGGCAGATATATGCTCCCCTGCCCGACTTCTTGCCCGTCAGGTCCACGGAGATATCTCCCTCGGGAGACTTCACCACGCGGACAAGCTCCTTTTTCGGCTTCATTTCTCCGCAGCCGAGGCACATTCTCATAGGGATCTTTTTAACTGCGCCCGTCATATCTCTGCGTTCTCTTCCGCTTCGGCAGGAGCCTCGGCAGGCTCTTCCTCATCCTCGGCAGGAGGTGCGGTCTCGGGGTTGATGTCGATCTTGTAGCCTGTCAGTCTTGCCGCAAGCTTTGCGTTCTGACCCTTGTTTCCGATAGCCAGCGAAAGCTGATTATTGGGAACGACTACGCGGCAGGTCTTTTCCTCGCCCTCGCCTATCTCGACCTTGAGCACCTCTGCGGGAGCAAGCGCCTTGGCGATAAATACGGCAGGATCCTCGTCATATACTATAATATCGATCTTCTCGCCGTTTAATTCATTTACTATGCTTGAAATTCTGGAACGCTTGGGACCTATGCAAGCGCCCACAGGGTCAACATTGGGATCCTTGGAGGAAACAGCTATCTTAGTTCTTGCGCCCGCCTCTCTGGAGATGGCGTTGACCTCGACGGTACCGTCGTATATCTCGGGTATTTCCAGCTCGAAAAGACGCTTCACAAACTCCTTATGAGTACGGGATATCTTAACGGTAGGCTTTCTGTCGCGGTTGAATATCCCCACAACATATACCTTGACGATATCTCCCACATTCAGGGTCTCTCCGGGGATCATTTCGTTCTTAAAGAAATATATCTCATTCTTGTCGATAAGTACGGTAGCATTTCCCGTGTTGGGCTCGATACGGAGCACTGTCGCGGATACTATGTCGTTTTCCTTGCCCTCGAACTGTGCTATCAGCTTATTCTTTTCAAACTCCTTGATATCGTGTCTGATAGACTGCTTTGCATTCTGTGCGGCAACTCTTCCGAAACGCGCGGTAGGCATCTTGTAGGGGATAACATCGCCCACCATACAGTTGGGCTCGATGGTCCTTGCCTCGTCGATGTTTATCTCGTTGATGTAGGTAGGCTCGTCGTCCACAACATTTCTCATAAAGATAACGTCAAATATGCGCTTATCGGGGTCAACATCTATCCTTGCGAACTCCTCGCAGTCGGGGTATTCCCTCTTGACAGCCTTCAGCACGCCCTGCTTTATCTTATCGATAAGCATTTCCAGGGGTATCCCGTTTTCCCGTGAAAGCAGCTCCAATGATTCAAAGATCTCGTTATCCATTTTTTCTTATTCCTCCTGATAGTTTTTTATGTGCAGAATTTTTTTATTCATCTATATCATCGAACAGATCCTCGTCGTCGCATAGCTTGACGAAGGCTGTATCGGAAAGCTTTACCGTCACCGTTTCGTCCTGTTGATTCACGGCGGTCAGTTCATTTTTGTCCTTGTCAAAGGCGGTCATCACGGCGATGAACTCCTTGACTCCGTTATTTTCCCTGATGTACCTTATCCTGACGGGGCAGTCGATGAACTCCTCAAAATGCTCGGGACGGCGGAGCGTTCTCCCCAGTCCGGGCGAGCCCACCTCAAGGATATAGCTCTCGTCGATAGGATCCTTTTCGTCAAGCGCCTTTGACAGCGGTCTTGACAGATTCTCGCAGTCGTCCATCGAGATACCGTCGGGACTGTCGATATACACTCTTAAATAGTGCAGAGAGCCTTCCTTTTCAAAGACCACGTCCCAGATAGAAAGCCCCAGCTCATCGGCGATAGGCTTTGCAATTTCGTACACCTTAGCGGCGGTATTCCCGCCCTTTTTTCCGCTCATCGGCAAACCTCCAAACAAACAAGAAAGACCGGATTGCTCCGATCTTTTGACTAATATCTATGCTGTACTTATAGTATAACACATATCCTCGGAAAATGCAAGCTTTTTTTGAAAAAATATTGGCTCTGAGGGGATATTTGTGCAATTTAACAAAACTTTCATCAATTGATAATTGACAATTATTTCTTTAACGCTTCACATGACATTGAACAGCAATGCGCTCCCCGTTATCCGCAAATTCGTACCGGATATAGTTATAGGGATATTCAATAAAGCTCCTGTCATACTCACAAATCTCCGCCGTGGGTATCAGAACGATAATTCCGTTCTTTTCCGCAAATCGGGACAGATATTTAAATCTGTAGGTCTGCAAGCTGACCTCTCCGCTGTGGAGCCAAGGAAAGCACAGTATCTTCTTTCCCTTTAGTATCCCGATGATGCAGGAGCACAGATAATGCCAATGTCCCATGCTGTCGAAAGGCATGTCCAAAAGAGATTCCTCCAGACCGAAGCACCGTACTATATCCCTTTCTGTGACGACGCCTCTCCCAAGCAGCTTAAGCATGGTGCCGAGCTTCACTCCGCCGAATTTCGTCAGCTCTTTGAAGCTTACATACCATGTCATTTTCCGCAGGTCATGCAGCGATATGGGAGAACCGTCAAGATAGAAATTTCCTTCCCGAACATCCCGCAGCTTTCCCTTCGACAGTGCATAGGAAAGCATCCAGCCCTCGCTGAAAACATCTCCCGCAATAAAATTGATACCCGTATCAAGCTCCGCCGAGTATTTTACACAGCTGCTGAATACCCCTCCTATCGTCGGGTGAACGCACTTCTGCATTGTTGTCAGAGCTTCTGTTTTCAGCTTCATGATATCACCTTCACAAGATATATTGTTTATGATCATCATACCATATCGCCCCGCAGATGTCAACCCAAAACAAAAGCGGCTGTCCGAAACAGCCGCAATAATCATCAATTGCAAATAACTCCGCCTCCCACGACGATATCCCCGTCATAGAAAACGCACGCCTGCCCCGGAGCCGCCGCACGAACAGGCTCATCGAAGACTATCTTCATTCTGCCGTCCGTCTCGGGATATATCTCCGCAGACTGTTCCCTTGCGGAGTATCGCGTCTTGGCGGTCACTTTCACAGGCTCCGTGACCTCGGACAGGGAGATGAGATTCACGTCCCGGAGCACAAGCTCGGTTTTCATAAGCTCCTCGGCACCGCCAAGAGTTACCGTGTTATCGCGGACATTCTTTTCGGTAACGAATACGGGCTTGCCGAAGGTCACGCCAAGTCCGCGGCGCTGTCCTATGGTGTAGTTGACGATGCCGCTGTGAGTGCCGATGACATTGCCCTTACTGTCGATGAAATCCCCCGTTTTCGGAGTATATCCCGCAAACCGTCCGATAAAATCCGCATAATTTCCGTCGGGGACAAAGCATATGTCCTGACTGTCGGGCTTGCGGGAGTTGACAAGTCCGTATTCCTCTGCCAGTGCGCGGACGTGAGCCTTGTCCGTACCGAACAGCGG
>JBJESJ010000071.1:0-11393 GCA_051882725.1 Oscillospiraceae bacterium
ATCCACACAAATGCAAGGAGACTGATGATTATCCCCGCCCCTGTCTTCCCGAAAAATGCAAGCAGGGTCTCGCCGAGGAAAAGGCTCATAAGTCCGCCGCCCATAAGCTCCTTGCCGCTTTCGTACAGCTCGGTGAGCCTGTTTATGAAGCTTATTCCGTCGGGGATAGTCATCGTTGAGAATATCCTCAGCATGCCGCAGAGAATGATTATCAGGATAATGCTCTGGATCATCCTGCCCTTGATATGGTCTCCCGACTTATCCCGCGCTATCATAAGCGAGGTGTACATCAGCACGGGCGGCACAAGAAACACTGCCGCTCCGAACATGCCGAGAAAAAAATTATGTATGGAAAGCCACGCAGATTCGCCCTTTACAACAGCAAATGCCAGCACGAGCACTCCTGCGGCAAACATTACGGCAGACCATAATACCCTGTCGTTCTGATTTTTTTCGGCAGCCTTTCCCCTTGAGCTGCCGGAGGAGCTTTTCCCCTTTGCGGAGGACGAGCTCTTCCCCTTTGTATTTCTTGTATTTTTGCCTGCAGCCAATCAAAAAACCTCCCGAAGCATATCGCCGTACGATCTCATATTATGCCGACCTTTTCCAGTATCCCCGCGCCGATGACCACAACGCCGAGTATAAATGTATATATGGAAAAGATACTGAATTTATCCGAATTGATAAGCCATTTCAGCAGTCTTATGGCAAAATAGCCCGTAATTGCCGAAGCGATGAAGCCCACAGCAAGCGGCAGTACCTCAATAGTCTCCGAGGAAGCTCCCGCGTCCATGAGCTCCGACAGAGAGCCTGCCAGAATAACGGGTATCCCGAGGATAAAGCTGTACTCAACGGCTTCCTCACGCTTCATGCCCGTAAGGAGCGCCGCTGAAATGGTCGAGCCCGAGCGGGACACTCCCGGAACAAGAGCTATCCCCTGAAATACGCCGATAGCAAGGGCTCCGCCGACAGTGGTCTCACCTGCGGTCTTGGTGCCCTTTGAGTATCTGTCCGCGATGAACAGCAGCGCGGAGGTGTACAGGAATGCGCAGCCCTCCACGATGATATCGCTGTCCGAGCTGAGTCCCGTGAAAAAGTCTCTGAATATGTAAAATCCGAACAGCGGCAGTATCGACACGATTATCATGACTATCATCCTGCGGTCACCGTTCATTTGGGAATACTTGAATTTTCCTGTGAATATATCCTTTATCATACCGAAAAACTCGATGATAAGCGCCTTTATTTTCTCCCGGAATGCGATAAACACGGCGACCAGCGTTCCCACATGCATCACCATAGTGGAGATAACAGCCTCTTCGCCCTCGATGCCCATAAAATGCTGGAACACCGAAAGATGTCCCGAGCTTGACACGGGAAGAAACTCCGTCGCTCCCTGGATTATCCCCTGCAATATCGCTTCAATAATGTTCATAATAACTCCTGTCCGCCGCGCCCTATGCGCAGCTGTTGGTTGGTACTCCGCAGCTGTCAGCAATCAGCAATCAGTATCAATTACTGACCGCTAATCACTGATCTCTATTCACTATTCACAAGATCCTCAAGAGTATCTCGGCTCGCCCTCTTCGATAAGCTTGTAGAGGCAGTCGATAGCGTCGGAAAGTCCGCCGAGACTGTCGATAAGTCCCTCTCTGACTGCCGCTTCGCCGTTTAAGACGGTGCCCATGTCCATGGTAAGCTCGCCCGTGTTGAGCATAAGCTCGGTATATCGCTCAGCGGTCATCCTGCTGTTGCGGCAGACAAAGCCTGTTATCCTGTCCTGCATAGCTTCAAAGCAGCGCATGGTCTGGGGCACTCCCAGCACAAGCCCATTTGTCCTGACAGGGTGGATAGTCATGGTCGCAGACGGCACGATAAAGGATCTCTTCGCCGACACCGCCAGCGGCACGCCGATAGAATGTCCTCCGCCGAGGACCACCGAAACGGTGGGAGTCTTCATTCCCGCGATAAGCTCGGATATGGCAAGCCCTGCCTCCACATCTCCGCCCACGGTGTTGAGAATGATGACCAGTCCCTCGATAGAGCGGTCCTGCTCAATGGCAACGAGCGCGGGCATGATATGCTCATATTTGGTGGTCTTATCGGTGGGCGGCAGGATATAATGTCCCTCCACCTGACCGATTATGGTAAGGCAGTGAATAAGGTGCTTTGAATTTTGCGACGATATCTCCCCCATTTTTTCGATAAGCTCCGCCTGCTTAAGACGGTCGCTCATATCAGAAGATACGTCGTTATTTTCCTTGTCATTTTCTTCCATTGCAATACTCCTCGATAAAAAATAAATTCTTTACTATTATAGCTTGCAGGGAAGAAAATATACATATCACTTAATTATAGCATTTTCCGCAGATGTTGTCAAGTTTACAATTTGTTTACATTCCGACATTTTTCCCGTAACTTATAACCGAGGACTATGGACCGGTCACTACGGACTATTTTTTTCAAAACTATTGCATTTTTCAGAAAAATGCTATATAATATTAGTGTATGATAAAAATCATGTCCGCAATGACGGACAGTATTACGAAAGGATAATCAAAATGATCGAAGAAATTTTATCTGCGGTAAACAAGACCTCAAGAGAAGAAATGAAGGTGACAAAGGGACTGGCACTCATCATCGTTGTAGGTTCGTTCCTCATCGGACTTATCATCGGAAACGCCTGCGGCTGCGGTCACGCCAAAAAGACAATGAAGAGAAAGGCTGCCCGTCAGGAGGATTTCGACGCCGACGAGTATGTTAAAAGCCTGAACTTTGACGAGGATCTCTGATATTCCGACAAGTTTGATCATCATATTGAAAAGGAACTTAAAAAAATGAAATTAGGTATGGTAGGACTCCCCAATGTGGGAAAAAGTACGCTGTTTAACGCTCTTACAAACGCAGGCGCCGAATCCGCAAACTATCCGTTCTGCACCATCGAGCCGAACGTGGGCATAGTTTCCGTTCCCGATTCGCGCCTTGACAAGCTTCGGGAAATGTATGACCCAGAAAAATTCACCCCCGCTACTCTTGAATTCGTCGATATCGCAGGACTGGTCAAGGGCGCTTCAAAGGGCGAGGGTCTGGGAAACAAATTCCTGTCAAATATCCGCGAGGTGGACGCTATCGTTCATGTTGTCCGCTGCTTTGAGGACGACAATATCATCCACGTGGACGGTAACATCAATCCCCGCAGAGATATCGAAACTATCGACTTGGAGCTCATCTTCTCCGATATCGAGCTTATCGAACGCAGGATTGACCGCGCTAAGAAAATGGTCAAGGGCGATAAGAAATATCAGTCGGAGATAGATTTCCTCGAAAGGCTGAAAAAGCATCTGGAGGAGGGTCACTCCGCCCGCTCTTTTGACTACACCGATGAAGAGGCGGAGCTTATCAAATCCACTCCCCTGCTTTCCGCAAAGCCCGTAATCTACGCGGCAAACTTAAGCGAGGAGGATTTCAAGAACAACATCGAATCCTCCGAACACTACAAGACAGTCTGCGATATAGCAAAAGAAGAAAATGCTGCGGTGCTGCCCATATGCGCTCAGCTTGAAGCGGAGATATCCGATATGGGCGACGAGGACAAGCAGATGTTCCTCTCCGAACTGGGACTGGAGGTTTCCGGTCTTGACAGGATAATCAAGGAGGGCTATTCCCTTCTGGGACTTATCTCCTATCTCACCGCAGGTCAGCCCGAGGTCAGGGCGTGGACCATTAAAAAGGGCACGAAGGCTCCGCAGGCTGCGGGAAAGATACACACCGACTTCGAAAAGGGCTTTATCCGCGCCGAGGTGGTATCCTTCGACGACCTTATGGCATGCGGCTCCATGACTGCCGCCAAGGAAAAGGGTCTTGTCCGCTCCGAGGGCAAGGAATACGTAATGCAGGACGGAGATATCGTTCTGTTCAGATTCAACGTCTGATAACAGGTAAACTTTTCATTTACGAATCGAGGTATTGACATGAAAAGACATGAAAATTTATATTCTGCAATTTTATCCTTTGTTGGTGCTGCGCTGTTTCTGGCAGCAGCCCTGATAGTTCACTTTGTTGTGATAAAGCCGCTCATATCCGACGACAACACCGCTTTTGAAACTCTGATACTGTCTCTGGCACCGTCTATCCTGTACATATTCGCCGCATTTTTCCTTATCTGGGGCATATACGCTCTGGTAAATGACATAATGATAGAAAAAGGCGAAAATGTCATGGCAAAGGTCACAGGCGTAAAGGAATACTTCATTGGCTCGGGCACCAAAGATGTACACTATAATCTTTTCTGCGAGTGGAAGGACCCCAAAAGCGGAAGAGTGTACAAGTATAAAAAGACCAATCTCCCCTCGGACCCTTCGGAAAAGGTCTCCGACGGAAAGGTCATCGTAAGGATAAATAAAAAGGATCCTCGTCAGTATTTTGTGGATCTGTGATCCTATATACATAAAATTTATCGGAGTATGAAAGCTATACTCCGATTTTTTTAACAAGGAGCAGATATGGACTATAAAATGATCGCCGTCGATCTGGACGGCACCCTTTATTCGGACGATAAGCAGATACTCCCCGAGACCGCAGCCGCTCTGAAAAAAGCGGCCGCACAGGGCATATATGTGATACCCTCCACGGGCAGACCGCTTATGGGCGTCCCCGAAAATGTCCTTGAGCTGGGCTGTATCGAATATGCCCTGACCTGCAACGGTGCGGCAGTCTACAATGTGAAAAGCGGAGAGCTCCTTTCCGAAGAGCCCATGGACTGCGAAAAAGCGGCGGAAATACTCCGCGGACTAAGACCCTTCAATATCTCCGTGGACGCCTTCATTAACGGAAAGGCATACAAGGAACGCTCCCAGATAAGCATGATAGATTCCCTCGCATTGTCCGAATATATGAAGAACTATCTGCGGAACACACGTATCTTCGTGGACGATCTTGCTGAATTTGTATACGGTGAAAAGATAAGCGTCCATAAGATAACGCTGAATTTCTCCGAAGACGGCAGAGGCGGATTTACCGACCGCGCAAAGACTGCGGGATATCTTGACACCGTTGATGGGATAACCGTGGTCAGCGGCGGCATGAATAATCTTGAAATAACGAAAAAGGGCGTAAACAAGGGAAAGGCTCTGCTGAAAACAGGCGAGCTGCTTGGAGTGTCCCGCGAAAAGATAATGGCATTCGGCGACAGCGGCAACGACATCGACATGATAAAGGCGGCAGGAATGGGAATTGCCATGGCAAACAGTACTCCCGAGATACTCGCTGCCGCAGACTATGTCACCCGTTCCAACAACGACAACGGCATAGCCTGCGCACTTTCGGAGCTGCTGGATATATAAATAACTGATGCCTGCTTTGCCGCCGCTGACGTGCGCAAAACAGACATTATATAAAAAATGCAGGAAACAGAGAGCTCTTTCTCCGGATTTCCTGCATTATTTTTTCACAAATTGCCGTTCTACCCGCGGAACCTGCTTGTGGCGGGCTTTTCGTCGTTGAGGATAAAGTCCGCGCTGTCGGGGCTTATCTTCGGGAGCACCACCGTCATGCGGGTGCCTATTCCCACAACGCTGGAGACCTCGAACCGTCCTCCGTGACGGTCAACAATCCACTTCGCAATGGACAGCCCCAGTCCGCAGCCCCCCGTATCACGGCTCCGCGCAGGGTCTGCGCGGTAAAATCTCTCGAAAATATGCTCAATATCGGTCTGATTCATGCCGATGCCGTTATCCTGAACCTCAACGCATACCTCACCCTTGACGTTCCGCTTTGCACGGAGCACTATCTCGCCGCCCTCGGGAGTATATTTCTTCGCATTATCGGTCAGTATCCGCACCGTCTGCTTGATCATGGAAACGTCGCCGTATGCCATGAACTCGCCGTTTATATCGCAGATATACTCATGCTTGTCGTCGATAAGGCAGTATTCCGAATACACGTCCTTCATCATATCCGAAAGTGAGAAAACGTCCATATTGACAGTCTGCCTGCCGTTGTCCCCCCTTGCGAGGAAAAGCAGCTGCTCCACCAGCTTTCCGATATGCTCCGACTCGTTGTTAATCGCAGCTATAGCCTCGTCGAGGACCTTTTCGTCGGTCTTTCCCCAGCGGTCGAGCATGCCCGCATAGCCCTTGATAACGGCGATAGGCGTCCTGAGCTCGTGAGAAGCGTCGCTGACGAACTGCGCCTGCTGAAGATAGGATTCCCTCATTCGGTCAAGCAGAGAATTGACCGCCTCTTCAAGACCTTCAAGGTCGCTGTTGCCCGTATGGATATGAGCCTCCGCGGTGGGATCCAGCTTATTAATGGCAGTCTGGAGGTCGCTCAGGTCCACGTCCTTATGTTCGTCGGCGGGAGGCTCCTCCGCAGGGACGGAATTTGAGATGCGGGACGATGCGATACCCACAGCGGACACGGCAATATCGTTGATCGGCTTCAATATCCGCCGTGCTTCCTTTCCTCCGCGGTACGAGCCTGCTGCAAGCATGATAAGCTCGGAAACGCATGCCGCTCCAAGACACCAGATCAACACAATGAAAAATGTATCAAAATCGGCGGAATACTCGCCGAAATGATATATCACTCCCGCTTCTCTGCTTATATCAAAATATCTTGGCAGAAGCAGCCCTTTTACGCCGTAGTGCGCTTCCTCGGCAATACAGCGGACAATTACCGCAGTGAAAAAAATTATGATATCCAGTGCAACGAAATTCCCCAGTGAAGCGTTTATCCAGTAATTGTTTATCTGCTTTGCAAGGGACTTGTTTGACGCGGATCTTTCGCGGCGTTCTTTATTCTTCATAGGCAGTAAGCTCCTGTAGCCGGATCACTTGATGACATATCCCACTCCACGGACTGTGGTGATAAGATGTATCCCGAAAACGTCGTCTATCTTGCTGCGGAGATATCTTATGTACACATCCACCACGTTGGTCTCGCCCATATAGTCATAGCCCCATACCTTTTCAAGAAGCACCTCTCTGGACATAACGATGGAGCGGTTCTTCATAAGAGCCGCAAGCAGCATGAATTCGCGGTTTGTGAGCTCCACAGGCTCGCCGTTGCAGGTCACCGTATGACGGGCCGTATCCACAGCAACTCCGTCTATCTCAAGGATATCCTCCGCTGCGCCGCGGTCTGCGGGAGCCTCCTTGGGCTCGGTCTGACGAAGCACCGCCCTTATCCTCGCGAGCAGCTCTTCGATGGCAAAGGGCTTTGTCATGTAGTCATTGGCACCCATATCCAGCCCCGAAACCTTATCCATAACGGCGTCTCTTGCCGTCAGCATTATCACGGGCATATCCGAAGATCTCCGTAGCCTGCGGAGCACCTCCAGTCCGTTGAGCTCGGGAAGCATGATATCCAGCAGCATAAGATCATATTCGCCGCTCTCGGCCATTTCCAGACCGGTTCTTCCGTCCGCCGCCTTGGACACCTCATACCCCTCGTGCGTAAGCTCCAGCTCCACAAAGCGCGCCAGCTGAAGCTCATCCTCTACAATTAAAATTTTGTCCGACATGATATTTTATTCTCCGTAATATTAATCCGCAGATATCTCATACCTGCACCCCGCCAGCAGTCCCGCCGCCAGCAGGATAAGTGTGAGCCAGAAAACTGCCAGCGCCAGCACGATAACTATAAGCAGCGGAAGCTCCACGATATTTTTTTCGCCCTTGAACACCGCCAGCTTATACTCGATACTTTTTTTAAAGAGCTCCCGCAGCTTCTCTCCGAATCCGGAAAAGCTGTGATCTGCCTCCGAAGCGGGATCATAATTCACATGGCGGACATCTCCGTAGGAGAAGCCTGCCGACGGATCCGTTTTTCTGTCCGTATTAAAGGTCGCGGACGTTCTTTTGATGATACCCTGACATTCAAGGATACTTACTGTGTCGATGATATCGCCGTCACATTCTTCAAGAGCCTTCATAGCGTCAGCCTGCGAGATACCGAACTGTCTGCTCAGAGTCTCCGCCTTTTCCCTGTACGAATCCATGATACGATCCTCCTTTCGGTTATTTTGTGCATATTGGCGTCAGGTCAGAACAAGGCTTTCTCCCGCTTCCGAAGCAGGCTCGGGATAATAGCCCACATATCTGCTGTCAGATCTTTCAGCCCACGCGGCCTTTTCGGGAACATTATCGATCATTTTCACGGAAACAAATCCCGATTTCGAGCTGTTTGTGCAGTAAAGCTTGCTGATAAATCTTCCCAGATTCTTTCCGTCGTAGGGAATAACATCATTTGAGTTTACGGTGACTATCTGATACACCGAAATGGACTCCACCTGTTCACCCTCATGAACATCGCACATGGTAGCATATTCCACAGATGCGTTAAACATCAGCTTTGCGTTTGCATTTGCAGTTGAAAGCTTTGCGTCGTTCATGTAGGATACCATCACAGGAACAAGGATAGCTGCAAGAACGCCGATTATTGCCATAACAACTATGAGTTCGATGAGAGTAAAGCCTTTTAACCGTTTCATAATAATACCTCCAAAAAATCCAAAAATCTGATATTTTTTTATATAATTATTATAGCATACTCTTTTATAATATGCAATAGCATTATTGATATTTTTTAATTTTTTTATGATATTAATATTTTATGCAAAATGTAAAATATCGGAAACGATATGTCTGGCTCTGCTGTCCTTCCGCGCGGCATGACCGCTCCTGTCGCCGCGAACAGGAGCGGTCCTATCATTCGGTACTATTTCAAGCGAATTTACTGTCTGCGGTCACTTTTCAAGATCCACTCTGTCGGAAGCGGATGTGATGTTAAATCCGCAGCTGCCCTGCTCCGCACATGCGGTCCCCCGCTGTGCCACTCTGAAGGAACAGCCGCATATCAGCGCGATGACCGCCGCGGGAAGCACTATCTCAAAGAGACAGAGCGCAATGACGATCGCCGCCATCAGAGGGATATCCACCACTCTGTCATTTCCGTAATATATCTCAAAGTCATGTCCGCAGCAGAAATCCCATGCCTTTTTCAGTCTGCCGCCGACGTTCTTCTTTACTCTTCCGAATTTTACCGAGCCTGTTGTCTTGCCCTGCTTTTCCAGATAAACGATAGCGTCAAGCATGTTCCAGCCTGTGTTCTCCAGAGCCTCTACAGCCTCCGAATAGGTAACGTTCGTTCTTCTGATGAGTTCTTCAGCCATTTGTAATTTGTCCATATAAATAACTCCTTTCGTTTGACCCTGCTGTCGCAGCCCCCGAAACGAAGGGATATCTTCATTCCGGGGAACTTACCGCGGTGTCCCGCCGATGCTCTCCGGTGCTGACGGAGAGCAGACGATAAATAAAATGATTTATCGGATAGGATCTGTCCGATCACTCAAAGCCCTTGCTTTTGAGTACATTCATATGATACACCTTCCTAATTAGATTACAATGGAAATAGCATTAAAATGAGATTAGAATATATTTTATCTTCATTAAGAAAATCCTTGTAAAAAAATTCTTAAAATTGACTCAAAGCTATTGCAAAATTTGTTATAATAGTATATAATATAAGGGACGGAGTATTTGACTGCATTACTGCGCGGTCAATTCCGAAAATGTAATATGAAAGGATGTCATACCAATGGCAGGATTAAACAAAGTCACAGTTGACGATATCGACGTCAAGGGCAAAAAGGTTCTCGTTAGAGTTGATTTTAACGTTCCTCTTAAGGACGGCGTTATCACAAACGATAACAGAATAACTGCAGCTCTTCCCACTATCAAGAAGCTTATCGAAAACGGCGGAAAGGTCGTTCTCTGCTCTCATCTCGGCAAGCCCAAGAACGGTCCCGAGGATAAGTTCTCCTTAAAGCCCGCAGCTGACAGACTCGCTGAGCTGCTCCCCGGTGTTAAGGTAACATTCGCAGCTGATGATACAGTTGTAGGCGACAACGCTAAGAAGGCTGTTGCAGAAATGAACGACGGCGAGATCGTTGTTCTCCAGAATACACGCTTCAGAGGCGCTGACGAGACTAAGAACGGCGAGAACCTCTCCAAGGAGCTGGCAGACCTCGTTGACGGTCAGGTATTCGTTATGGACGCTTTCGGCTCCGCTCACCGCGCTCACGCTTCCACAGCAGGCGTTACAAAGTTCGTTAAGGAGACAGCAGTAGGCTATCTCATGCAGAAGGAGATCAAGTTCCTCGGCAATGCTGTTGAGGATCCCGTTCGTCCCTTCGTTGCTATCCTCGGCGGTGCAAAGGTCGCTGACAAGCTCAACGTTATCTCCAATCTCCTTGAAAAGTGCGATACACTTATCATCGGCGGCGGTATGGCTTATACATTCCTCAAGGCTAAGGGCTACGAGGTAGGTCTTTCTCTGGTGGACGACACCAAGCTCGACTACTGCAAGGAAATGATGGAAAAGGCTGAGAAGAACGGCAAGAAGCTTCTTCTCCCCATTGATACAGTTGTTGCAGCTAACTTCCCCGATCCTATCGACGGACCTATCGACGTCAAGACTGTTGACTCCGACAAGATCCCCGCAGATATGGAGGGTCTCGATATCGGCGAAAAGACACGCGCTCTCTTCGCAGAGGCTGCAAAGTCCGCAAAGACCGTTGTTTGGAACGGACCTATGGGCGTATTTGAAAACCCCACTCTCGCAGCAGGTACAATTGCTGTAGCACAGGCTCTGGCTGATACAGACGCTACTACTATCATCGGCGGCGGCGACTCCGCAGCAGCTGTTATCCAGCTGGGCTTCTCTGATAAGATGTCTCACATCTCCACAGGCGGCGGCGCTTCTCTCGAGTACCTCGAGGGCAAGGAGCTTCCCGGCGTTGCAGTTATTGCTAACAAGTAAGCTTATCTTTTAGTAAAGCTAATCACGGATATTCTTCGGAGTGTCCGTGATTTTTGTTTTTGCAGACTAACATTTTATTCATATTTTACATATTTAATATTCATTCTTAACGTATAGCAATTCAGAATGATTTCATGTTATAATGGTATTCAGAATGATAAGGGAGATGTAATAATGCTGAAAAAGATAACACTGAAAAACAAATGCTTCTGCGGCAGCGGACTACCCTACCCCGAGTGCCACGGAAGATACGACGATGCTATGAAGACTGCCGTCAAGACGGGACGGCAGGTTCCGAAACGCTCGCTGATAAAAACAAGGTCTCAGCTCGAAGCTATGAGGGACAGTGCCAAGATCAATATCGCCGTGCTCGATCTGGTGGGAGAGAAAATATGCGCAGGCATGACTACCGAGGACATCGACCGTCTTGTGTATGAGAAAACAAAAGAGATGGGCGGGATACCTGCTCCGCTGAATTACGAGGGCTTCCCGAAAAGCGTGTGCGTTTCCGTCAATGCGGAGGTATGCCACGGCATACCTTCTCCGAAGAGAGTCCTCAAGGACGGGGATAT
>JBJESJ010000072.1:0-11282 GCA_051882725.1 Oscillospiraceae bacterium
CTTTCATGTAAATAAGTTTGAATTGGATCAAGTACTTCCCGTACTTTTTGCCCGGAGCTATTTCACTGAGCATTCCGTTGGCTGCTTCGACCCGTGTACAGGTCATTCCCGCAGGAAGATCTGGGAGTTCATGGGCAATCGTCCTGTCCTCGCACCAGCTCTGCAGCCGTTCGAGGAATTCTGCATTCCGAAGGCGGGATTCGTCCTCGGTGGTCATTCTGTTGATGTACAGTGTAAAGCAGTATTGCCGCTTGGCACCGCCGTTTATAAATTTCTTAAGCGGATAATCCCCGTCGGGCATTATTCCGAAATTGACGTTGTCTGCGTCCGTCCAGTCGATGTAACGCCGCTTTGCGGGTATCTCCGACAGGATATCGCAGCTGTTGAGCCATTCGCGGACTGCAGATATAATGCTATCTGCGCCCGGAGATTTTTCTTGCTCCATCAAGTATCACCTTCTTATATTTCTGTTTCATGCGTGCGAACCAGAGACGTCCGCGCTGTCCGCCTCTGTTCACGCCTTCGATGCCGTTGCCGCCGTTTTCGTAGTAGTTCTTTCGAGCATACTTGGCAACGTACTTAATAATGCCCGAACCGATAACTGTTCCGAACCGCCACGAATCATTTTTAAGGAATCCCGTGCGGAACGGAGTCATAGGATCGCAGTACCGCATGACCTCGCTGTCAACAAACTTCTGGACCCTGCCGCCCTTGTCGAGACCTCTCCGCTTGATTATTTCGTCCGTGTGTATCATCATAATATCACCTGCCGCAAATCGTGATGTGCTGAACAGCTGCCGAACCGCTTCTGTGATCGGTGACGGAGCTTACGGCGAAAACGGGAATGTCGGCGGACAGCAGCGGCTCAATGCTGTCGGTGATCTCTATACCGGGGATTCCCTTTGCGATGTACGTCCCTTCACGAGGAAGCTTATCAAGTCCGTCCGCATATTCTGCGGGGATTATCACCTTAACACTGTCCGCCAGCTCCGCGCCGTACTTTTTTGTTTCGGCAGCTCTGACCTCCTGCCAATAGCAGGCGGGGACGTATATCGCCGTATATTCACCATCCTTTTTTGCGTAGACGGTGCAGTCGGTATTCGTGTACATCAGAGCCACCTCACAAGCTTTATAAGGTCGGGGATATACGTGGTAAGCGCATTGTCTATCCGCTCCTCATTGGATAAAGCTCCCGAAGCATAGGTAACAGAATAGTCGCCCACGCTCTCGGAAGCCTTTGCCCCGCCTTTTTCATTGATATATACTGCCTCCGCGACCGCACAGCAGCATTTTCTGATACGCTCGGCAAGACCGTTCGGGATATTATCAAAGCCCTTTGCGGGGATAAGAAATCCCGTTTTGCTGTCGATAATATCTGAGGCGCGCTCAGACTTCTCTTCAAAGTCCGATGCAGACATCTTGCCTTTATAAACGGACAGATAAAACTCGTAATCGGCGTATGCCATTACTTTTTCTTAGGCACGCGCGCAGCCTTTACAATATATCCCCTGGACTTAAGACGACCTGCGGTAAAGCCGTCCTCGGTGCGCGCCGTGCCGTTTGTCCATGTCAGTCCGTACATCTTCCCGGTAAAATCACTGCCGGGGATAGTTATCTCGTAGCTCATTCGGTACCCTCCTCAGCCGATACGGCTGTGCTGTCGGTCTGCGCAGATGTGGGCTTGACCTTGATTCCACGGAACACGCCCGCCTTATTGCTGTTTTTGAGTGCCACAGCTGCCACCATTTCGACCTCACCCTTCTTTACCGCTCCCGGCTTCGAAAAATCGGGAAGCATTGTATTGATCACGCTGTTGCCCGTGAGAGATACTCCGTGGAAAGCGTCCAGTCCCAGAGTGATAGCGTAAAGGTCGGTGAGTCCGTTCATATCCTCGGTATCGTAGATAGGCACCACGGGCTTGGTCTTGCCCTGAGCGCCGTCATAATACTCGGACAGATCAATGAGGGGAATATCGTTGTACTTGTCGACGCTCCTGCCGAATGCGTCCTCGGACTGGGTAAAATATGATGTTCTGCGGGCGCAGGATCTGATCCTGTTGATTATCCTGCTGTTGCCCGCAAGCATGGTGGGCTTGCCGTCCAGACCGCTCAGGAATTCATCAAGCATATCCATGAACAGCTTGTAATTGTCGTCCACCTTTACCGAATCGGAAAGATCGAGACCGATACCGTCCTTGTATTCGGTGGAGCTGCCTGTCAGCATGACGTCCAGA
Organism: Oscillospiraceae bacterium; assembly: GCA_051882725.1. Lineage (GTDB taxonomy): Bacteria > Bacillota > Clostridia > Oscillospirales > Ruminococcaceae > RGIG4694. Next base: position 2,234 of record JBJESJ010000072.1, read on the forward strand.
CCGTCAAACTCCTTGGAATTTTCCGCACTGTTACCATTAATAACGGTATAGTGGAACAGGTTTGAAGCCGCCTTGACCTTCTGCTGGAGCTGGAATGTCATTTCGTCCACTGCTCCGCTTGTCTGCTGAATGATACGGTCGATCTCAAATGCGCCGCCGAATGCCTTAAGCTCCGCAGTTTTCTTGATGCGCTTTGCTTCATTCGCTTCGTATTCGCTGTTGATAGAGCGGAACTGCGCCGAAGAAGGCGTAAGCAGCTGTGTATAGCCGTATATCAGATTGGAACCGCCCGTTCCGGGAGATACGCAGTTATCGAATGTCAGATTTTCGAGCAGGAATGAACCTCTGCGGAACTCGTCGATGACTGCCTGATCAACGTGGTCAGCCATGCCGACCTTGGATTCTGCAAGTGTAATAGCCATGATATTTTCCTCCTATTGATTAAGAATTGTACTTTTCCTTTAACGCGCCCGCAAGAGTAGTGGGAGCGGGTGCAGGAGCCGAGCCGCTGTTGTGGTTGCCCGCGGTGTTTACCACAGGGAGCTGCTCCGCAGGGGTCTTATCCTCGCCGAACAGCCACGCCTTATCGGTCCTGATCTTGTTCAGCTGCTCCTCAAGACCGATAAGCTTGCCGCCGTCCTCCTTGATGATACTGCGGTCGATAAGGTGCTTGGTGAGTGCTACGTCCTTTGCTCCGGCTTTTGTCAGAGCCAGCTCCACGGCATTATCCAGACGAGCCGCAGCCATATCCTCAGTGTACTTCTTTTCCCACGCGGAAACGTCGGACTTAAGCTTCTCCACGTCCACTCCGTCATAAGCCTTGAGCTTTCCGGTGATCTCCTTGACGGTCGCCTTTGAGGCTTCGAGCTCCTTCTGCGCCGCCGCAGTCTTTTCGGTTTCGGCTGTCAGCTCCGCTGTGTGGATAGACAGCACCTTGTCAGCCTGCTCATCGGTGATGCCGAGGGCGGTAAGTTCTTCCTTTTTCATGGATTTTTTCTCCTTTCGGTTTTTAAATGGTATAAAAAAGCGCCTGAAACGGGGTTTCAAGTGCGTTTTAACGGTGTTAATGATTGTAGTAATTATTTAATGATTGTTATGCTTTTTTAGCCTTGCTTTCCTGTGCTTACTGCGGCGCATACAATGTGCTGCATACGTGTAAATGTCGGGCGCAGCCATTGAAAAAGCCAATGCGGCTAAATCCGCTAAGTCACTGTACATTGTTCTCACTCCCTTCGGGTATAATTAAAGCACCCTGCTTTGTGCAGAGTGCCTTAATATCAGTCAATTAAAATTTGGGGAAGTCCTTTATATGCAGGAGGCTGTGTACCGCATTCTTTAATTGTGTAGTCAAAGTCGTCACGAATGCATTTTGAAATCAAATCAGAAAAAACGTTAAAATCTTTTTCGCTGAAAATATTGGCATTTGGAGGATATTGGCATGAATAGCCAAAATGCTCACGAAACCTTATTACAGGTTCATTCCAGTTTATATCTTTCATTTTATTGCTTCCTCCAATCTTTTTTCAAAATAATCTAATGCATTCGGAAATACTTTTTTCATTTCATTGTACTGAATTTTATCAAACTGTACCTCGTACATATGCGCAAATGCTTCTGATAAAATCGTTTCGTCATTCCAATACGAAGTACCGTTTTTTCTCCGCTTATGAAATCCACAGCCTTTAATCTGTTCACCTGATAATCCATGAAGTATATCAGATACACCAGATTGCTTTCGATAATCGGATAATTCATTTTCTGAAATGTACTTGTAAGTTTCAGGAAATGTTTTTAAATTATGTTCCTTACCCACTTTCTTAACGTAATTTAACTTATCGCTATCCAACAGATTACGGAAATGTTTGTCTTGCGAGAGTTTTCCACAGGCATCATCAATTAAATGTCCGTGTTCATGAAACCATGTAGCTCCTTCTCCTGCCGGATTATTTATGTCAACCCCGTAATGCATTGAAATTTTCTTTGAAAGCAAATCATAATACGGTGTGCCTTCATATTCAGAATTTGCAATCGAATCAGCAGGAACATATTTGTTGAACGCCTTTTTTGCAATATCCGAGCCTTGCGAAAATTTACTTTTTATTAAATTGTAGTAGTCTTTTGTCATATGCTCGTCAGAGCGTAATCGTGTCTTAAATTTTCCAAGCTCAGATTCTTGAACTGTATTTATTATACCACCGTTTCCGCTCGAAGTCAAGCCATTTCCAGAATTATTCTTAGCAGCGGTATAGTTTTTAGCCGCATGAACCGCCTTCTGCGAAACCGACCTGTCAAACCCGACAGTCCGCACACGGGAATTATCCTTCTGCAGCCCGTTCTGCTTGCAGAAGCTGTCAAGCCGCTGTTCACGGTTTTTCAGTGTAGCCGACTTCCGCTCGAACTGCTTGTCAAGCTTAGCCTTAAGCGCAGGATCGTCGGTGTTCTGCCGTGCGGAGTCCAGCGCTGCCAGCTCCCGCTTTGACTGTCGTATCGCACGCTCATATGCTCGCTGCTTCTGAGAAAGTGTGTAGGCTTCGAGATTTTCCTCGGCGGTAAAGCTCGGTATGCTTGCACGTTCCGACAGCCCCTCGAAGTAAGGGTAAAAGCTGTGACGGCAGTTCCAGCCGCAAAGCCCGTCTCCGGTGCCGTAGCCCGTGACGGAAAAGGGCTTGTATTTCGGATTTTTGCCCGAAATGGAATACACCTGCCCCTGCCACTCCGCATGAGAGGGACGTGCACCCAGATGTGATGTGACCTCAACCAGATCGCATCCCATTTCAGACGCAAGGTCAAGCTGCATATCCCCGGCGGTCTTGTTGACCGATGTACGGATAGCTCTGCGGACTGCGACGTCCACCTGATCGGTGCGCCCAGAATCGTACTTGACTACCTTAAGACCTTTGCCCGTCAGATCTGTCACAGCCTTAAACACTGCCTCGTCGGGAGTAAACGCCCCCGAAACAGTTTCCAGCCAAGCTAAGTCCATAGCGTCAGACAGCATCTTGTTGGCGGTCGCCGCCATGCTATTGGTAAGGTTGCGCATCAGTTTGTTGGTGTTCTGCAGACCTTTGCGGAACGTATCATTCAGCGGTATGCTGCGGAAATATGTGTTCAGCTTCGATCCGTTGGATTTTGAGATGATGTTATCCTTTATGGCATAGCGATAGACCTCAGCGTCCTCGGATAACGCAAGCCTGACCGCCTCGGTGTAGAGCTCACGGACGGTTTTCTCCCGAACCTTTGCATTTTTGGCGATAATTTTGTTGACCGCCGACGCGGAAAGCCGCAGCTGATTAGCCTTGTAGGTCATCCACTCCGCAGAGGGAGTGTTGTACTTGCCCTTGACGATCCGCTTGGTCAGATCGGAGATGATCTCTTTTTCCAGCTCCGAAACAAGGTCAATGACAGGCTCGGGGAGCTGTTCAAGATATGTAGGATTCAGCATTATTCTTCGTCCTCAAAGCCAAGGTCAACGGACTGTTCGTCCATGATCTCGGCTATCATCTTCTTTGCTGTCGCTTCGTCCTCGGCGTACCATTTCACACGGTACTCCCACAAAGCCATTGCTTTGTCGCGGACGTCCTGCATATCCTGCGCACGTTCCGCCGCCTCGTCGATTATTACGGATTTGTCAAACTGGATTTCAATTTGCGCCTGCGGATCGGCGGCGAGATCAAAGTATCGGTTGCCGATGTCGATCAGCGTATGCACCACCGAAAGCAGAAATTTTTCCACATTCGCATAATGCTTGTGAGCATTCTGGATCAGATCCTGCTTGTCGCCCGTGTACTGCGTAGCTGTGACGATAGAGCCTGCATTGAATTGATAATGCTTGTTGCCCAGCCCGCAGACAAAGGACAGATAATCCAGCTGCGCCTGAATGCCTTCACGGTTTTCCTCGATGCGGATAGTCGGGTTGAATTCATGGATAAGCGGCTCCGAACCGCCCGATGTCAGATTTGCAGGCAGATAATAAAATAGCTGCTGTCCGACATCATCGGGAGCGATAACAGTTCCGTCATCGGTCATCTCGGTAAGGCTTTTCTGCATAAACACTTTTTTGCCGCCGAGCTCAAAATCCTTGACAAAATTGTTGTAGGCGATGTCAATGCCCTTGAGGATATCTATAGCCCCGTGGAGAACCGAAACTCCCAGCCCGTTGGAATACGGGATATTATTCTCAATGTTCGGCGAAATGACTGCAAACCAAGGAAGCTCGGATTCCGTCCGGAATTCGGGAGGAATGTTGTCGGGGAGCTGCCCATTGACAAGAGCATCCCCGTCGGCGCAGAACCAGTAGTTTTTGATGACGTAGCAGCCATCCTCCAGCACATGGACCTCGAGGAGCAGATATTTCCTGCCCTTAACAATGTGCTCGGAGCAAAAGGCTGCTTCGGTTATCCTGCCGCAGTCTGCGGAAATGGGAATGATACGGTCCGCAGCCACATAGCCGAAGCAGATTTTTGTATATCTGTCCGCTTCAAGCCTTCCATTACGGTTTCGCGCCTTTTCCAGCCTCATGGTAACGGCTGCAGTCCCGCTGTAAAAAGCTTTTTCAATCAGGCGGTTAGCCTGTGTCCAAAAATCGTTATACCCGAAGACTCCGCCCGTTTCCTTTTTGCCCTGTATAAATTCGGAAGCTTTTTCGTTCTCAAAAATTATGCGCGTCTTTTCGTTCAGGAGAATCGAAGCCCAGTCCTCGCAGACTTTTTTCGCCATTTTAAGGCTATAAATATCCCGTTCGATAGGATTTCCTGTGCCGTTTCCACGTAAAAAATGATGAAAGGGCTTGTGATAGCCGCGCCACCAATCTTCCCATAAGGAAATATATTCCGTGTAATATTTGGCTGAGATATTGCAGCCAAACTCCCGGTTGATAAAATCAACGATCTGACTGTTCATCTGCTTCGCCTCCCTTCATCGAAAATCCGAACGCCTCGATATACGGCGCAAAGCTGTACTCCAGAGCGTCCGCTGTATCAATATCCTTTGTGCCGTCGTCCAGACGGACAAACTTTTTTCTTTCCTTGCTGTCCCATACCTGCGAACACAGGCTGATTATGACGTGTTTACAATCACGGTAAACGGTAAACCTGTGCTGTGCGATGAGCGAGGACAGGGCAAATATTCGCCCGTTTATAAGTCCTTTGCGGCTCTCCAGAACAGGCACTTTAATGCCGTTTTTGATCAGGTAAAATGCTATTGACGTGATTATTGTGGTCTCGGCGCAGTCGCAGTGTATGCCTGCAATCGGTACGTTCGGGAACATTGATTTGATGAACCTATAAAATGCCACGAGATCACGACAGATAACCTCAATGTCGATAGTACCCTTTGCACCATCGACCTTGTGATCGGCAAGAGCAGCCAGTCCATTGAAATTACCGATAATGCCCGTAGCGACAAACACGGTCTTTGACCCATTGCCGCCGAAGTCCACACCGATGTTTATCATTCTCATGGACTTCGGATAGTTCTCGGTGATATAATCATCTCTGTTATTGGCAAACTCGGGGAAAACAAGCCCGTCCGGTGTAGTTCTTTCGCCTTTAATATCCCGAAGATACCACAATGAGCCTTCAACGTACTGCGATATGATAGCCTGTCTGTTTTCCTCGGGAATGTTGACGTTGTCAAAGATCGTAAATTTTTCATAGTTGTACTTAAACGCCAGCTTACCCTCAGACTGCATCTTAGCATACTTGTCGATATACTCGGTATATATCGGGTGCTCCGGCGGCGAGGGGTTTAGGTCCCAGAACACTTTTCTGTCCTTAGCCGCCAGCTGACGGTTGAATGCTTCCTTTATCGTGTTGTCGTGATGTAAATTAATCTCCGTGGCTATCCACATTCCGATAGAAAATCCACGGAATTTGTAGTAGCTGTTTATCTTGGAACCGCCCACGAACAGCACTATCCGCTCCCGGTAGCCTGTGGACTTTCCGCAGATTATAAGAGCTTCGTTGCCTTTGAATTTCCCCCAGCGGCACTGTCCCCGGAAATAATGCTCGATGCCGAAGCCGTTGCAGTCTCCGAGAATAGCCTTTGCCGTGGGAGCGGTCGATGCTGTTGCAAGATGTATTTTATCCCGTGTGGTTTCGAGGGCGATGCAAAATGCAAGGATATGGTCAACAGTCTTGCCGGCTCTGACCGCTCCCTCTGCCACGTTGATCAGGCTGTCTTCACATCGTTTTATGTATCGGAGATGCTTTGCCCCGAAATTGTACGGTATTGATTTAACCGCCCTCGTCTTCGGCGGCGATCTCTTCGGCATTTTCGATATCCTCCTTTACGCCCGAAACGTCCTCGATCTCGATCTCGCCCTGCGGATCATCGGAATACTTGTCGGGCATGCGATTTTTCAGCAGCATGCCAAGAGCAGCCATGTTCGGCTGCGTGGTTATCCGCTTTGTTTTTACGGACTTTCTTCCGCCCTTGTAGGATATTTCCCGCTCGGTATGAGTTCCGCCTACAGCCGCCCGAATCAGAGCTGCCTCTGCTTCGGCGTTTATAAGCTCCTCATTCTGCGCCAAAAAATCCGCAGCGTCCTTGTGACGTGCGGTAAAATCCTTTATGATTTTCTGCCTTTTCTTGCGGTTCGGTTCCGAGATGATCGCAGTCAGGAGATCATTCAGCGTATCCGCAGATACATCCGCGTCTTCTTTTTTTGCCGATTCCAGAGCCTCAAAAATATCTCTTAGTGCCTTGCTTGCCGCGTCCAAAAAACTCACCTCAATTTATTTGCCCTTTAAAACCTTTAAAACGCCCTTTAAATTTAATTTCAACCGCTTCGTGCTGAAATTACCCATTCAATAACACAAACGCCACACAGGGCATTTTTTAGGGCTTTTTTCGGGGTATGCTTCGCCATTCGGCTTCGGAGTAAATTCCCGAGCCGTTGGCTGCTGTATGACCTTGCAGCTTCCGGCAGGGGAGCGTATCGACCCTGTCAGCTTCTGCAATTATTTTCTTATATAGTCCACTCCGAAATTTATCCTGTGCTTTATTCCGCCGAACGTGATCACGGCGGACGCTTTCTTCTGCCGCACATTAAATTTCGTTATGTACTGTTCCTTCCCAAGGAGCCAGCCGCCTGTGACAGTAACCTTTCCGCTGCTGTCCACTTCCGCCTCGCTCTGGGGAATGACTTCGCCGCTATTAAACAGCAGCCGCATAAATTCTTCCTCCGCCGCGCGGATCGGCGAGGGAGCTCCGAGGAATCGGACCACTCCGTCAATAGGTTTTATCTTGTGGTACAACTCCGGGGTATAATCGAATTCGAGGAATACATATCCGGGGAAAAGCAAATTAACGACCTTTGTCCAGCCTGCGCTTTTCCGAAGAATGAGCTCACGCCTCGGAACGTAAGCGGAGATATTCTCCCGGAGAAGCTTAGCACGGATATTCATCTCCATACCGGACTCCGTCTGCAATACGTATATCATTCCGTCAGCTCCTCCTTTTTGGTGTTGATGTACTCTGCCAGCTTTGTATAAAGCTCGGGATCATCCCGTTCAAGGGCGGTAAACAGCTTTTCCTTGACCGCATCGAAGCCCATTTCGGTCATTTCCTTGTTCTTGATGTCAAGATTGCGTTTATACGATACGGCTCTGACAAGCTCCGTTGCCTGCTTTACAAGCTTTATGGGATCGGAGGATTTAAGGTCCTCTTCGGACAGCCCTCTGACCGCCGTCATGATCAAGTTGGATGTTATCTGCACAATGCCTTCGGTAGTATCCATATCCGGGTACCTATTGCACTCCTGCATGATCGCACGGAAATTTTCTTGAGCGATACGGATAGCTTCCATATCTGCGCAGAAGCTTTTTGCATACCTGCATATAGCCGACTGGGAAATATTCTTACCGCAGGTGTCCCGGATATATTCCGCGATGTCCCGATATGTAAACTGCGCGGATAATATCATTTCTTCGACGGTGCTCCTGACTGCATCGTCCAGCAGATCTATCGTGCTGTGCTTACGCCTGCTCATGCCGTCACGTCCTTACACAGTCGTCGGAGATCTTGCCGGACAGCAGCCTTATGCCCTCTGCGGACACCTTAGCTTCAATATCCTCCGGCTCGTCATCGGCGAGAGTGGTGGGCTGTTTGTCGCCGCAGCGCCGGAGATATATGTATCCTGCGAGGGAAAGATAATTAATGCAGTCGGTAAATCCCGCCTCGTCTATGTCCGGTTCCAGTGCGGCACAGAGCTGACTAAGCTTGTTATACTTAGTCCGTCCGATGTTGACAGCTCTGAGCACTATTCCGTTGTTATTGATAAACTCTTCCGAGCGCATTCTTGCGAGTATGTCCTTTTCATTCATGGCTTACACTGCCCCCTTTCAGCTCCATAAGGATATCCATGATCTTATCCAGTTTCCGCTCTGTCTTGATCTGCTCACGGAAAAAATCGTCCCGTGTAAGGTAATCGTCCTTTATCTTGGATATTGTGCTTCTTATCTTATCCACGTCATCGGACAGCGACTGTGTTTCCGATTTGTCTGCCTTTTTTTCAATGTCGGAATATGCTTTCTTGAGAAAGAATCCCACGATCCCGATCAGTGCCGTTAATATGATACTGTATATCTCTGCTCCCGTCATTTTGTTCACCCCTTGCAGATATATTTTATTCTGATTCGATTATACAACTTTTTCCTACAGAAAAACAAAACAGCGCTGTACCACAATTCTGTACAGCGCAATTGTAATTATTAATAATCATTATCATCAACAAGGCTCGTCTGACCCGGTATCTGCGGAGGCGGCTTGTTCTCGGACAGTATCAGGCGGATAGTATTTTCATGCAGTCCGTATTTTCTTGATAGTTCCCTGATGTTATATCCGTTATAATCACCGCATATCTTTTCGTTCCGGAGCGAGCGTGTTATGCTGTTAGGCATTCTCACACAGATCTGTTCGCCTGCAAATGTGGCGATCAGCTTTTTATATGCTTCTATCCCTATGCAATCCGCAAGCTCACGCTGACTTTCGTCAAGATCGGCAAGTGTTATCTCGTCTAACAGGCTCATTACCCGGCTTCCTCCTTTAG
>JBJESJ010000073.1:0-11064 GCA_051882725.1 Oscillospiraceae bacterium
GGAAGGAGATATCGTCTATGTAATTCTTCACGATATGATTGTTGTTTTCGATGGTGCGGCAGACATCGCCTATCTCGTCCTCGTCGTCATATGAGAAGGAAACGTCCAGACAGCCCTCCGCCACCTTTTTGGAATCCTCGGCAACTGTCGTAAGGGGAGCGAAGCCCTTTTTCAGCGAAAGCGCTACGCACAGTGCGATAACAGCGCCAAAGCCCACCAGCAGAATAAGGAACAATATAATGATGCTGTTAATGCTCTTGAACAGCTCGGCATGGTCCAGCAGATAGCCCAGCCGCCAGCCGGTAATAGCTATCTCGGTCTCGGCGTACTCAGCCTTTCTGCCGTCGTAGTCAGTAACGGAGATAAGCGAAGTGCGGGCGTCCTGTGAGGAATAGTCCTCCATTTTATCGGCGAGAGAAACGGTGATATTCTCCCCATTGTCGCCGGACTGCGGAGTGAACTCCTCATTCTCGTGAACTATAATTGTGCCGTCGGCAGCGGTAAGCAGAGCATAGCCGTTTTCGTCGATGTGGAGCTGATTCACCACCGACTGCAGCTGATCAATGAAGATATCGGCAGCAAGTACGCCGACGGTCTTACCGTCCTTCTCGAGCTTACGAGCGCAGGTGATGACCTGCCTGCCCGTCTGGCTGTCGGTATAGGGATCGGTGATGATAACGCCGTCGGCAGCGGAAGCTTCCTTATACCAGCTTCTGGAAGTGGGGTCATATTCCTCGGGAGTGGGAGCCCAGCCCCCTCCGAAAATGCAGGTCTTGTCCTCAAAGCCAACATAAAAATCAAAAACATCTTCGTCGCGGTCAATGCAGTCAGCGAGGAACTCGGCACAGTTTGACTTGTCCGAATCATATTCTCTGTCAACTATCTCAGCAGCAACAAACTCGGTAACAAGCACCTTTCCCTCCAGCCAAGCGTCCATAGACCTGCTGCAGGAATCGAGCTTTGCAAAAACGGTATCGACCTTTTGATAATAGTATGTAGATGATGAAATAATATTAGCCACAGTTGAGATAAGAAAAATTGCCAATAAAACGATTGACACTATCAAAATGCTGATCCTTCTGCGAAGTCCGACCTTGTGTTTTTTCTCCATAAATAACTCCCCGTTTCATAATAAAACTGCCTAAGCCGTAGTATATCATTATCATTATATCATATATCTTTTAACAATTCATGGCTTTAGAGTAAAAAAATACTATATATGTGTTGGAATACAGCATGTATTTTTTTATATATGAGCTGCCCCCAACTGTATGCATAACAGCACATTCCGATCCGAGATGCAGAAAAATCCGCTTGCAAATGTCGGGATAATATGGTATGATAAGAAAAATATGGGGAGATGAATCAAAATGAAATACTACATAGCCGACGCATTTACAGACGAGCTTTTCAAAGGAAATCCCGCAGGAGTATGTATTGTCGAAAAGCCCCTGTCCGACGGGATAATGCAGAAGATAGCCTTTGAGAACAATCTTTCCGAGACTGCTTTTGTACAGAAAAAGGGAGAGGCTTATTCTCTGCGCTGGTTCACGCCCGCCTTTGAGATAGACCTCTGCGGACACGCCACCCTTGCCTCGGCATTTATTGTGATGAACTATCTGGAACCCGAAGCTAAAACAGTGCATTTTGATACGATAAGCGGTATTCTGACCATTGAGAGAAAGAATGATACATATGAAATGTCGCTGCCGATCAGAAAGCCCGAAAGTATCCCGGTCACAGCGGAAATATCCGAAGCGCTGGGTTTTGTGCCCGTGGAGCTTTATTCGGAACGGGACCTGTATGCGGTCATGGAAAGCGAGGAAGCCGTCAGAAATTACAGCCCCGACTATGACAAGCTGAAAAGGCTTGATAAATGGATGGGGACAGTCATCACGGCAGCAGGCACAGACTGCGAGTTCGTCTCAAGATTTTTCTGTCCCGGACTTAAGCTTGAAGACCCCGTAACAGGCTCGTCCCACAGCAGCCTTGTTCCGCTGTGGTCGGAAAAGCTGGGAAAGACCGCTCTTACCGCAAAGCAGCTGTCGCTGCGGGGAGGAACGCTGTATTGCAGACTGTGCGGAAACGATGTAAAGATATCGGGAAATGCAGCTCTGTATATGCAGGGAGAGATACCGATATGAGATCATACGAAAGGAGAAACAGACCATGCCCGCCCCAAAAATGATAATGTTCGACTACGGACAGACCCTCGCAGACGAATCCCCCTTCGACGGCATTGCGGGAACAAGAGCCCTGCTCGGATACGCCGCCGAAAACAAGCATGACCTGACCGCGGAGCAGGTGCAGGAAAAAGCGGACGAGCTGAACCGCGAGCTGGGACGATTCGACCCCGAAAAAAGACATCTTTTCACGATAGAAGTGCCAAACTATGCATTTTCGGCATATCTGTACGAATCGCTGGGGATAAGGCTTTCCCTGTCCTCCGAGGAAGCGGACCGCATTTTCTGGGACGCGTCCTCCCCCGCCCTGCCCTCCGAGGGCATATCCGGGCTGCTGACCTTTCTGAAAAAGCAGGGTATCCGCACGGGAGTGATAAGCAACATCTCCTACAGCGGAAACACGCTTAAAGAGCGTATCGGCAGGCTTCTCCCCGATAATGAGTTTGAATTCATCATCTCCACGGCGGATTACATGTTCCGCAAGCCGAGCCCGAGGATATTTGAACTTGGACTGACAAAAGCGGAGCTTTCCCCGGAGGAGGTCTGGTATATCGGAGACAATTTCGGGTGCGATATCATCGGTGCGCATAACGCAGGGATATTCCCCGTACTGTACGACGGAGCTTCGGCTAAGAAAAACGATATTTCAGCCGATTTTGATTTTCTGCATATACATCACTGGCAGGAGCTTACGGAAATATTGTCAAAATGATTGCAAAAAACGGTCGGAAACCGCAATTTCCGACCGTTTTTGATTTGATATTCAGTAATTATTACTCAGCCTCTTCGTCCTCTTCTGCAGGCACCTCCGCGGCAGCTGCTTCGGTAGTGACGGCGGGAGCTGTATATGTGCTCGTGCTTTCGGATGAGCTGCTGCCCCTGTCGGACTGCTCCTGCTCAAACTGCTCCAGCAGCGAAGTCACGTCTATCATAGCCGAGGTGCCGTCGCCCGATACCATTGATGGGAGCTTTCCGTCCCACTTGTCTATGTATTCCATAAGTATCATCTGAGGTGTGAGCTCCTGCGATTTCAGACGATAAGCCTCCGCTTCAGCCTGAGCCTTTGCCACAGTCTGCTCCGCCTCGACCTTAACTCTCTGGAGGTCCTGCTCCGCCTTCAGAGCATTCTGCTGAGCGGTCTGCTTAGCTTCGATAGCCGCGTTGTACTCGGCTGTGAAGTCGAAGGAGATGATGTTGAATATCTGCACCTCGATGCCGTAGGAGCTTATCTTTTCGGAGAGCTGTTCCTTCATCTGGTCGCTTATTGCCTGACGGGAGGTGATGAGCTCCTCCGCGGTAAATTTCGCAGTGACCGCCTTGACGCACTCATGGATAGCGGGCGCGATGATGACGTTCTCGTAATCAAGTCCCACGTTCTGATAGATATCCGCAGAGCTTTCATTTCGCACACGGTAGTTCAGCGCGATGGTGCTGGACACGGTCTGCAGGTCCTTGGAAGCGGAGCTGCACTCCACCTCTGCCTTAAGCACGCGGTTGTCTATCTGGATAATTTCCTGGATAAAGGGCATCTTGGTATGAAGTCCCTCGGAAAGCACGTTGGGAGACACCTTTCCGAAGGTAGTCACAACTCCCGTATGACCTGCGTCAACGGTGGTAAAGGTGTTGAAAAGCACTATCAGCACCACAAGCACCACTATGACTGCTGTGATAATCTTTCCAACTGTTTTTCCGGTGCCGCCCGAAGGAGCGGCATTATATGTGCTGTTATCTGCCATTTGTTACAATTCCTTTCTGCTGACCGACAGAAAAGCGCCGTTTTCTGTCACTGTTGATACTGCTGCTAATATCCCCGTCAGAACGCCATTTCATCATCATAGTCATAGATATCCGAGGGATCGAAATCATAGTCCTCGTAATCCTCGTGATCGTCCCTGCGGAGCTTATCACCGAAAATATCGTAGATAAGCCTTGCCGCGCTGATTATCAGCGAAAGCACAGATATCACCAGAATAGCGACCTGTATCCCGTTATGAACGGACTCATCCCTGTCCGAGGAACAGGGATCAAAACTAAGCAAGCTGTTTTTCACTATCGTGTTCACTCCCTTCAATGTCATCATTCTGACCGCTCCTTTCAATGCTCTAATCATTTATCTTCCAGACCGCGCAGAGCGCGTATCTCGTCCTTATCCACGCGTATCTTGCCGTCGCGGATGACCTCGACCTCGTCCTTGCTGATGGATATGGGCGCGTCGTCGGATTTTTCCCGCTTCACCTTGAGCATGCCCGTCAGAAGATTTACCTCCTCGACGTAGCCCTTGAAATCGGGAGTCTTTACATAAGCCCCCACCTTGGGAGTGACCTTTAAAAGCTCCTCGTAGCAGTCCTGCTCGTATTTCAGGCAGCACATCAGTCTGCCGCAGGTGCCGGAAATCTTGGTCGGATTGAGAGAGAGCCCCTGTTCCTTTGCCATTTTGATGGAAACGGGCTGGAAATCTCCGAGGAACGCCTTGCAGCAGAAGGGTCTGCCGCATACGCCAAGTCCTCCCAGCATCTTAGCCTCATCGCGGACACCTATCTGACGCAGTTCTATCCTTGTGCGGAAAACCGAAGCCAGATCCTTGACCAGCTCGCGGAAATCCACTCTGCTCTCGGCTGTGAAATAGAACAGCATCTTATTGTTGTCGAAGGTGCATTCCACGTCCACCAGCTTCATATTGAGCTTGTGAGCGGCTATCTTTTCCTGACACACCTTCATAGCATTTTTTTCCTTAGCCCTGTTCTGTTCGACGGTCTTAAGGTCGGCGGGTGTTGCCGTGCGGATTATCTCCTTGACGGGAGCCACCAGCTTATCCTCCCCGACGCCGCGGTTGGCGATGACCACCTCGCCGCATTCAACGCCCCGCGAGGTCTCCACGATGACCCTGTCGCCAATGCTGAGCTTTTCCCCCTTGGGAGAAAAATAATAAACCTTGCCCGCGCTTCTGAAGCGGACGCCAATAATTTCAGTCATAATAACTCCATTTTATCATAAAGATCGTTGTTTTCCTCAGATCGGACGCATTTTCTGCGCCTTCCTATCCATTATATCACAATACGTTTTTTTTGTCAACAATGAATATATTCTCCCGAAAATACATTTAGTTAAAATGTTCAACATTTTGAAATCAATTATACAAATTAAACAAAAAATAAATAATTTTAATAAATTCTATTGCAATGCGAAAGAAATTCTGTTATAATTAGTATGTATAATTGAAATATAATACTTATTTTTGTATAATTTTAATTTGGGAACTTTTTTTAAGGAGATGTTTGCTTTGCAAAAGCTTATTTCTGTTATTGCCGATAAATGTACGGGCTGCGGCGCCTGCGTCAGAAGCTGCCCCGCCCCCGAGGCAAATTCATTCAAGACACTTGAGGACGGCAGAAGGATCGTTGAGATAAACGACGATAAGTGCATAGTGTGCGGAAAATGTCTGCATGCATGTCCCCACGACGCAAGGGACTTCGATGACGATACCGATAAGTTTTTCAAGGACATCAACAAGAAAAGAGTGGTACTTATCGTATCTCCCGCTGTCAGGACGGCATTCCCCGAAACATGGACGGAGGTGCTCAAATGGCTCAAGCAGGAGGGCGTATTCGCTATCTATGATATGTCGCTGGGCGGCGATATATGCTCGTGGGCAACTCTCCGCGCCATCGAACAGAATAAGATGAAATATACCGTTTCATCTCACTGCCCCGCTGTGGTAAATTATGTAACTACATATAAGCAGGAGCTTCTTTCCGACGTTTCCCCCGTGTACGGTCCCGCAGCCTGCATGGCGGTATATCTGAGAACATATCTTAAGGTGAACTATTCCATCGCCGTACTCAATTCCTGCATTGCGTCCAAGACCGATCTGGGCGAAAGCAATCTTATCGAGTACAATATCACCTTCAAGCGCCTTGAAGAAGAGCTTATCCGCAGAAAGGTAAACTTCGGCAAGAAGAACCCCGACGCTCCCAACACCTACAGTTTCGACGATGAAGAGGGTACTCTCGGCGCGACGGTGATCCGTCCCTCCGGACTTAGAGACAATCTCTGGGCAAGAGAGCCCGAGGTCAACGTATCCTCCTGCGCGGGAGACGACGCATTCGACTGCGTTAATGAATTTGCTTCCACTCCCAAGCATGTTCACCCTGTTCTGCTGGACTGCATTTCCTGCGGCATGGGCTGTGCTGTGGGACCCGGAATGGACAGGGATACCAATTCCTTTACCATTCAGGACGTACTTCATCAGCAGGAGCTGGACGCAAGGAGCCGCAGAAAAACAGGCATCATGAACGGCCCCGACAAGCAGTTCAAGAAATTCGACGAAATATTCAATATCAAGAGCTTTATGCGCGAAATAAAGAAAAACGGCAGCGGTTCCGCGAAGATACTCGCCGAGGACCTTAATACCGCTTATCTCAAAATGGGCATGGTCGATGAAAAGGAAAGAAAGACCAACTGCGGAGCATGCGGCTGCAGGACCTGCGCCGAAATGGCGGAAAAGATTTATCTGGGCATCAACGTTCCCGATAACTGCATAAAGTATGCGCAGTCCACCTCGGGAGACGGCTCCTCCTCCGTGACCGCAAAGGTCGGCGAGATGACCGAGATCGCCGAAAAGGTCAGCGCTTACGCAAATCATCTGCTTGCGGATATCGAGAATATCTACGCGAGCCTGTATAATATCGACGACGCTAACCGTCAGTCCCAGAGCCGTTCCTCTGTGGTCAAGGATATCCTTTCAAAGATAGTCGGCTTCTGCAACAGCTGCGAAAGCATTGATTCGGATAATCTTCCGATACTGGTCTCCACGCTGGAAAAGCTGCAGGTTGCCATAGATTCGCTGAATGTTCTCATCGACGACAGCGCAGCTAACTCAACCACTATCCGCGAGGCGATGAAGGAGGTAGCAGACGCTACCACCGAGCTGAACGTGATGGTAAGCGAAATGATCGAGCCCGCTGTCCACAGCTGATAACGGCGATTTTTCAAAATAATATGATATGGCGGAGCTTTGCAGGTCAGGGCTCCGCTTTTTTATGTATCCTCATTTCCGACGTGATACCCTCTTTTTTATTTCCTCAAACGACGTATTTGTAACCCTTTTGTATAAAGGTTACAAAGAAATGACAAGTTGTTAGCAAAAAATATATGCAAAATTGTGAGATTTTTTTTGCCAAAAAGACTGTACCTTTTTGAAAAAGTGTGGTATAATGGTATTGTGTTATAGAAGTATCTGAAATATGCCGATTTCATTTCGGTAAAAAATCCTGTCAGATATATTTCAATTTGATAAAATGCTTGTGTAACAATATTTACAAATAAATAACGCGCCCATCGTGCGTCAATATAGAAAGAGGAATCGTTCCATGAATTTAAAGGCAAAGGCTCTCACGGTTCTGGCTGCTGCGGCATTGTTGCTTACCTCCTGCGGCTCTCCCGTTGAGATATCCCCCTCCGTGTCTGTACCCTCAATAGATGAGCTGCCCGAAAAGACCGCCGAGGTAAATGTTCACTCGGCAGACGCTCCGTCCGCAGAAATGACCGATAATGACTCTGATACCGTGGAGGAAAGTATTGTCACCTCCCCCGATACGGATACATACGACAGCAGCTACTACGACGAAAACGGCGAGAAAATGGACTTCAGCTTCACCGTGGATTATGACGAGGAGTTTTTCGAGGACGACCTCTTTATAGGCGATTCTATCAGCACAGGCTATTCGGGCTATGGTATCCTTAACGAAAAGAACGTGTTTGCAAAAATAGGACTCAATCCTCTGAGCGCTCTCGATACGGAGGTATCTACCGTAAACGGAGATCTGCTCCTTTCCGACGCGGTAAGTCTTGCTGCTCCAAAAAGAGCGTATGTTATGCTGGGCTCCAACGGCATAGACTGGCTGGCATGCAGCAATATGCTTGACGCTATCAGCGGCATCGTGGACGCTATCCACGACGCAAGCCCAGAGACCCAGATAATCTGCCTGACTATCCCTCCCGTTACAAAGGAGTACGATGAAGCCAACGAAGAGCTTGAGGTCATGGAAAAGATCCACGACTACAATTCCCGCTTGGCACAGCTCTGCGACGATAAGGATATCCAGTGCATCGACATCACTACCATGCTTGAGGATAACGAGGGCTACTTCGTGGATTATTACGCCGAGACCGACGGCATGCACTTCAAGCCCACCGCCTATAAGATGATACTGACCAAGATACAGTACACATTAAGCTGATGAAAAGAAACTACGGCAAAGAGACCGACAAGATAATAGAAAGTATGTCCGGGGACGATAAGCCCACGCTCCTGCTGCACAGCTGCTGTGCGCCCTGCTCGAGCTATGTGCTGGAATATCTGTCCCCGTTTTTCAGGATAACGGTGCTTTATTATAACCCGAACATTTTCCCCGAGGAGGAGTATATCCACCGCATAAACGAGGAAAAGCGCTTCATCAGGGAATTTTCCGAGAAAAACGGTCTTCCCGAAGAATATATCTCCTTTGCTCAGATAGGCTGGGAAAGTGAGAAATTCTACGAAGCAGTCAAGGGGTATGAACATATCCCAGAGGGCGGCGAGCGGTGCTTCAGATGTTATCGTCTGCGGCTTGAAGCAGCGGCGGAGTATGCAAAAGCACACAGCTTTGATTATTTCACCACCACCCTGACGATAAGTCCTTTGAAAAATGCGGAAAAGCTCAACGAGATAGGCGAGGAGCTGAGCGGGATATACGATGTAAGATTTCTGCCGTCCGACTTCAAGAAAAAGGGCGGATTCCTGCGCTCCACGGAGCTTTCAAGGGAGTACGGGCTGTATCGGCAGGATTACTGCGGGTGCGTGTTTTCCAAGAAAGAACACGATAATAGGCTCAAAAACAAAAACGGATAAGAAGCCCAAAGCTTCCTATCCGTTATTTTTTACTCTTCAGCGAAAGTAAGTTCAGTCTTGACCTCAGAAAGTTCCCTGACCTCCAAAGTATCGCCGTCAAATGCTTCCGATACGGTCTCGGTCACGGGCTGCTCCGGCTTTTTGGGCTTTTCATATCGGAAATAGAGCTTCGCCAGCTTTTTCAGCTTTTTGGCAAGCTTCTTGTCGTAAGCCCCCTCTTCCATGCGCCAAGCCCAGTTCCCGCCGCCAATGGTGGAGGGAATATTCATTCTCGCACTGTCGTCCAGACCGAGTATATCCTGCATCTGTATCACGGCCAGATCTGAAACACTGCCGTAAACCGCCTTTATCATCGCCCATACGGGGTCGTCTCCCTCGCGGATATCCAGATACTTGTTCACAAATTTCCGCGTGCGCTCGTCAAGACTTCTGTACCAGCCCAGCGCAGTGCTGTTGTCGTGAGTGCCTATGTATGCCACGCTGTTTTTCACGTAGTTGTGAGGCAGATAGCTGCTGTTGTCCCGCTCGGGAGAAAACGCGAACTCCAGCACATTCATTCCCGGGAAGCCCGACTGTTTCAGCATCGATCGTACATCGTCGGTCAGGAAGCCCAAGTCCTCAGCCACAAGAGCAACATCGCCCAGCTTATCCTTGACAGCGTCGAAAAGCTTTGTGGAGGGACCCTTGAGCCATTCACCGTTTTCGGCGGTCTCGTCCTCGGCGGGGATAGCGTAGAAGCTCTCAAAGCCCCTGAAATGGTCTATTCTGGTCAGGTCAAAGAGCTTGCAGCTGTACTTCACGCGGGATATCCACCACTTGAAGCCGTCCCTTTCCATTTTGTCCCAGTCATAGAGAGGATTTCCCCAAAGCTGACCCGTGGGAGCAAATGGGTCGGGCGGACAGCCTGCCACCATGACAGGTCTGTTGTCGGAATCCAGCATGAAAAGTCCGGGATTCGCCCAGATGTCGGCACTATCCATAGAAACGTAGATTGGCATATCGCCGTATATTTTAATACCGTTTTTATTGGCAAATTTTTTCAGAGCCTTATACTGCTTGAAGAATATAAACTGCGTAAATTTCCAATATCCGACCATAAACTCCAGCTTTTCGGAATAGCGCTTCATAGCCTCGGGCTTTCTTAAGCGGATATCATCGTCCCATTCGGTCCACATCACCTGTCTGAAATGATATTTCAGCGACATGAACAGCGCGTAGTCGTCCAGCCAGAAGGAGTTTTTGCGGCAGAATTTATTGAAAGCTATCTTATCCTCGGGAGCGCCCTCGGCGGAAAACTTGGAGTACGCCTTCTGGAGGATAATGTTCTTGAAGCTGAAAAGCTGCGCATAATCGGCGAAATCGGTCTTTTTGTCTATTATCATAAGATCGTGGTCGTCAGCAGAAATAAGTCCGTCCTCTATAAGCATGTCAAGATCGATAAGCAGCGGATTTCCCGCATAAGCGGAATAGCACTGATAGGGCGAATCGCCGTAGCCCGTAGGCCCGATAGGCAGTATCTGCCAGTATTCCTGACCTGCCTTTTTAAGAAATTTCACAAAGCGGTAAGCCTCTTCGCCGAGGGTACCGATGCCATGCTTAGAGGGAAGGCTTGAAATATGCAGCAGGACACCGCAGCCGCGTTTTTCGGACATAAGATCATTCCTTTTCAGAAAGTTTTCGGGCGGAAAATATTTCCCGATGATACTATTATACTACAACCGAAGGAAAATTTCAAGTGTTTTCCCCGCATGACAGAAAAAAAGCAGACAGCTTCTGCCGTCTGCTTTTCATTAGTTTGAGTAAGTTATCACATATGCTCGCTGAGATAAAGAGATACTCTGCTCTGGATATTGTCTGCCGCCTGCTGCGATGTTGTAGTGCCTGCATAGAACGCCGCAGCTTCCTCGTTGATGATATCGCTGATACCGCTTTCAATGCCCATGAACACGTTATCTGTGGATGAGATAAAGCTGCTTATCCTGTCGATGAGCG
>JBJESJ010000074.1:0-10967 GCA_051882725.1 Oscillospiraceae bacterium
GTCATATTCTGATAAGCTATAAAAACGCTGCGGCGGAAAGGAAGTAATATTATGGAATTCTATCACGGAACGACCACAGCCTTTGAGCTGAGGGTGGGCAGATACCTGCTGCCCGCCGCTGAAACGGGGATACTCCGGGAGGACTGGCGGAAGAAGCATACCGACAAGGTATTCACCACGCCGTCGCTGTTAAGTGCGGAGAAGTACGCAAAGAAGGCGGCGGCAAAGTACGGCGGCGAACCCATAGTCTACACGGTGAAGCCGAGCATGCCGTATTACAACATCAACACAAATGAGTACATATCCGACAGAGCGAGGATAATTGCCGTAAAGGAGATAATTATGATAAAGCCAATAAAAAGATCCCTGCCAAAGAGCAGGGATCTTATTTTTGGATATTCTATTACTTGTCCATACCGAAACGCTTCTTGAATCTGTCAACGCGTCCGCCTGTATCAACAAGCTTCTGCTTGCCTGTGTAGAAGGGGTGGCACTTGGAGCAGATTTCTACGTGGATATCCTTCTTTGTGGAACGAGTCTTGATCACATTGCCGCATGCGCAGGTGATTGTGGTCTCCTCGTAGTTAGGATGGATTCCTTCCTTCATTTATCGCACCTCCGTTTCTGTAAATATATGATCGACATAGCAGCCCATCACATAGATCCAGAGACAGTAGTGCTATGGAATAATCAATTACCTATATATTATATCACAGCAGAATAGAAATGTCAAGAAAAATTGTATGAAATTTTCGACAAATTATCACGCGTTCCGGCAGGATATCTTATTTATTTTCAATAAGAGCGGACATATCATACAGTCCCGCAGGCTTTCCGCTGAGATAAACTGCAGCGTTGACTCCGCCCACAGCGAATACTTCCTTAGAAGCTGCCTGATGAGACAGAGTGATGACCTCGTCACGTCCTGCGAAGATGATATCATGTTCACCGACGATAGTGCCGCCCCTGACGGAGTGGATACCGATCTCGGACTTTTCGCGCTTCTGACGGCGGCAGTGGCGGTCGTAGACGTAATTGTACCTGTCATCGGAAGCGGAATTGATCGCGTCTGCCAGCATAAGTGCAGTGCCGCTGGGAGCGTCTATCTTCTGATTGTGATGCTTTTCGACTATCTCAACATCGAACTGGTCGCCGAGTATGGCAGCAGCAGTCTTTGCCAGATTAGCCAGCAGATTGATGCCCAGCGACATATTGAACGAAAAGAACACGGGTATCTGTTCGGAAGCCTTTTTGATCTTTTCGGTCTGCGCCTCAGAGAAGCCTGTAGTGCAGAGCACCAGGGGAGTGCCGTTAGCCAGAGCATATTCCAGCAGCGAGTCCAGTACGGAGGGGTGCGAGAAATCGAGGATAACATCGGGCTTTTCGGGCATTTTTTCGGGAGCGTCGTATATTTCAAAATCGGCGTACTTGTCGGTTATCTTGTCGATACCGCAGAGCACGGTGCAGTCATTGCGTCCGCCGATAACGGAGCTTATGACCTTACCCATTTTACCGTTTGCGCCGCAGACGGCTATTTTTACCATTGGGATCTGTCCTTTCTTTTTGGATTTTTCGGTTATCATTACTGCTTCTAAATGCTGCGCCGTCCGTGATCTGATTCCCGTCAGATCTTAACGGGATATCCTTTGACGGATCCCTTTTTTGCCACGGACGGCGCTTATTATTCGTACTATTTGCTGATCACTCATACCAAGCCTGCGTTCTTTAACGCTGCTTCAAGCTGGTCGATCTTCGCCTGCTCCGATCTGATGAGCGGCAGTCTGCATTCGCCGACGTTCTTGCCCATGAGGTTCATCGCTTCCTTTACGGGAATGGGATTTACATCGTTGAACAGCGCATGGCACAGGTCAAGGTACTTCAGCTGGAGCCTTGCGCCCTCTGCATAGTTTCCGTCCAGACAGCACTGACAGATGTCATGTGTTTCCTTAGGAGCAACGTTGGAAAGCACCGAGATAACGCCCTTTCCGCCCAGAGACATGATGGGTACTATCTGGTCGTCGTTGCCGCTGTATACGTCGAGATCATCGCCGCATGCTGCGATAAGACTTGCGATAGCGGAGATGTTTCCGCTTGCCGCCTTCACAGCGCAGATGTTCTTGTGCTTACCGAGGGTCTTGAAGGTATCAATTGCAGTAGTTACGCCTGTTCTGGAGGGAACATCGTAGAGGATTACGGGAATGTTCACTGCGTCTGCAATGGCAGTGAAATGAGCGACAAGTCCTCTCTGGGAGGTCTTGTTGTAGTAGGGTGTAACGCTTAAGAGACCGTCTGCGCCCATGTTCTCAGCTTCCTTGGAAAGCTCGATCGCATAAGCGGTGTCATTGCTGCCCGTGCCTGCGATAACGGGTATCCTGTGGTTTACCTGCTCAACGGTGAATCTGATGACCTCTCTGTGCTCCTCATCGGTGAGGGTAGAGGATTCGCCCGTAGTGCCGCAGGTGATTATAGCGTCGGTGTGGTTAGCTATCTGCTCTTCAAGAATATCGGCGAGAACGTCGTAATTGACCGAACCGTCCTTATTCATGGGAGTTACGATAGCTACTCCTGCGCCTGTAAAAATAGTGTTCTTCATAAAAACCGATCCTTTCAAAACGAATAGTCATAATAAATCGATCGTGTAAGTAAGCCAGCCCCCGGAGGAAATTTTCCCGCCGATCCTTTCGTAGAAGCCTTTGGCGGGCTCGTTCCAGTCAAGGCATTTCCATTCGAGACGGTCGCAGTTCTTTTCTTCCGCGATATTTTTCGCTTTGGCGAAGAAGAGGCTGCCTATGCCGTTCCCGCGGTATTTTTCGTCGATGAAAACATCCTCGATGTAGAGCACATGCTTTCCCGAAAAGGTGGCGATCTTGTAGAAATAGTAGGTCATTATCCCCACAGCTTCGCCGTTAAGTTCGGCTATGAGCACATGCAGACCGTTTTCCTCGTGCATGAGATGAATGAGGGCTTCGGGGGTGATATTGCAGCTTTCGGAGAGCTTTTCATACTCGGCAAGCTTTTTTAAGTATCCGATGATAAGCTCTCCGTCGGCGTCCGTACCTTTTCTGAATGAAACGTTCATCAGTCAAAGTAGCCCTTAGCGGCAAGCAGCTCGGCAAGCAGGACTCCGCCGCCTGCAGCACCTCTTAATGTGTTGTGGGAGAGGCATGCGAACTTGTAGTCGTACTGATTATCCTCGCGGAGACGACCCACAGATACAGCCATGCCGTTTTCCAGCATGCGGTCAAGCTTAGCCTGAGGACGGTTATCCTCGGTGAAATAGTGGAGGAACTGCTTGGGAGCGCTGGGGAGATCCAGCTCCTGAGGAACGCCCTTGAAGCTTTCCCATGCTGCTATCATCTGCTCCTTGGTGGGCTTTTTCTTGAACTTTACGAACACAGCCGCAGTATGACCGTCAGAAACGGGAACGCGGAAGCACTGTGCGGTGAACAGAGGCTCGGATGCGCTGACGATCTTATCGCCCTCGATATGACCCCAGAGCTTGAGGGGCTCCTGCTCGGACTTTTCTTCCTCGCCGCCGATGAAGGGGATAACGTTGTCAACGATCTCGGGCATTGTCTCGAAGGTCTTGCCTGCGCCCGAAATTGCCTGATATGTGCATACGAGGACTCTGTCGATGCCGAATTCGTCCTTTAAGGGGTGAAGAGCGGGAACATAGCTCTGCAGCGAGCAGTTGGACTTTACAGCAACGAAGCCCTTCTTAGTGCCGAGGCGCTTTCTCTGTGCTTCGATTATCTGAATGTGGTCGGGGTTTATCTCGGGAACTACCATGGGAACATCGGGAGTGAATCTGTGAGCCGAGTTGTTGGATACTACGGGACATTCAGCCTTTGCGTAGCGTTCCTCGAGAGCCTTTATCTCATCCTTTTTCATATCAACTGCGCAGAATACGAAATCGACCTGCTCAGCGATCTTCTCAACGTCAGCTGTTGCGTCCATGACGATGATATCCTTTACCTTTTCGGGGATAGGGGAGGTCATAGCCCACTTAGCGCCCACTGCGTCCTCATAGCGCTTGCCTGCGCTTCTGGGAGAAGCTGCGAGTACCTTTACATTAAACCAAGGATGTTCTGCGAGAAGTGTGCAGAAACGCTGTCCTACCATACCCGTTGCGCCTATTACGCCTACATTATACTGCTTCATTTTAAAAACTCCTTACATTAAAAAATAGCAAAAAAATAAATCGGCTGAAAAACCGACTCACCATTGAAATATAACAGAACCTTAGACATATGAAAAATATGTCGATAGCACTCCATCATACAAAATGATGACAATCGCATACCTGTTCGATATACGATCAGAAGCCGTATCCGCCGCTTACGGACGCGGGATCTTCGGCAGCATTGCCTTTCACGGCGGACACGGAAAAGCGGGAACTTTCCGCCGATACTCATCTTTGCTGCGCCTCTATCAGTTATTCTTATAGCATTGTATCACACTTATTCTCTTTTGTCAAGAGTTTTGTCTTTAAAAAAATATTTTTCCGTAAAATGTTGCAATATCCTCGGAATTGTTATATAATAGAGATATACTATACGTCTGCGGTCCCGCAGACAGTGAAAAGGACATTATGCACTATGATGATGAAAAGATCCGACTTTTATTACGATCTTCCCGAGGAGCTCATCGCACAGACTCCCCTTGAACCGAGGAACACCTCGCGGCTGATGAAGATAGACCGCCAAACGGGAGAGATCGAACACAGTCATTTCTATAATTTATGCGACTATTTAAAAAAGGGTGACACACTGATACTGAATGATTCAAGAGTGCTCCCTGCAAGGCTTTACGGCGTAAAGGAACATACTGGCGCACATATCGAGTTCCTGCTCTTAGAGCAGAAGGGCGATAAGAAATGGGAGATACTCGTCCGTCCGGGCAAGAAGGCGAAGCCCGGCACGAGATTCGTTTTCGGTGACGGAAGACTGACTGCGGAGATACTTGAAACAGTCGAGGGCGGGAACCGTATCGCGCAGTTTTACTGCGAGGGCAATTTCTTCACGGCGCTGGAGGATATCGGACAGATGCCGCTGCCGCCCTACATCAAGGAAAAGCTTAAGGACAAGGAACGCTATCAGACGGTGTATTCTCATGAGCTTGGCTCTGCGGCGGCTCCCACGGCGGGACTCCATTTCACCGAGGAGCAGCTTGAGGACCTCAAAGCCCGCGGCGTCAATTTAGGATATGTAACTCTTCATGTGGGACTGGGCACCTTCCGTCCCGTGAAGGAGGACAACATCTTAGAGCATAAAATGCACAGCGAGCATTTTTACATGCCGAAGGAAACAGCCGACCTCATCAACCGCACAAAGGCTGAGGGCGGACGGGTCATCTGCGTAGGCACCACATCCTGCCGCACTCTGGAGAGCGTTGCCACACAATGCGGAGAGATACGTGAATGTGAGGGATATACGGACATATTCATCTATCCGGGGTACGAGTTCAAGGCAATGGACGGACTTATCACGAATTTTCATCTGCCCGAAAGCACGCTGATAATGCTTGTCTCGGCGTTTCTGGGGTATGATAAGACAATGAATGCGTACAAAACTGCGGTCGCGGAGAAGTACCGGTTTTTCAGCTTCGGGGACTCGATGATGATCGTATAGTGAATAGTGAAGGTGCGAAGCAGAGAGTGACCGAAGCTAAGAAGTGACCCGGCAATAAAAATTTCGCTGCCATTTCAAGGCTGCAGGTTTCTAAAGGGCAGTGTCCTTTGACCGACGTGAAAACGAACAGCCGTTAAGAAAAAACGATCATGAAAGGGTGACAGCATGCAAGCAATGGACTCGTTTTATTTTGATATTGCTCTGCTCATCATCTGCCTTATCCTGTGGATATCAAGGGTGATCAGACTTGCTGTGATACACGGCGGGACCGAATGTGACGGCAGGATTGTCGGATTTTCGCCCGTGAGAATGGCATGGCTCAGATATGAGGGCTGGGGCTATATGTATACCCGCCTTGTTGAGATAAATTTCGGAGATAAAGCCGTTATCGCCGAATCCGCAGAAAAGGTCCTCGCTGCAAATAAGTCAGACCTCGGCGGAAAGGGCGATGAAATGACCGTTATCTATAATCCGAAAAACGGGAAATGCGTGCTTCACGGCTTCGGTACGGAAATTTTTCTGACAGTTCTGCTGGCGGCCTTTACTCTGTTTTCCGTTGGTGCTTTTCTGTACGATCTCATGCTGATCGGCTGAATATGCATCTTTAAATATTCGTTGATAAAAGGAGATAAATCATAAAAATGTACACACTTATCAAAACCGAGGGCAAAGCCCGAAGAGGACAGTTCGAGACCGTCCATGGCACCTTCCAGACCCCCTGTTTTATGAACGTGGGAACTGCCGCGGCTATCAAGGGCGGAGTTTCCTCCATAGACCTTAAGGACCTGAAATGTCAGGTGGAGCTCTGCAATACCTATCATCTGCACCTGCGGCCTACCGATGAAGTTATTCACAAAATGGGCGGACTCCATAAATTCATGAACTGGGATAAGCCTATCCTTACCGACAGCGGCGGATTTCAGGTGTTCTCTCTGGCAAAGCTCAGAAAGATCAAGGAAGAGGGCGTGACCTTCAACTCCCATATCGACGGGAGACGCATCTTCATCGGTCCCGAGGAATCCATGCGCATACAGTCAAACTTAGGCTCCACTATCGCAATGGCGTTTGACGAGTGCGTGGACAACTCTGTTATGAAGATAACCGACGACATGGACGAAAAGACAAAACAGCGCATTATCCGCAAGGCATACGACTACTCGAAGAATTCCTGCGAGCGCACCACCCGCTGGCTTTACCGCTGCAAGGAGGAAATGGCACGGCTCAATTCGCTGCCCGATACTATCAATAAGCATCAGCTGCTTTTCGGCATAAATCAGGGCTGCACCTTCGAGGACCTGCGTATCCGCCATATGGAGGAGATAGCCAAGCTTGACATGGACGGCTATGCTGTGGGAGGTCTTGCGGTGGGCGAGTCCACCTCGGAAATGTACCGCATACTTGACGCGGTGGTCCCTCATATGCCCGAAAATAAGATACGCTATCTCATGGGTGTGGGTACCCCGTCCAATATCATCGAGGCGGTGGCAAGAGGAATAGACCTGTTCGACTGTGTAATGCCAAGCAGAAATGCACGTCATGCGACGATATTCACATGGCAGGGCATAATGCACATCACCAATAAATGTTACGAGCTTGACCCCGAGCCCATCGACCCTGAGTGCGACTGTCCCACCTGCCGCAATTTCTCACGGTCGTATATCCGTCATCTGTTCAAGGCGGACGAACAGCTCGCAGGGAGACTTGCCGTCACACACAATCTTTATTTCTACAACACCCTCACAGAGCGCATAAGAGAAGCGCTCGACAATGGCACATTCGAGCAGTTCAGAACGAAATATTCGCCGCTGCTCTCAAAGCTGATAAAGTGAAAGGAGAACGCTATGGAAGATAATATCATACTTTCCGCCGAAAAGCTCACAAAAATTTACGGCAAGGGTGACGTTGAGGTCCGCGCACTGGACGAGGTCGACTTTTCCGTGAAAAAAGGAGAATTCGTCTCGGTCGTGGGACAGAGCGGAAGCGGAAAATCTACGCTGCTCCATATTTTGGGCGCAATGGACTCTCCCACGTCGGGCAAGCTGACTGTTGACGGCACAGACGTTTTCTCACAGAAGGAAGCGGAGCTTGCAGTATACCGCCGCAGAAAGGTGGGCTTTGTGTTCCAGTTTTTCAATCTTATCCCCGTAATGACCGCAAAGGAGAACATCGTCCTGCCGCTGTCGCTGGACGGCAAAAAGCCCGACGAGGATTTCCTGAACGACATCATCGAAACGATAGGTCTTGCGGACAGAATGAACCATTATCCTCATCAGCTGTCGGGCGGTCAGCAGCAGAGAATAGCCATTGCACGGGCACTTATCGCACGTCCTGCGATAGTTCTCGCCGACGAGCCTACGGGAAATCTGGACAGCGCTTCGGGCGAGGAGATAATCGGGCTGCTGAAATCATCCATAAAGAAGTATGGTCAGACGCTGGTGCTTATCACTCACGACAGGAGCATAGCCGAACAGGCAGACAGGATAGTTACTATAAAGGATGGAAAAATTCTGCAGGATACTTGACAAATCCGAGATGTTATGATATAATAAATAAGGTTTATAAGCTGTGACGGGGAGAGTAGGTCATTCCGTGTTTTTCAGAGAAGCGGCAGTCGGTGCGAGCCGTAAACGGGGATGATGCGAAGGACGCCTTTGAGCTTTCCGGTGACAAAGCCGGAACGTATGCCGCGTTAAGGCACTAAAGGTCGGTCTGCCGATGAATCAGGGTGGTACCGCGGTTTTATTACATGTTAATGAGCCGCCCCTTGCGTTGCTTGGGGCGGTTTTTGCTTTTTTGAAAGGGAGATGTTAAATGGATCTTATCGCAAAACGCGTAAACGGAACGGAGGACGTGACCCCTGCCGAATCCTACAAGTGGCAGCTTGTGGAGCGGATATGCACGGATACCGCCGAAGCTTACGGCTTCAAACAGGTGAGGATTCCCACCTTTGAGAACACCGAGCTTTTCGTCCGCTCCGTGGGCGATACTACGGACGTCGTGCAGAAGGAGATGTTCACCGTTATGGGACGGGAGAGCAGATTCACGCTCCGTCCCGAGGGCACAGCGGGTACTATCCGCTGCATGCTGGAAAACGGTATGCTTAACGATGCCCTTCCCCAGAAGGTGTATTATATCCTTTCCTGCTTCCGCCACGAAAAACCGCAGGCAGGACGCTTGTGGGAGTTTCATCAGTTCGGCGTGGAGATGGCTGGAAGCAAGTCGCCTTCTGCGGACGCTGAGGTCATCAGTCTGGCGAAGAATCTTATCGACCGCTTCGGGCTGACCAATGTGTCGCTGAATATCAACTCGATAGGCTGTCCCAAGTGCAGGGAGGAATACTACAAGGCGCTGCGTGCATATCTGGAGCCGCATAAGAGCGAGCTCTGCGAGACCTGTCAGAGCCGCTTCGAGAAGAACCCCATGAGGATACTCGACTGCAAGAGCGAGATATGCAGCGAGATAGCAAAGGGCGCGCCCCTTGTCCTTGATTATCTCTGCGACGACTGCAGGACGCATTTTGAAAAGCTGAAGGCGCTTCTTGACAGCATGGACATCAAGTACACCGTTGACCCCAAGATAGTTAGAGGTCTGGATTACTACACAAAGACAGTCTTTGAATTCATCGCGGGAGAGGGCAAGCAGAAGGGCACTGTATGCGGCGGCGGACGGTACGACGGCATGATAGAGCAGATGGGTGGAAAACCCACTCCTGCGCTGGGCTTTGCAATGGGACTGGAGCGTATACTGCTGAATATGGAGGAACAGGGCTGCGACTTCGGTGAGAAGAGCCGCTGCGACATCTACATTCTTCCCATGGGCGAGGCTGCGGAGATGAGGTCTGCCCGGCTGACGGAGGCTCTGCGCAAGGAGGGCTTCAAGGCGGAGACCGACCTTATGGGCAGGTCCTTCGGAAAGCAGATGAAGTACGCAAATACTATAAGTGCAAGGTATGTTCTTGTGCTGGGAGACAACGAGCTGGAAAGCGGCAAAGCAAAGCTCAAGAATATGGACAGCGGCAAGGAAGAGGAGATAGCGCTTGATGATAAGTTCACCGAGACATTTTCCACGTACCTTATGGCAGGCATCTTTGAAAACACACTTAATTAGTCAACAGTTTTCGCATCGGCGATCGTTATGAAAAACATGGTATCCGGGACTAAGACCACGGACTTAGGACTGCTGTACTATGTATTAAAATAAAAATGGAGGAAATTAACTATGTATATCACTTGCTTAGACTTAGAGGGAGTTCTCGTACCCGAGATCTGGATCGCATTCGCAGAGGAAACAGGTATCCCCGAGCTGAAAAAGACCACCAGAGATGAGCCCGATTACGATAAGCTCATGAAGTACCGCCTCGGTATCCTCAAGGAGCACGGTCTCGGACTTAAGGAGATCCAGGACGTTATCGCAAAGATTGACCCTATGCCCGGAGCAAAGGAGTTCCTTGATGAGCTGCGTTCTATCTGTCAGGTCATCATTATCAGCGATACGTTCTCACAGTTTGCGGGACCTCTTATGAAGAAGCTGGGCTATCCCACTATCTTCTGCAACTCCCTTGAAGTGGCTGAAAGCGGCGAGATCACAGGCTTTAAAATGCGTATCGAAAACTCCAAGTACACCACTGTCAAGGCGCTCCAGTCCATCGGATACGATACTATCGCCAGCGGCGACAGCTACAACGACCTCGGCATGATAAAGGCAAGCAAGGCAGGCTTCCTGTTCAGGAGCACCGACAAGATAAAGGCGGATAACCCCGATCTTCCCGCTTTCGAGACCTATGATGAGCTCCTGAACGCTGTTAAAAAGGTTCTCGCCGAATAATTTCTGAAAGGATATGTTATAAATCATGGCAGATACAATGAACGGACTTAAAAGGACCTGCGGCTGCGGAGAAGTCCTCAAAGCAGGTCAGACCGTGACCGTGGGCGGATATGTTGATACCGTCAGAAACAAGGGCGGCATCATCTTTATCGTACTGCGCGACAGAACAGGTCTGGTACAGCTGACCTTCAACGAGACCACCGATAAGGACGTGTTCGAAAAAGCGGCTTCCTGTCATTCCGAATACGTGGTCATGGCAAAGGGCGAGGTCAGAGAGCGTGAGAGCATCAACGACAAGATAGCAACAGGTCACTTTGAGATATTCGTGGACGACCTGCGCATACTCGCTAAGGCACAGACTCCTCCATTTGAGATAGAGGACGAGACAAAAACCAATGAGGAGCTTCGTCTGAAATATCGTTATCTTGATCTTCGCCGCCGTCCTCTGACCGAGAACATCATACGCCGCAGCAAGATAGCAAAGGTAGCAAGGGACTACTTCTATGAGAACGG
>JBJESJ010000075.1:0-10948 GCA_051882725.1 Oscillospiraceae bacterium
AAAAAGATATGCGGCATACTTACCGAGGCTTCCTTCGGCGTTGACGGCGGAGGTCTTGACTACGCAGTCCTCGGCATAGGAGTGAACGTTACCGAGCCCGAGGGCGGCTTCCCCGATGAGATAAAGAATATCGCAGGATCTGTGCTCACAGAGGGAATGAAGGTCTCAGACGCCCGCAGCAGGATAGCGGCGGGTATCATCAATACCTTCTTTGATTTTTATCTTCACCCGGGAAAGACTGACTTTATCGGCGAGTATAAGCGCCGCTCCATCGTTATCGGAAAGAACGTATATCTCATAAACGGCAGCAATACCGAGGAAGCGCTTGTCACCGACATCGACGATGAATGCAGACTTATCGTAAAGACAAGGGACGGCACGGAAAAGAGGGTGTCCTCGGGAGAAATAAGTCTTAAGCTTAAATGAGGTGGCGCTATGAAAAAACTGTTATTTGTATTCAATCCTCATTCCGGCAAGGGAATGATAAAGTATCATCTGCTCGATATCGTGGATATATTCACCAAGGGCGGATATGAGGTCACAGTCCACCCCACGCAGGCACAGCTTGACGGATATAATTATATTATGAAAAACGGGGAAAGCTATGACGTTATTGTCTGCAGCGGCGGAGACGGCACCCTCAATGAATCCATAACGGCGCTGATGCAGTCGGACTTCAATAAGCCGCTGGGCTATATCCCCGCAGGAACGATGAACGATTTTGCTTCTACGCTCAGCATACCCAAGGATATGCCCGCTGCGGCGCGTATCGTGGTGGACGCTGTGATGCCTATCCCTGTGGACGTTGGCTCCTTTAACGACAGATATTTTACTTATGTGGCTGCCTTCGGACTTTTCACCGCAGTCAGCTATGAGACCGATCAGCAGCTGAAAAACTCGCTGGGCGTGCTTGCATATTTCATCGAGGCTCTGAAAGCCCAGCAGATATCTCAGGAACTCAGCAAATACTATCATATGAAAATCAAATACGACGATGTGGAGATAGAGGATGATTTCATCTTCGGCATGATAGCAAACTCCATGTCGGTAGGCGGCTTCAAGGGTATCACGGGCGATGACGTATGGCTGGATGATGGCATTTTTGAGGGACTTCTCGTACGCAGACCGAACAGCCTCAAGGATCTGCAGCTGACTATAAATGCGCTGCTGAGACATGATTTCACGGCACCGCATTTCTATTATTTCAAGTCGAAAAGCTTTGAGTTCCATTCGGAGGAGAGAGTTCCTTGGACTCTTGACGGAGAATTCGGCGGAGATGAAACAGATATCACTATCAGGAACTGTCACTGTGCAGTGAAGATATTTACGGGAAAAAATACCGTTACGGGAGAATGGGATAATAATGCTTCTGCGGAGGAAACTGCAAAGCAATAAATGTATCGGAGGATAAACGCCATGGAAGAAACAGAGAGAATAACCGAGCTTCGGAGGGAGCTTGAAAAGCATAACTACAATTACTATAATCTGGATGATCCCACAATTTCCGATTATGAGTATGATATGCTCATGGAGGAGCTTATCGCACTGGAGGGAAAGCACCCCGAAATGTTCGATAAGAATTCTCCGACACAGCGAGTCGGCGGTGAAGCGGACAATTCCTTCGAAAAGGTGACGCATACCGTGCAGATGGGTTCTCTCCGGGACGTTTTTTCCACGGAGCAGGCGGCGGAGTTCGTGGACAAATGCCGCGCCGATATTGATTCTCCGCAGTTTGTGGTGGAGCCTAAGATAGACGGGCTTTCGGTCTCCCTTGAATATGTGAACGGAGAATTCTCCCGCGGCTCCACAAGAGGAGACGGCTTTGTGGGCGAGGACGTGACCGCAAATCTTCGTACCATCAAGAGCATCCCAATGAAGCTGAAAGATCCCATACCCTTTCTGGAGGTCAGGGGAGAGGTGTACATGCCGAAGAAAAGCTTCGAGGAGCTGGTGGTATGGCAGGAGGAAAACGATGAGACTCCCTTTAAGAATCCCAGAAATGCAGCGGCAGGCTCTCTGCGGCAGAAAAGCTCTAAGATAACCGCAAAGAGAAAGCTTGATATCTTCATTTTCAATATCCAGCAGATAGAGGGAGCGGAGATAGCTACTCACGAGGGTTCGCTGAAATACCTTGCGGAGCAGGGCTTCAAGGTCATTCCCGATTACAAGCTTGTGGATAACTCCAAGGATGTGCTTGAACGGATAGAGCATATCGGTCAGTCGCGGGATAAGTATTCCTTTGATATTGACGGAGCCGTTATCAAGGTCAACGATTTTGCACAGAGAGATATATTGGGCGCCACAACAAAGGTGCCGAAATGGGCGGTGGCATATAAATATCCTCCCGAGGAAAAGGAGACCGTGCTCCGTGAGATAGAAGTGAACGTCGGCAGAACAGGCGCTATCACTCCCGTGGCGATATTTGATCCTATCATGCTGGCAGGGACAAGCGTCAGCCGTGCGGTGCTCCACAATCAGGAATTCATCACCGAAAAGGATATCCGCGTGGGAGACAGGATACTTGTCAGAAAGGCAGGGGAGATAATCCCCGAGGTGCTGTCCTCCGTTGCGCACGGGGAAGGCTCGGTGCCTTATAGGCTCCCCGAGAATTGTCCCGTATGCGGAGCAAAGGCTGTCAGATACGAGGACGAGGCGGCGCTCAGATGTCCGAATGTGGAATGTCCTGCTCAGCAGATGAGGAATATCATTCATTTTGCCTCCAAGGGAGCTATGAACATTGACGGAATGGGTCCTGCGATGGTAAAGCTGCTTCTGGACAATAATTTTATCGAAAATGCAGCGGATATATATAGTCTGAAAAAGGAACGGCTGGTCACACTGGACCGCATGGGAGAGAAGTCGGCGGAGAATCTTATCGAGGCTATCGAGCGCTCGAAGGATAATCCTCTTGACAGGGTGATATTTGCCATAGGCATCAGAAACGTGGGCAGCGCAGGAGCAAAGCTGCTCTGCGACCGCTTCGGCAGCATCGGCGAGATAATGAACGCATCTGCGGAGGATATCGCCGCGATAGACGGTTTCGGTGATGTCATGAGCGAGAATGTGTACTCTGCGTTCAGGGATAAGCATTTTATCGACCTTATTGAGAGACTCAAGGCTGCGGGCGTGAAGATGGAGTACGTCAGGGAGGAAGGCGCAGACAGCCGCTTTGAGGGCAAGACCTTCGTTCTGACGGGAACACTTCCGAACATGAAGCGCAGTGAGGCTAAGGAGCTTATCGAAAAATTCGGCGGAAAGGTGAGCGGTTCGGTATCGAAGAAGACCGATTACGTAGTTGCAGGCGACGACGCGGGCAGCAAGCTCACCAAGGCGGAAGAGCTGGGTATCAATATCATCTCCGAAGCGGAGCTCATTGAGATGACTGAGTGAATGTGAATAAATTGTAAAAAAACATTTTTTAGTGAATATCTCTTGACAAAACAGGAATAAAGGTGTATAATAATACATGTTGAATTTATTAACACCTTTAATTTGCGGATGTGGCGGAATCGGCAGACGCGCTAGATTCAGGTTCTAGTGGTAGCAATACCGTGTGGGTTCAAGTCCCTTCATCCGCACCAGAAAAGATTTATCCCTGCTTTTAGCAGGGATAAATTGTATATGGGCTTGTAGCTCAGTTGGGAGAGCGCTGCGTTCGCAACGCAGAGGTCGAGGGTTCGATCCCCTTCAGGTCCACTTGATAAATATCCCCGTAAGCTGCGTGAAATGCGGTTTGCGGGGATTATTGCATCAGAAGGGAACAGCGTTCCACCCTCCGGTGAAACGCTGTATTTTTTTACTGATTCAGCCTGAAATGAACAGGGATACCGTTGCGGTAGGGTATCTTAGGCTCGCCCTGGATAAGGGGCAGGAAATAGTTCAGCGCGTCGGTGGTAACATTGTTGCTGTCGCTGTTTATCCATTCGGTGGGAAACAGCTTTTCCTTGTTGGCACAGTTTTCCACCGGCTCGGGACGTATCGCCACACGATAAGGCTCATTGCTTATGCGGCTGAACACCATCATCTTTCCGCTTTCGCCGCGCATTGCCGCAGCGACTGCTTCTCCGCCTATCTCGAAGGCTTCGTTGATATCGGTCAGCGACGCGATATGGGACGAACAGCGCTGCATTACGTTCAGCTCGATGGAACGGACCTTGCAGCCGAAATGGTCTGCGGTTATCTTTTCCAGATATTTTCCGATGCCCGAAAGATACTTGTGACCGAACGCGTCGGTAAGCTCGGAGCCAAAGCTGCTGGGGAGCTTATCGGGGCTGATGCCCTCGGAAACTGCGATTATCACCGCACGATAGCGCTTCATGGCTTCCGCCACGTCATCTAAAAATTTATCAATGGTAAAATCCGATTCGGGGAGATAGATAAGATGAGGCGCAGGCTCTCCGTTGGCGCGGAGAACGCAGGTGGAAGCAGCCAGCCAGCCCGCTTCTCTGCCCATTATCTCAACGATAGTTATGGACTGCACACTGTACACTCTGCTGTCGCGGATAATTTCCTGCAGAGTAGTCGCCACATATTTCACTGCGGAGCCGAATCCCGGAGTATGGTCTGTTACGGGCAGATCGTTGTCGATAGTCTTGGGAATGCCGACTATCTTTATATCCTTGCCCACTGCTTTGCAGTAGTCGTCCAGCTTCATAACTGTATCCATGGAGTCGTTGCCTCCGATGTAGAAAAAGGCTCCGATATTGTGCTTTTCAAAGGTATTGATTATCTTGATATAGACATTTTCCTCGCGGTTTTTCGGGGGAAGCTTATATCTGCAGGACCCGAGAACAGTGGACGGCGTGACCTTAAGAAGCTCGATATTCTCATTGTCGGTAAGGATTTTCCGAAGATCGACAAGCTCGTCGTTTATGATGCCCTCGATACCGTTTATTGCTCCATAGATGTCGCCTACGTTTTCATTCTCCGAAGCTGCTTTGAAAGCCCCCGCAAGAGATGAATTTATCGCGGCTGTAGGACCTCCCGATTGTGCTATTGCGATATTTATTTTCCCGCCTGCCATAAAATTATGCGACCTTTCCTCGGTTTCCCGATAATTTATCATATTATTATTATAACACATTATTATTATTTCCGCTATATGCAGTTTTAACGATATTATCGTGAAAAACCACAAAAATACAGCATTTTTCACGGCAAAATATATAGAAAACGTTTACCGAATTTAGCGAAAATCACCGCACTTCATTACGAAATGCGGTGACAGATATCGTAAACTATTCAAGCTCTTCGCTTACTGTCTGAAAGGCTTCAAAAACGGCGTCATAGTCGTCGGCGTCCGTTTCCATGATAAGATTTTTTCCGTCCGAATTGAAAAGGAATACAGTCTTGTTGGTCTTGCTGTCGCCGTACAGAGCGGACTGTTCCTCCACGGAAACAGGGTCGCCGAACTTGTCTTCGGCGTATTTTTTCCATGTATCGGCTGAGTTGTTGTCGGGGTCTATGGCGATCACGGCGATAAGCTTATCGGACTTGTCAAAGAAGAACATGACCTTTGTATTTTCGGACACCGAGCCCAAGTAGTACGGCGCTTTTGCGGCGATAATGCGGTGGTCGTCCGACTCGCCGAGAGTTACATAATCTTTCAGGCCATTTGCCTTGATGACCTCCTCGGAGGTCATGCTGCAGGAAGCTTTACCGAAGGCGTTTGATCCATAGAGCGAGGCGCTGTCCTCGTCAGATGAAGAGCTTTCGGAGGTCTTTTGCAGGACGCCTTTGCTGCTGAAGGTGTAGGACACGCCGTTTATCCTTACCATTCCAGTCACAGCCTTTCCGGAGGACATGAAATAATAGGTTTTTCCGCTAATGGTCTTCCAGCCTGTGCGCATAACGCCGTCTGTGCCGAAATAATATCTGCCGTCGTCGATGGTCTTCCAGCCTGTTGTCATTCTGCCGCGCTTTGCGGGATCGAAATAGTAGGTGTTTCCCTTTATCTTCTTAAAGCCGGTCACTGCGATGCCGTCATTTCCGAAATAATATTTATAGCTGCCTATCTTCTGCCAGCCTGTCACCCTGTCGCCGTCCTCGAGGGTATAGTAGTAGCCGTCCGCGTTTTTATGCCATTCTGCGGCAGCGGAAAATGCAGCGGCTCCCGAGGAAAAAGCTATTGCCGCCGCGGCTGTGCAGATGAGTGCTCTTTTTATGCTTTTCATGCTTTGTCCTCCGATCGAACAATTATATAAATATTATAACATCACTTTGTTTTTTTGTCAAGAAATACGGATCCCTGACATTTTTGCTCCACCTGTACGGACAGTCTCGTATAAAATCGGCTTTGCGATGAAACATATCTCATTCGGAGAAAATCCCGATGACGGCATGGAACATTTCCTCTCCGCAGACCGTACGCTCATGAAAAAGTAATTATTTCCCGCTAAAATTGAAAACAGCTCCTGACCGTATGAATTTTTCAAAAACTCATATACTATATTATCTTCAAAAGAAAGGATAATATAAAATGAAAAAGAAGATATCACTTTTATTGATGCTTCCCGTGATAATGTCCGGATTTACCGCCTGTGGAAGCACCTCAAACAAAAAAGCTGCTGCAGATAATGCGGGGGTATCAGAGAGCTCTTCCGTGACGACGGCTGCTTCCACGGCAGGCGAAACGAACTCCCAAACCACGGCAGTTCATGAGACCGTTACCATCGGCGGTACACAGTATGCAATTGATCTGACCACTCTCGATCTGGACAGCTCGGGTCTGACCGACGACGATATCAAGGAGATAGGCAAGCTCAAAGAGCTTACGGTACTCAAGCTGGATTCCAATTCCATTACCGATATTTCTCCGCTGGCAGAGCTGAAAAATCTGAAAAAGCTTGATCTGGACAGCAATAATATCACCGATATCACGCCCCTTGCGGGACTTGTGAGTCTTACCGAGCTTGATCTTGCGGAGAATGATATCGCAGATATCGCGCCTCTTGCGGGACTTGTTAACCTGACCGAGCTTGACCTGTCCGAGAACAATATCAGCGATATAACAGTCCTTGCGGGACTTACAAATCTGACCGATCTTGATATCTCGGAAAATCAGATATCCGATGTAACGCCGCTCTATGGGCTTACAAAGCTGCGCAGCCTTGATATTGAGAAAAATCAGATCGGAGACGGCGAGATAAATGAGCTGAAAAACCGGCTGCCCGATACCCGTATCGAGACCGAATAATCGGCATAAAAAGCTGCGGAACAGCATATTGAAATGCTCCCGCAGCTTTTTTCCGTATAATTCTACCCGAGATATATCTCCTTAGCGCCTACGGCTTCGCGGAAGGCTCTGTCATGCTCTGCGAAAAGCATGGTCGGACGATACCGTTTTATCAGCTCTTCTATCTGTCTCCGCGAGATGATGTCGATGAAGTTCAGCGGCTCGTCCCAGACATACAGATGAGCCTTCGTTGCAAGGCTCCCCGCAAGGAGCACTTTTTTACGCTGACCTGCGCTGAGCTCTTCCAGCCCCTTTTCAAACTGCTCCCGTCCGAGGTCCAGCTTTCGGAGTATGGTCAGGAACAGCGTAAGCTCAATGCCAAGCATGTCCGCATATTCCGAAAAGCTGCCGTTCAGGTGTTCTGCGCTCTGGGGCGCATAGGATATTATCAGCCCCGAACCGACGGTGAGCCGTCCCGTCAGCTCTGCGCCGTCGTCAATGCCGCATATCATTCGCAGCAGCGTAGATTTTCCGCAGCCGTTGCTTCCGCAGAGAGCAGTCTGCGTGCCGTCTGTGACCTCGAAGCTGACATTTCGGAAAAGCTCGTTCTCTCCGCGGACTGCCCCCGCATTTTCTGCCTTGACGATGATATCCCCCCGATATTTCATAGGAAACAGCTTCAGGCTGTCGCATTTTTCGATGTTTTTCAGCAGCTTTGATTTATCCTCCGCAGCCTTCAGGCTCCGTTCTTCAAAAGCCTTTGCGCGGGACATTGCCTTCTTCGCCTTAGCGCCCTCCCATGCACGTCTTGTCAGACTCTTTTCTACCTTTACGGGGTCGAAGCCTATCTTCTTCCGCTCGGAAACTTCCGCCCACTCTGCGGCACGCTTTGCCGAGTCGTTCAGCCGTTTTATCTCCTTTTTCAGCCGGAGATTTTCCTCCAGCTCGGCTTTGTCGGTGTTGTCCTTTTCCCGCTGCCAGTCGCTGTAGCTGCCTTTCATCAGCACGATATCCTTTCGGTTGATGCTGAGCACATGGTCGATACAGCCGTCAAGGAGCGCCCTGTCATGGGATATCAGGATAAACCCGCTTTTCCTGCGGAGATATTCGCACAAGGTCTGCCGCGAGTCCTCGTCCAGATTGTTGGTTGGCTCGTCGATGAGCGGAAAGCGGTTCTCTCCCGCGAACATCACCGCCAGCAGCGCCTTTGTGCGCTCTCCGCCCGACAGCGTACAGAACGGTCGGTACAGCACCTCCGCCGACACGTTCATCAGTGAAAGCTCCTTTATCAGCTCCCATTCCTCGCAGCTGCAGAGCCCTCCGAGTATATCTCCCGTCAGCATGGTCTCGTCCGCCACGTCGTAGGGGAAGTATCCGAATTCCGCTTCGGCGCTTATGCTGCCGCTGTACTCATAGCAGCCGCAGAGCAGCTTTAACAGGGTCGTTTTTCCCTTGCCGTTTCTGCCCACCAGCCCCAGCCGCCATGTGCTGTCAATGTCAAGACTGACATTTTCAAACACGTTTTCGTATGAACCCTCGTAGCCGAAGGTAAGATCGTTTATAGAAATCATGCTCATAAAACCGCCTCCGTTTCCGCCGGCGGACAGGAAGATAGGACTTTCGGACATGATGACCTATCCGAAAGCCTGCAGCGGTGCCTTATGCAATGATCTGCAAAAGGGCGCAAAAAAGCCGAGGGCAGTATACTCCCTCGGATATAAAAACCGAAGAAGCGCCTATCTTCCGATGTTCCGCACAGCAAACACAGCCCCTCCGCCTATGCATGCGGACGAGCAGATAATTCACTTTGCAAATATATCGGAAAATTTAGCGCATCTTCT
Organism: Oscillospiraceae bacterium; assembly: GCA_051882725.1. Taxonomy (GTDB): domain Bacteria; phylum Bacillota; class Clostridia; order Oscillospirales; family Ruminococcaceae; genus RGIG4694. Next base: position 9,016 of record JBJESJ010000075.1, read on the forward strand.
CACCTCAAATCACTTTAATGAGGACATTATATCACAGCTTTGCAAAAATGTCAAGCACTTTTTTGCAGAAATGATAAATTCAGTCCTTTATGGCATTTTTAGCCTTGGATACGATAGTCTTGTCGTTTTCATAGGTCAGCATAGAGGCGGCATGACATATATCCACCCACCTGATATCCGCAATTTCCGTTTCCTGCGGAGTAAAGTCGAAATTCTTTGCTTTTGCCATGAAATATACCACGACCTTCTGAGTCTCTTTTTTCGGGAAATAGGTGACTGTCTCACGGAAGGTCGGGTCTATCATAACATCGATATCGGTTTCTTCCTTTATTTCGCGGAGAGCGGTCTCAACTTCAGTCTCGCCCTCTTCGACATGTCCCTTGGGAAAAGACCAATGTCCGCTGTTAAGGTGCTTTATCAGCAGGATCTCCGTATTTCCGTGGTGCTTTCGGTATACGACAGCGCCGCAGGATTTTTCAAAGGTCATATTATGTAATCATTCCCTTCTGATTCAAGATAATACATTAGTATAATTATAACATATTTTTTCGTAATTGTCAGCTTTTTTTGTAAACTTTTTTATTGTTTACAAAAAAATTACTTGATGTTAACATATTATAATGACTTCATGTATTATTCTGCGGAAAATAACTGCTATAAAAACTGACCCTTCATCCATTCAAGTATCTTTTTTTCGCGGCGCGAGACCTGTACCTGCGTCATTTTTAGCTCCTCCGCCGTTTTTACCTGCGTCATCTCACGGAAATATCTCAGATAGATGAGCCGCCTGTCTTCTGCGCTTAGCTTGGACATCACCTGCATGACGGAAAGTCTGTCCGACATCTCCTCGTCGGGGGAGGGCGCCGCAATGTCTATCTGTTCGCCGTCGCCGTCCTCACTGCTTCTCGTCAGCGATATCACGGGCATTCCCACGCTTATCGCTTCGGTAACGTCCTCCTCCGATTCTCCCGTGATGGCGCTAAGCTCGGATATCAGCGGCTCCCGTCCGTGTTCGGCGGCGAAGCTGTCACGCAGGCGGCTTATTTTCAGAGAAAGCTCCTTGATATGACGGCTGACCTTTATTGCCCCGCCGTCGCGGAAAAGCCGCTTTATCTCGCCCATTATCACAGGCACCGCATAGGTGGAGAACTTAACGCCCCGCTCTTTGTCGAAGGCCTGCGCAGCCTTTACAAGTCCCACACAGCCTGCACCGTACAGGTCGTCGTACTCTATCCCGCGGCCGCGGAAACGGTTGGCGCAGAGGTGCACCAGTCCCAGATTATTTTCCGCAAGGCAGTTTTCCTCCTCGCGCTCACGTGTACTTTTCATCTTCCGATTCTCCGTCTGCCGCTGATCCCGCCGCAGTCAATGAGGGAGCCTCTGCGTTTGCCGACGCTCTCGTCAGATACAGCGCACGTTCCGTTATCTTCTTCGTCATTGTGACGGTGGTGCCCTTTCCCACAGAGCTTGTTACCTTTACGCTGTCCATGAAGCTCTCCATGACCGCAAAGCCCAGCCCTGCACGCTCCTCCTGCGGAGCAGTGGTGAAAAGCGGCTCCATTGCCTGCTTCACGTCGGCGATGCCGCAGCCCTTGTCCTTTATTTTTATGTACAGCACGCTGTCCTCGAGGATACGGCACACCATTTCTATTTTGCCTATCCTGTCCCTGTAGGCGTGGACGATACAGTTCGTGACCGCTTCGGAAACTGCGGTCTTGATGTCGATAAGCTCCGCTGCCGACGGGTCCAGCTGAGCTGCCGCCGCCGCTGCGGTCATTCTTGCCATGGCTTCGTTGCAGCTTTTAGAGGGGAACGTCACCCTTATCTCATTGTAAACAGTCATTTTATTTTCCCTTTGCATTCTTCGCATGGTATACCGCCTTTTCCTTCAGCATATTGTCGTCAGCATATCCAGTCCCGCAAGCTTCATTAC
>JBJESJ010000076.1:0-2518 GCA_051882725.1 Oscillospiraceae bacterium
TATTCTTGTAGCTTTCATCATAGCCCACCATCATGCCCATATATGCGATCATTCCGATAACAAGGGTGATAAGTGACACAAGTGCCATTCTCCAGTCGATTATGAGCAGATACACGAACACTGCGGCAGGAGCTAAAAGATTTGCCGTAAATTCGGGCAGAACATGTGCAAGAGTAGTTTCAATGCTGTCTACGCGCTCAACGATGACATTTTTCAGTGAGCCTGAGGACGTGTCCTTAACAAGTCCCAGCGGAACCCTTGCCAGCTTGTCACACAGCCTTTTTCTTATTGTAGCAAGCACATGGAATGTGGCTTTGTGAGAAAATGTTGTGGAAAAGCCGTGACAGATCACTCTGAGTATCCAGCACGCTGCAATTATTATGCACTCTTTCAGATACACAGAAAAATCACGGTTCCCGTCTCCAAGCTTTGCCACCATATCACCCATAATAACGTATGGGATAATGCTGAAAGCAACTCCGATCACAGCTATGACCACGCTTGCGATATACAGGCTTTTCTTTTCCCCCGCAAATTCCGCAAGCCAGGCTATGGTGCTTCTTTCCTGTTTATTCATTCTGATATTCCTCCCTGTCAGTTAGTCTTAGCTAACTTATTGCTTTTATTAAAGAGAAATCCACATAGAATTTCTCTTATAGACAATTACATTTATCCGAATTTCACGCCCAGAAGCTCTTCCCAGCCTGCCGTGTAAAACCTGCGCAGTCCCTGAACATACTCCTCAGCCTCCTGCCGCGGCATATCGTGGATGACGGTCTCAAAAAATCCGGAGATAAATCCGCTTTCCACCATATGCACAAGCTTTTCGTTTATAGGCTTGATCGGATAGCCGCTTTCACGAAGATGACTTATATACGCCATAGAGGACTTATCCTCCGCTTCCACCAGACGATGAACAAAGTCGGCATATTTTGTGCCCTCCGCTGACATAAGAAGCAGTCTGAACGGCTCAAAATTATCATAAATATAATCCAGCATAGCCCCGAATCCGCCTTCGGAAAAGCTATTCATCTGCTTTGTCTGTTCCTCGCACGGAAGCCTTTCAAACTCATCAAGTCCTGTGTCCATCATATTCAGAACATATTCTGCCTTATCGCCCACAAGCGCATCGAAAAGCTCTTCCTTGCTGTTATAGTAGCCATAGAATGCACCCGTCGTCACGCCTGCTGTTTTAACGATATTCCGCAGAGATGCAGCACGAAATCCCTTTTCAAGAAATTCGTCCATCGCCGCTTTATGAATACGCTCCAGCGTTGATATTTCCTTTTCCTCCGACATTGAGCACCTCCATATAACAGCGTTATATAACACTGTTATAACTATACTCTATCTGTCCGATAATGTCAAGTGTTTTATGATAATTTCTGCTTATATCACAATAAAAAATATCCGGCACTCCGATAATTGTTCAGAGTGCCGGATAATGTTTTATTCGCCTGACTTTAGCTTATTCAACATTTTTAAGAGCTTCACTCTTTGAGACTTTCGAGACTTTTCTCATCTGTAGCAGCGCAACTACCGCATAGCACACCAGTCCCACCGAAACAGTCACGATATAGGTCATAGGACTCATCACATAGGGGATATATCCCGTCATCATGGTGTAGAGATAGCCCTTGAAAATTGCACGCATTGCAATGTCCATAAATGGTATGGAAATTATCAGCCCGAACAGCACGGCAATAGTTGTTGACGCAATATAAAGCCCGCCTATCTCGCCGTTTCTGAAGCCGAGTATTTTTGTCATTGCAATGGACTGGAAATTCCGCTCGATGACCTGCTTGCAGAGCACATATACCACGATAACGAAGAATATTGCTCCGAACCATTTGAAAATGCCCATCATTCCGCCCATCGAGACTGTGAGCTGATCGGACAGCTTGGTGTAATCCGTGGCGGTGATGACAGCCGCAACATCGTCACCGTCAAGCTCCGTAAGCTCGGCATCTGAGAAATAGCCCGTGAAATATCCCTGCTTTTCTCCGAAGGTGCTGTTGTAGTCGCCGATGTTCATGAATATCGCCAGCGACGACTGATAATCATATACTCCGCCGATCTCGATTTCATAGGAGCTGTCCCGCTTGTATTTCTCGTCAAGCCTGATAGTATCACCCACATTCAGCCCGAATTTCTCGCTTATGCCCGTTGAGATAAGAGCCTTTCCCTCGGGGATATCTGCATGGATATAGCGGCTGTCAGTTTCGATGCCGTAGACTGTGATGCTGTCGGTAAGGAATCCCTCCTTGGAGTAATCAAAGCTTGATGAAGCGTATTTTTCCGCCCCGATATCGGTAACCTCGTCCGCTTCCTCCCAGTCGTACAGCACATACTGATACTCGCTTATCATATCACGGATGACGATCTCCTTGTACGAGTCCAGCATTCTCGGGAACATATCGCCGAAGCTGATAATGACCGCTCCGAAAAGGATACCCACTATCATCACGATATATCCGGGAAGATTTGTGAAGAATATCCGCAGGCTGAATCTTGTTTT
>JBJESJ010000077.1:0-10539 GCA_051882725.1 Oscillospiraceae bacterium
GGACAGCGACCAAAGGACTCCGCCCTTTGGAAACTCGCAGCCTTGAAAGGCCGGCGAACTTTTTGATTCGGGGTTACTGCTCAGTAATTGTTACTCTCAGCCTCGCACGTTCACTATTCACTCTTTACCGCTCTGTGCTCATACAGGATATTCACCGCATTTTGCATCAGGTCGACTTTTTTCTCATTCTTATTCAGCTTTATGCCGATATATGGCTTTTCCGCCGAACCGTTTACCGTCACCCTCGATTTGTACACCGCCACAAGCGCCTGTATCTGCTCCAGCTCCGCATTCTTTATGACAAATATCATCATGCCGCTTCTCTGGGATATCTCCGTGATACCGATCTCGCTCGCCATGTTCCGCACAAGCGCTACCGTAATGAGCCCCTCTATTGCCTTCGGAGGATCGCCGTATCGGTCGATGAACTCGTCGATAAGGTCCATGCTCTCTTCCTTGGTGCGTATCTGCGCTATCTTGTGATAGGCTTCAAGCCGCCCCGAAAGTCCGGTTATATAATCGTCGGGGATATGGGCTTCTATCTGCAGGTCTACCAGACATTCCTCGGGAGTATGGGGCGGCGCTTCGCCCTTCATCTCCGCCAGCGCTTCGGACAAAAGCTGTAAATACATATCGTATCCGACAGCCTCCATATGCCCGTGCTGACGTCCTCCCAGAACGGAGCCTGCGCCCCGTATCTCCAGGTCACGCATAGCCACGCGGAATCCGCTGCCGAACTGCGTGAATTCGCGGATAGCGTCAAGCCGCTTTGCGGATATTTCCGTCAGCACCTTTCCGGGACGGAAGGTAAAGTACGCAAATGCACGGCGATTCGACCGTCCCACACGGCCGCGGAGCTGATACAGCTGAGAAAGTCCCAGTCTGTCCGCGTCCTCGATGATGAGCGTATTCACATTGGGAACGTCCACGCCCGTTTCGATCAGCGTGGTGCATACCAGAATATCCACCTCATGGTCTACCACCTGCCGCCATATCTCGGACAGCTTATCCTCGGATATCTGACCGTGCGCAACTGCAATTCTTGCTTCGGGGATCATCAGCCCCAGCTTTCCCGCACACTGTTCTATTGTGTCGATGCGGTTGTGGATATAGTACACCTGCCCGCCGCGGCGCAGCTCCTTGGTTATCGCCTGATGGATAACTCCCTCGTTATGCTCGATGACGAAGGTCTGCACGGGATATCTGTCCACGGGCGGCTCTTCTATAACGGACATATCACGTATGCCGCTCATTGCCATGTTGAGGGTACGTGGGATAGGCGTCGCCGAAAGGGTCAGCACATCTATTCCCGTGAAGGCTTCCTTGAATTTCTCCTTGTGAGCCACGCCGAAGCGCTGCTCCTCATCGATCACGGCAAGCCCTAAGTCCTTGAACTTCACATCCTTCTGAACAAGGCGGTGAGTGCCGATTATCATGTCTATCTTACCTATCTCAAGGTCTTTTAATATGTCAGCCTGCTGCTTTTTCGTCCTGAATCGGGAAAGCAGCTCTATTTTAAATGGAAAATGCTCGAACCGCTTCAGAGCCGTCTGGAAATGCTGCCATGCAAGCACGGTAGTCGGAACAAGTACCGCGCACTGCTTGCCCTCCTCCATGCACTTGAACGCCGCACGGAATGCCACCTCGGTCTTGCCGAAGCCCACATCTCCGCAGAGCAGTCTGTCCATGGGGACAGGCTTTTCCATGTCCTCCTTGATCTCCTCGACGCATTTGAGCTGATCGTCGGTCTCGGCGTATGGGAATCGGCTCTCAAAATCCGCCTGCATATCGTCGTCCTCGGGAAATGCATGCCCGGGAGTCTGGCTCCGCTTTGCATATAAAGCGGTGAGCTCGTCTGCCATATCGTGGACTGCCTTCTTGACCTTAGCACGCGTTCTCTGCCACTCCGTTGAGGACAGCTTGTTGAGCTTCACTCCCGTATCATCACGGGGACCGATATATCGTGAAACAAGGTCAAGCTGGGTCACGGGAACATACAGAACGTCCGTACCTGCGTACTTTATGGTGATATAATCCTTTGTAACGCCGTCGGTCTCTATCTTGCTTATCCCTGTGAACCGACCTATTCCGTAAAGAGCATGCACTACAAGATCGCCGTCGGAAATTTCCGAAAGTGAGCGTATCTCCTTGCCCTTATCCTTTTTGGCAAGGCGGCGCTTTGCGGTCATCGCCTTGGACTGGGTGATAAGCGCTGTTTGGCTGTCGGGATAATCATAGCCCGAGGAAACGCTGCCCGTCATAAGGAGCACAAAGCCCGGAGTAAGCACCGAGTTTTCGTCTGCGATGGCGCAGCTGATGCCGTATTCACGAAGATCCTCGGCGATTATCGGCAGAGTTTTCTCCGAGCCTGCCATTACAATGACCGAATATTTCCTGTCAGTCAGCGATTTCAGGTCCTCGTCCAGCTGACGCATTTCACCGCCCCAAGGGGCTGTCTGATATGCATTGATAGTGGTGAGCTTCTTGAATTTCACATCGGAGCTTCGCAGAAAGGTATCCGCATATACTGTGGGATTTTCCGAAGCCATCGCCATAGTTTCGGAGATATCCATCATATATCCGTCCAGTCCGCGGCAGAGCATGCCCTCTTCGAGAAGCAGCTTCACGTCCTCGGTATACTGTGCGAAAATACCCTTTGCCCTGTCGATGATGTTATGATATTCGCTTATGACGATAATTCCCTTGATATAATCGAAAATGTGGGCAGGCTTTTCATAGGCAATGGATATATACTTATCCAGAGCGCCCACGGGGAGACCACCGTTTATGCGGTCGATATCCTTTGCCAGATTCTGTCTGACAAGCTCCGTCTTTTTTCCTCTTACCTTTGAGGAAAGGGCGGATATTTTTTCGATAAAGTCATCGTCGGACTTGAAAAGTGTTTCCAGTGCGGGAGGTATCTCGATAATATCCACAGGCTCGGTGCGGCGCTGAGTCTCGATGTCGAAATAGGACAGCGAATCTATCTCATCGCCCCAAAGCTCCAGTCTGACGGGATATTTCGACTGAACGGGAAAGATATCCGCGATAGCTCCCCGTATGGAAAACTGTGACTGACCCTCGACAGCCTCGCAGCGGGTATAGCCTGCGGCGATGAGCTTTTCCGCCAGCTCCCGTGTATCGACCTCGCCGCCCTGCTCAAGGATAACGGTATTCTCCGAAAGCACCTCGGGAGGGACAGTCGCCTGCATGACAGCTTCCGCAGAAGCGCAGACATAGCGGCACTCCTTGTTCAGTATCTTGGAAAGCACGCCCAGCCGCATATGCTCATATTCTCTGGATACGGAATCTGTTTCGGCGAGGGTGAAATCCTTAGCGGGATATACGCAGGCATATTCCGCGGTGCACATTCCGTTTATATCATCGGCGAAACGGCGGGCGGATGCCTCATCCTCGGCAATTATAAGCACAGGCTCCCTGTCCGCATCATTGTACAGGCTCATGGCAAGCTGCGCCTTATGGACAGCCGATATCCCCGAAACGGATACGGGATACTCGCCGCGCCTTACAGCGTCGGAGATATCCTTGAACTGGGGGACCTTTTCTATCGCCTTAAAAAATAAGTTCATAATTATTTCCTTGTCAAGAATTGAATTTGTTCATAGCCTTGTCGGTATTTCCCGAGACAATGAGCTCCAGCGCTTCGCAGGCCTTGTCGGCGGCTTCGTGCATAAGAGGTATCTCCTCCTTGGTGAAATTGGACAGTACCCATGCGGCAAGGTCATAGTCCTTATTAGGCTTTGCGCCCACGCCTATCTTTATTCTGGGAAAGGTATCGGAGCCCGAAAGGTATATAATGGATTTCATGCCGTTATGACCGCCGTCAGAGCCCTTGCGGCGTATTCTCAGCTTAGAGGGCTCAAGGCTTATATCGTCGCAGCAGATGATGACATTTTCGGGCGGGAGCTTATAGAAGTTCATAGCCTCGGTGACAGCCTCTCCGCTGTTGTTCATAAAAGTAGAGGGCTTCATCACAAGGCAGTGCTTTCCGCCGAGCATAACTTCCCCGGTAAGAGACTTGAATTTCAGTTTTTTTATAGAAAAGCCGTGCTTTTCGGCAAGAGTATCCACCGTCATAAAGCCCGCGTTATGGCGGGTATTTTCATACTGCGAGCCGGGATTTCCCAGCCCCACGATGATATACTCCACCTTGCCGCTGACGGCGGAATTATCCTCTGATTTTATCTTATCGAATATGTCAAATATGCTCATATTTTTCCTCTTTTTTCTCTCGTTTTATTTTTGACTTGCTTGTTGATTGGCTTTTGGGTTATGTGAGAGTAATCGTTCGCTTTCGGGGGTGTCTTGCTTGTTGATTGGCTTTTGGGTTACATGAGAGTAATCGTTCGCTTTCGGCGGAGCTTCGCTCCGCGCATTTGATTCGCTCCGCTGTCAAATGCACGCCGCCCGAGCAGGGTGTTCCGCTTAGCTGCTCACAGGTTTTGCTTTATTAGATTCCGCGTTTTTTACGCGGGCGGCGCTTTATTGTTGTTCGGCGCTTCGGCTTTCGGTCACTTCCGCGGGACGATGTCGCTTATGCTTATAAACCCCATCCGCGGCATTGGCAGCGGGTCATCCCGCCCGGTGGGGGTGTTTCGCCGCGTGCGCGCGGCGACCAAAGGGCGCCGCCCTTTGGAAACCTGCAGCCTTGAAAGGCTGGCGAACTTTTTATGGCTGGGTTACTGCTCAGTAGCGGAATTAGCTGCGGGTCATCCCGCCTATTCACTAAACAACTACAGCCCCATACTGCGGCGTTCCCCGACTTTTGTCGAGTCCCGCCCAATATGGGGTGCTGTAAACTATTCTTGTTTTTTTATATTACTTATTGAACAGCGGAGATATCGACGCGTCCATGTATATCCTCTGGATAGCCTGCGCAAATACGGGAGCTACGGGGAGGGTCTTTATCTTGTCGATGTGCTTCTCCTCGGGGAGCGCTATCGTGTCAAGGATAACAAGCTCCTTGATAACGCTGTTCTGTATCCTCTCGATGGCAGGACCCGAAAGTACGCCGTGTGTCGCACATGCATATACTTCGCTTGCGCCGCCTATCTCGATGATAGCCTTTGCTGCGTTGCAGAGTGTGCCTGCTGTGTCGATCATGTCATCAACGAGGATAACTTTCTTATCCTTGACATCGCCGATGATGTTCATTACTTCGCAGACGTTAGCTCTCTGACGTCTCTTGTCAACAATGGCAAAGGGAGCGCCGAACTTCTGCGCAAAGTTTCTTGCACGGGTGACCGAACCTAAGTCGGGGGATACTATCATGCAGTCGTCCTTGCAGTCCTTGAACTTCTCGATGAAGTAGGGCGCAAGAATGGGCACACCCAGAAGGTGATCGACGGGGATATTGAAGAATCCCTGTATCTGGGGACAGTGAAGATCCATGGTAAGCACTCTGTCCGCGCCTGCTGTGGTGATGATGTCAGCGCAGAGCTTTGCGGAGATGGGATCTCTTGCCTTAGCCTTTCTGTCCTGTCTCGCATAGCCCATGTAGGGGATAACTGCGGTGATGCGGCCTGCGGAAGCTCTCTTGAATGCGTCGATCATGATGAGCAGCTCCATGAGATTATCGTTCACGGGAGTGCTTGTGGACTGAACGACGAAAACGTCGGAGCCTCTTACGCTTTCCTGAATGGAAACGCTTATCTCGCCGTCGGAAAATCTTACGACCTCGGACTGTCCCAGAGGAAGCCCCAGCGATTCCGCGATCTGCTTTGCGACCTCGGGGTTTGAATTTGCGGAGAAGATCTTAATATCCTTGCCGTGTACATTCATTTTTTTAATATCTCCTTATGTTAAATATTATAAAAATACTGTTCAGAGAACCGTATTATTTGCCTGAATTTTTCGCCTTTTCTATCCTTGAAGCAAGGCGTTTTGTTCCGAAGCCCTCGACTATCTTTTCTTCGGGTCTGCCGAGAACGAGCGCTCCGTCGGGAACGTCCTCGGTAACGGTAGTTCCCGCTGCCGTGTAGGCGGCGTTTCCTATCTTAACGGGCGCCACAAGATTGGTATTGCAGCCGATAAAGGCGTTATCGCCTATCTGTGTGCGGAATTTCTTTTCGCCGTCGTAGTTGCAGGTAGCCGCTCCGCAGCCGATATTGACCGCGCTGCCCACATCGGAATCCCCGATGTATGTAAGATGAGATATCGACGTATTAGCGCCGATATTGGAATTCTTGACCTCGACAAAATCGCCTATCTTCACGCCCTCGCCGATAACGCAGCCCGGCCGCAGCTGAACGAACGGTCCGATATGCGCGCCGCTTTTTACGCAGCTGTCATGAGCCTGAACGGAATTGAGAGTGACATTTTCGCCGACAGTGCAGCTGTCGATGACGCAGTTCGGACCGATTACGCAGTTTTCGCCTATCTCGGTATTTCCTCCGATAATGCAGCCCTGCAGTATCTTAGTGCCTCTGCCGACCTTCACATCTCTGCCGATGGAAACGCCGTCGGTGCAGACGAACTCCACTCCCTCATCAAGCAGCTTATTTATTATAGCATATCTTGCGCAGTTATTCAACATCAGCAGACCTTTTCGGTCATTTGCCCCTAAAACGGAGTCGGAATTTTCCGAAATATATGCGTCTGCACGAAATCCCATGCTGATAAGGATAAATATCGTATCGGTGAGATAATACTCCCGCTGGGAATTTGCAGGCTTGAGCTGACCCAGCGCGTCGATGAGCTTTTCGATATTGAACCAGTAAGCCCCCGAATTTATCTCACGTATCTTCTTCTGTTCGACGGAGGCGTCATTTTCCTCAACGATGCCCCTGATGCCGTCCTCGCCGCGGATAATGCGGCCATATCCCTTCGGGTCATTCACCTCGGCGGTGATGACGGTAACGGCGTTATTTTCCCGCTCGTGGAGCTCAAGGCTCTTTTTTATGGTCTCGGAGTCGATAAAGGGCGCGTCTCCGTTGAGGACAAGCACATTCCCGCCCATATATCTGCGGAGAAATTCCCTTGCCATGATAACGGCATGACCCGTTCCCATTCTTTCGGGCTGGAATACGGTCTCATATCTTCCGCCGAGATACTCCTCGATGACCTCGTGATTAAAGCCCGTAACTACGCACAGGTTGGACATATCCGCTCCCTCGCACGCCTTTATTACCCATTCCAGCATAGGCTCTCCGAGGACCTCGAACATCGGCTTGGGAAGGTCGGATTTCATCCGTTTTCCCTGACCGCCCGCCAGTATTACGGCACAGTTTTCATTACTCATAGTATAATATCTCCTATATATTAAGTTATGTATAATTCGTTGTTACCACATGAAGAACAGCTGTATCGCTATATATACCACATAAGCGGTTATAAGCAGGGTCCGCAGGCCCTTTTCCTTTGTCTTGTCGGATTCCCTTGCTCTTGACAGGCAGTCGATGACCGCGCTTTCCTCATCGCTTTTCATTCCCGCCATTTCGTAGAAAATGGAATACCTTATCTTCCTGAACAGAAAATAGTCGAAAAACAACGCGGCAATAAGCTGCAGTATCAGATCAACGACATAATAAGCAAGCTTATATGCGGTATCAAATTCAGCCGAAGCTACTGCTGCTTCATAAGATAGATCCGCGTACTGCTGTGCCTGACGGTAATAGGAGTCAAATTCCTCTTTAGTGCCGTCGAAGCTGCCCGACATTTCAAGCTTATTAAGCTCATCTATGGTATATTTGGGAGCCTCCGCATTTTTATACTCCGAAAGCACTCCGAACACATCGGGGACCGTGATAACAGCTGCTGCCGCTCCCGCGATATTCGGGAGAAGCACTATCAGCGCAAGGAACACAAATCCCGCCTTATATGCCCTTTTATAGAAATACCAGAAGAACGAAAAGAAGAATGCGGGAAAGCTGAAATTCATATTGTGATGTTTTTCACACTTTTTCCATTTCTGTATCTGTTTTCGTCCCTCGTCGCCCATGTAGGAATGTATATAGCTGTCCTTTATATTGTAGGTATACTCCCCGTTCATTCCGTCACCCCGCCGTCATATAATGTTATTATTTTTTATATGCCGCCTTCTGCGCCGCAAAGTCGCCGTCAACATTGAAGAAATAGAATGTGGGCTTGCTGTTATTCGTCACATACCATACCACCTGACCGTTGTACACGATAGGCTGGCAGTCGGAAAGATAAGCGTCCGCAAAGGCGTAGGTCTTTCCCTTCTTATCTCCGTTCCCGTCTATCATGGTGACATAGAGCTTAGTGGTCTTGTTCTTTGTCTCGGTCCACATCATCATAAAGCTGTCGTCGTTTATTTTGGTGAGCTTAGGCTCGGATATATCCACGCCCGCGCCCTTTTTGTATGAAGTGAAATAGGTGGTCTTGGTATCTCCGCACCCCTGTACATACGGACAGGATATGAGCATGACATTCTTCTGGGTGTTGCTTCCGAAGGTGCTGTCCTGCGGAACGGACGCCGCCGTCACAAGTATCTTCTTATCGGAAAGCTCCATGCCGCCCACGCACACGCCCGTATAGTTCTGACCTATGCTGCCCTTGATATTGAAGATATTCTCATAGCTTACATAGCTGCTCTTATAAGAAGAGCGCAGGCAGGCGGTTATCGCTCTCTGATAGGCGTCGCCGTGGTCCACGGTGAACACATAGCCGTCCCTTACCTTGATGAACTGATTGAAGGAATGGCTCATATAGCCTGTGGATATATTGAAAACGTCGTATCTGCTGAAAAGCGTGCTCATATCGGACTCTTTAAGGAAAAAGTCCATATTCGCCTGATGATGAAGACCGTCAGAGCTCTTATACATCTCGTGGCAGGTGTGGATATAAAGTATGCCGTTTTCCTCGTCCATGCGGAGGGAGCCTGCATCGAAGGGTATATAGGTATTGCAGCCGTAGAAGCTCTTGCTTGAAAGCTTCTTCATTCCCTTGGTATACTTTACCACCCGTACGACCTCGGTCTTATTGCTGTCGGTCGGATTATTCTGACCGAAAACGATGAAATTATAATCCTTTCCCGCAAAAAATCCGCCGAATATGGGCAGCTCCATTGCGATATCGGCTTTTCCCACAAATTTGAAATCGGAGCTGTACTTCTCAAGAAGTATCTTTTTCCCCGTATATTCAAGTCGGTACAGATAGCCGTTATATTCAAAAAGATTGGAATTTACCGTATATGCATGGTACGAGTCGCTCCACAACCAGCCGTCGCTGACGCCCGAATAGCCGTCGGTGGTCACATTGTACGATTTTGTGCCCTTATTCGCAGACTGCGAATAGTACGTGCTGCTGCCGGAAGCCGCTGAAGCGGTCACCGCAAATGTGCATACCATTACAGCCGACAGTACAAATGCCGCAGCTGTTCCTACTATCTTTTTTATCCCCATAATTTTATATTCCTTCCCAAATCATATAATAAGTATACACTTACATTATTACACAAATTTAACCTGATTTCAATGCTTATTTTGTTACAATATAAAACTTTTCGTTTTTTTGGTTATTATCAACAAAAATGTGCATAATAATTTTCTGTATATGTACAGTAGAAAATGCAGAAGTTTTCTGTTATAATATATATATAGCCGAAAGTGATAATATATTTATATGGAAATTTTTTCTAAATTTATGTTATCTCTTCCGGGAAAATGAAATTTATTGGAGGTAAATCACCAATGGCACACAAATATTGTTATCTCTTCTCCGAGGGCAATGCAAACATGAGAGAGCTGCTGGGCGGTAAGGGCGCTAACCTTGCCGAAATGACCAACATCGGTCTCCCTGTTCCTCAGGGCTTCACCATCACAACAGAAGCCTGCACAAAGTACTACGAGGACGGTCGCCAGATCAATGACGAGATCATGGCAGAAATCAACGAATACATCGTAAAGATGGAAGGCATCACCGGCAAGAAGTTCGGCGATAAGGAGAATCCTCTCCTCGTTTCCGTTCGTTCCGGCGCAAGAGCTTCCATGCCCGGTATGATGGATACGATCCTTAACCTCGGTCTTAACGAGGAAGTTGTTGAAGTTATCGCTGAAAAGTCCAACAACCCCAGATGGGCTTGGGACTGCTACAGAAGATTTATCCAGATGTACTCCGACGTTGTTATGGAAGTCGGCAAGAAGTACTTCGAGGAGCTTATCGACGAGATGAAGGCTAAGAAGGGCGTTAAGCAGGACGTTGAGCTCACCGCTGACGACCTTAAGGAACTGGCTGGTCAGTTCAAGGCTGAGTATAAGGCTAAGATCGGCACAGACTTCCCCTCCGATCCCAAGGAACAGCTTATGGGCGCTATCAAGGCTGTATTCCGTTCATGGGACAACCCCCGTGCTAACGTATACCGCCGCGACAACGATATCCCCTATTCCTGGGGTACTGCAGTAAACGTTCAGTCCATGGCATTCGGCAACATGGGCGACGACTGCGGAACAGGCGTTGCATTCACTCGTGACCCCGCAACAGGCGCTAAGGGTCTGTTCGGCGAGTTCCTTACTAACGCACAGGGCGAGGACGTTGTTGCAGGCGTTCGTACTCCTA
>JBJESJ010000078.1:0-10525 GCA_051882725.1 Oscillospiraceae bacterium
TACCGCCGTCCGCAGATAGGCAAGGTCATTGTCCGCTCGCTGCTTGACAGGACCGTTTTTGTTCTGGGAAGAGCGGTGATGTCCGCCGCACCTGCAGGACTTATCATCTGGCTCATGGCAAATATCGAGCTTGACAGCGGGACTCTGCTTTCCATATGCGCAGACGCTTTAGATCCGATAGGGCGATTTATGGGACTGGACGGAACAATTCTTATAGCATTTATTTTAGGCTTCCCCGCAAATGAGATAGTCCTGCCAATAATCCTCACCGCGTACACCTGCTCGGGAGTTATCGCCGATTACGACAGCCTTGAGAGCCTTAAGCTGCTCCTTACAGACAACGGATGGACAGTACTGACCGCTGTCTGCATGATAATTTTCATGATGTGTCATTTCCCCTGCGCAACCACCTGCCTTACGATAAAAAAAGAATCGGGAAGGCTGAAATGGACACTGTTGTCAATAGCTATACCCACTGCAGTGGGATTTGTACTGTGCGCTCTTGTGTCGCACATCGGAAGAATATTTATATAAAATTTTTCGGAGTGAAGGACAATATCCCTCACTCCGAAATTGTTTTCTCCGATATAATGCATGTGCCGTATCTCTTACATATTATCGCCAAGCTGTGCTATCTCCGAAAAATTGTCAAGTATGAACCGCTGCGCCTTCGGAGTGTACACCACCGACGAATAGAAGGTGCCCGCTGCCGACATTCTCGAAACCAGATGGATACCTATCTCCTCGGACAGCGGAGTGGTGGTCTTGCAGCTTATCCCCTTGTCATCTACCTTTTCGGTCAGAAAGCCCTTGTTGATAAGCCACATGGATATCGCTTCCCGCACAGGCTTCGTTTTGGAATTGAGCCCCGCTTCCTCAATGAGATGATCGGCAAACTGCGTGATAGGCAGTTCCTCTGACAAGGGGCTTATCTGCCTTGCCTTTGCGGCGATTACCGACAGCGGCGAGCTGTTGTCCGCTCTCTGCTGCGAAGTCATCTTTGTGCCCGTACCGTATTTGTCGATGTGCTTTTTGATCTCTTCGAGGAAGATTTTTCCGTACTTCTCCATTTTCTTTGCGCCTATTCCCGCAACGCAGAGCATCTGCTCGGAAGTGCGCGGCAGCTTTGCGCACATATCACGTAAGGTCGCGTCGGAGAATACCACATATGCGGGAACATTTTCCTTTGAAGCAATGTTCAGCCGCAGCTTTTTAAGCGTATCAAGCAGCTTCGGGTCTATGGAGTATTCCTCCTCGGTCTTTTCCGCGGATCTGCCCAGCTTTAAACGCTTTGCCTTTTTCTCGGAGGGCATGTTCGCTTCAACTGTTTCCCTACCCTTCAGGACAGCCATTGCCTTCGGAGTTATCTTCAGTATGGGATATTCCTCGCCCTCACGGACGATATAGCCCATATTCTGCAGCACGGACAGCAGATACCGCAGAGTTTCCACGGAGGTCTCTGCCATGATGCCATATGTAGAAAGCCTGTCGAAGCCAAGCTCGTATATCTTCTTAGCCTTTGAGCCGCGGAGAACATCAATGACCGTCGAGGCTCCGAAGCGCTGATCCATTCGTACAATACAGGACAGTATCTTCTGTGCTTCCACGGTTATGTCCTGCTTGTCTGAATTGTCCAGACAGTAGGAACAGTTCCCGCAGTAGCTTTCCGCCGCATCACCGAAATAGCGCAGGATATATTTCCTGAGACAGCCCGCGCCGCTGCAGTAATCCATCATTATGTTCAGCCGCTTCATGTCCTTTTTAATTCGGACAGCCTTTGCGTTATCGTCTTCGTCCTCATTTTCGCTGCCGTTTTCGATCAAGAACTTATTGGTCATATAATCGGAGCCATTGAAAAGAATAACACAGTCCGCATTCTCACCGTCACGTCCTGCCCGTCCCGCCTCCTGATAATAGCTTTCCATGTCCTTGGGCATATTATAATGGATAACAAAGGAAACGTTGGATTTGTCGATACCCATACCGAAAGCATTGGTGGCGACAATGACCTTTACGCGGTCGTAGATGAAATCCTCCTGATTTTTCTTACGGTCAGCGTCAGGCATTCCCGCGTGATAGGGCGCGGCGGATATGCCGTGATTTTCCAGCAGAAAAGATATCTTCTCCACGTTTTTCCGTGTGGAACAGTAAACTATGCCGCTTTTCCCCTCGCGGTCCTCTATCATTTTCAGCAGGATCTCTTCCCGTCTGCGCTCGCGGATAACGCCGAAATACAGATTCTGTCTGTCAAAGCCCGTTGTCACGGAATATGGATCAGAAAGCTTAAGGCTGTCAATGATATCCTTCTTCACGCGGTCTGTCGCCGTTGCGGTAAACGCCGATATAACGGGACGATAAGGCAGCTTCTCCGCAAAGCCTGTTATATTCATATAGCTTGGGCGGAAATCCTGTCCCCACTGGGAAATGCAGTGCGCCTCATCCACCGCTATCATGGATATATTTATCTCGGAAACAGTGTTCAGAAAACCCTCTGTTTCAAGCCGCTCGGGAGCCACATAGACTATCTTGTACATTCCCGCACGGATATTGTTCAGCACCGCATACTGCTGTCCCGAGGTAAGAGAGCTGTTCAGATAAGCCGCTCTCACTCCCGACTGCACAAGAGCGCTGACCTGATCCGCCATCAGCGAAATAAGCGGAGAGATCACCAGAGTAACGCCATCCATCATCAGTGCGGGCACCTGAAAGCACACCGACTTACCCGCTCCCGTAGGCATTACCGCAAGCACATCCCGCCCGGACAGTATGCTGTCGATGATATCCTCCTGTGCTGGACGGAAGCTGTCATAGCCGTAAACCGATTTAAGAATTTCGTATTTGTCAGACATTCGGCTCCCCCGTTTCAATGTGTTTGCTGTTGACGATATATATCCCCGTGCAGACCAGAATCAGCGCAATTGCTCCGCGGAGAGAAAATGCGCTGTACTCCTTCAGCAGTACAGCCGAAAGTATCACTCCGAAAACGGGATTCATAAATCCGAATACCGACACTCTCGACACGGGATTATATTTCAAAAGCAGCGCCCAGAGCGTATACGCCGCCGCAGATACAAAAGCAAGATATATCAGCATAAGCACTCCCCTTGAAGCGGATAAGTCCACCGTGCCGCCTGTCAGCGCACCCGCCGCAGTCATGACCATTCCTCCGATTATGAACTGCCAGCCGCTTAGCAGCATGGGGTCGTCATCAGCGGAAAAGCGCTTCATCACCACCGAGGAAAATGCATATGCCACCGTCGATATCAGGATAAAGCCTTCGCCCGTAAAGCTGATATCTCCGTCCAGTCCTCCGCCCAGATTGATAAGCACCACGCCCGCAAAGCCGATAATACTTCCCGTCATCTTTCTTGCAGTAAATTTTTCCATCTTAAAAAGACAGCAGGAAACGATAAGCGCAATAAAAACATTGGCTCCCTCAATGACGGAAGCCTTTACTCCGCTTGTGTTTGAAAGTCCGATGTAAAAGAAAATATACTGCAAGATCGTCTGAAAAAGCGACAATATCACGATATGCCCCGCAGTTTTTACGCTTTTCGGAACAAGAGGCTTTCCCGAAACGATACTGCACACTATCACGGAAATAATGCCCGCAAGGGTGAATCTCATTCCCGCAAACAGTATCTTTGACGGTGCATCGCTGCCTGCGGCGCACCATTCATATCCTATCTTCACACAGGGAAAAGCGCTTCCCCACAGCAGACAGCATATCATCGCAAACAGGATAACAACACTGTTTTTTGTCAGAAGCTCTTCGGTCTTGGTTTTCATTTACTTTTTCTTCTTTCACTTTATCTGCGGATGAAATCCTTTTTTTCATAAGGAACAGGCTCTCTGTTGGCAAGATAATACTCCGCCACAGCGTCGTAAAGATAATAATACAGATCGTCGTCGGTGTAAGCAAGCTTAAGCGGGTCGCAGTCGTCGTCGGGAATCTCGCCGTCGCGGTAGCTTCTGGCATACTCGCCGTTTTCCCAGATAAAGCCCAGCACCTTTCGTATCCGTATACATTCCTCGTCGCTGAAAACGCCCGACCCCGTGAGGATATTTCCGATATTTTCGCAGAACCATGCGTAATTCTCGTCCCAGTTGACATTGCCGTTGTTGCAGGCCTCCACCCGAAGCTTTACCACCTCGCGGAGAAGCTCGCCCTGAACGCTGTCCGCCTGACCGTCCGCGGGGACCAGATTGTTCCAGATATACTGACACTCCTCATTGTGCTTTCGGATATAGCCCCTGATACCCAGATTATTCACCACAGCGTACATGGAGTCCCAGTCTATGGTGTCGTCCTCCCTGCGGGGCTTAGGCTGCGTCGGGGTCTTATCGGGAACTATCCTCCTGAAAAACTCAAAAATACCCATAGCGGTTATTCCTCCTGCACGTACTCACTGTGCGGCAGTCCGAACAGCGCCTATCCGACGCCTTCTGACTGCCGACCCACAGGGAGCCGATCATAATCCTTTCATAGTAAGGGAGATCCTTCCTCGTTTTACATCCACGTCAAGTACCTTTACCTTGACTACCTGACCCACCTTGACTGCTTCAAGGGGGTGCTTGATGAATTTATTGCACATCTGCGAAATGTGGACAAGTCCGTCTTCATGAACTCCGATGTCCACGAATGCGCCGAAATCAATGACGTTTCGCACCGTTCCCATAAGCTCCATTCCGGGCTTTAAGTCCTTTATCTCCATGACGTCGCCGCTTCTCATAAGAGGGGGCGGCAGCTCGTCGCGGGGATCTCTTCCGGGTTTTGCAAGCTCCTTGAGGATATCGTTCAGCGTAGGTGTGCCGATGCCCGCATTATCCGCGATCTGTTTCAGACCTATCTTCTTAGCCTTTTCGCCGATATCGGAGAGCTTCCCTTCGGAAATATCCGCAAGGGAGAAGCCGCACTGCTCGATGATGCTCTTTGCGGCAGCATAGCTTTCGGGATGGACTGCCGTATTGTCAAGGGGGACCTTTCCGTCACGAATACGCAGGAAGCCCGCGCACTGTTCGAATGCCTTGGGACCCAGCTTGGAGACCTTCAGCAGCTGCTTTCTGTCGGTAAAGGAGCCGTTTTCCTCGCGGTACTCCACTATCTTTTTGGCAATTCCCGAGTTGATGCCCGAAACATAGGACAGCAGCGATACGGAAGCGGTGTTCAGGTCAACTCCCACGGAGTTTACGCATTCCTCCACCACGCCGCCGAGAGCTTCGTCCATGCGCGCCTTAGGCATATCATGCTGATACTGTCCCACGCCGATAGCCTGCGGGTCTATCTTCACAAGCTCCGCAAGAGGGTCCTGCAGACGTCTTGCAATGGAGACCGCACTTCTCAGCGAAACGTCGTAATCGGGGAATTCCTCCGCCGCCAGCTTTGACGCGGAGTATACGGAAGCTCCCGCTTCGGAAACGACCATGTAAGCTACCTTCTGCGGTATCTCCCTGATGATCTCTGCGACCACCGCTTCTGATTCTCTCGAAGCTGTACCGTTTCCGATAGAAATAGCGTTGACGTTATGCTTTGCTATGAGCTTTTTCAGGATCTCCTTGCCGCGGGCGATATTATCCTTATTGCCCAGTGTGATGTGTACAACGGCAGTTTCAAGTACCTTTCCAGTATGATCTACAACAGCGACCTTGCAGCCCGTACGATAGCCCGGGTCAAGACCGAGAGTAACTATCCCTTTGACGGGCGGCTGCATCAGCAGCTGACGAAGATTTGAAGCGAATACCTTGATAGCGGCTTCGTCCGCCTTTTCAGTGAGCTCGCTGCGCATCTCACGCTCTACCGAGGGATAGATGAGCCTTGAAAAGCTGTCCTCGGCGGCTTCTCTGACAAGTTTTCCGCATTCGCTGTCATTTTTCACATATTTTGCGAAGAGCACATTCTCGCCGTCGCCATCGGGAATCTCGACGGAGACCTTGAGCTTGCCCTCACGCTCTCCCCTGTCGATGGCGAGAACGCGGTGTCCCGCTATCTTCTTCACAGGCTCGGAGAAGTCGTAATAATTCTTGTATACGGTCTCCTCCTCGGGATCGGAGGCCTTCGAGACCACGCTGCCTGCGCGGAAGAAAAGCTCACGGAGCTCCTTTCGGATATCGGCGTTGTCGGAGATATCCTCAGCGATGATATCCATAGCGCCCTTGACAGCGCTTTCCGCGTCGGAGACTTCCTTTTCTTCGGAGATAAATTTTGCTCCCTCCGCAAGAGGGTCAGTATTCTTATTCTGCAGCAGGATAAGCGCTGCAAGAGGTTCCAGTCCCTTTTCCCTTGCCACGGAAGCGCGGGTCTTGCGCTTTGGCTTGTAGGGACGGTAGATGTCCTCCAGCTCAACGAGAGTTTCCGCCGCAGCTATATCCGCAGCGATATCCTCGGTGAGTTTACCCTGTGCCTCTATCGCCTCGGAAATCTCCTGACGGCGCTTGTCCAGATTGCGCAGATACGTCAGTCTGTCATATATTTCGCGCAGCAGCTGGTCATCGAGCGAGCCTGTCATTTCCTTGCGGTAACGAGCGATAAAGGGAATTGTCTTGCCGTCGTCGATAAGAGCGACGGTATTGTCTATCTGCTGCCTGCGGAGCTTAAATTCCTCCGCAAGCTTATTGTTAATATCCATGAGCTATCCTTTCGGGAAAATTATTCTTCGATGTAGACCTTCTTCATTATCTGATCTGCAACGGGTCTGTCGTTGTAGTCTGTCTTTGTGGAAGCTATCTCGTCAACGACCTCGATACCCTCGACTACCTTGCCGAAAGCAGCATAATTCCCGTCAAGATGAGGAGCGTCCTTGTGCATGATGAAGAACTGAGAGCTTGCGCTGTTGGGCATCATAGAGCGTGCCATGGAGATAACTCCTCTGGAATGCTTAAGGTCATTCTTCACGCCGTTTGCGGCAAATTCGCCCTTGATGTTCTTTCCGGAGCCGCCCATGCCTGTACCCTCGGGATCGCCGCCCTGTATCATAAAGCCCTCGATTACGCGGTGGAAGATAAGTCCGTCATAAAAGCCCGATTTTACGAGTCCTTCAAAGTTTTCAACAGTTATGGGAGCCACATCGGGATAGAGCTCCAGCTTGATCTTCTTTCCGTTTTCCATTTCGATTACTACCATTTTGATTTCCTCCATATTGAATTGATGTAAAAATACATATTTATTATATCATATTTTTCCGCAGAATGCAAGGGATTAATTATTAATATTTTCACGTATTTAAAACGGCCCCGAGACCTTCGGAGCCGATATTCTCATAAATTATTTTCAATATTTCCGCCGGATAATTCCATTAAAGCAATGCCTTTTTTGTAATATACTCTTGTTCCGTCGGCTCTTTTTGCATATCCCGTATAAAGTCCCCTGCAGATACCGTCCTTGTCGAAATAATACGCTTTTCCGTCAATTTTAGACACTTTATCATGCTTTTCCGACTGCAGACCATACGGCTCATATGTAAGATCGTCGGGCAGCTCATCATTGCATGCCTTTACATAATCCCTGAAAAATGAGAAATCAAAAACGTGCTGTCCGTTTCCATGATCGTACAGCCTTGCAAAAGCATTCTGAATCTCAGCCGACCCGGAGGTGTCGTCTGCGGAAGCTTCGCTCGGATAATAGATTCCGTCAGTAAGGACAACCGCATACTTAGGCACTCCGTTCTGCGATACAATGGCAACATACAGCGGAACATATCTTACGAAAATGACCTCAGCCTCAAGACTGTCGTACCTGCCGAGAATATCCACAGCATTGGACAGCGATACCGTCGGGCGCGAATCATCAGTCTCCGTGCGGTTCTGAAAGCAGACTGTACCGTCCGATGATCTCACAAAATAATCGGTATGACCATTTTCGGAAAAGTAAAAATTCTCAAAATACGACTCGGAGTGAGCTTTTATAAATTCGTTTATATCGCCGTCCGTGTAGTCTGCAAGTGATGTTTCTTCACTTAGGATATACAGCTTTCCATATTCACATTCCGATAATTTTTCCTTAGTCATTTCATCGCCGATATTGTTAGTCCGATAATACTCATTTACCTCCTCTGTAAGCTCGTCATAGGAATCATTCCATATGAAGCCTTCATAAGCTAAGCTGCAGTCGGCATAAACAGGACAGCCGAGCATTACAGCCGAAAGAACTAATGTTAGCAATAAAGCTATTGACTTTTTCATGATTTTCACTCCGATACACATTTATTCGTCAGCCGATATTATCCACTGCTGATCTTCCGAGTCCTTCCACTTCTGAACCTTGGCGCCGTCGGGTGTGTATGCGAGCGCCTTGAACGTATCCGCTGCCGACCGTATAGAGTAAATCGGCACTGTTCCGCCGACTTCGCATCGGATATACAGCTTGGTGCTTCCGGATATCTTTATTCTGCTGCCCGGCTTGTTTTCCGGGGATAAGGAGTATATGACCTCACCGTTTTCGTCTTTTCCGACTTCACGGATAATAAATTCATCCGAACCGTTAAAGCAAAGCATGCTTTTTTCATCGGAAACGCTTGTAAATGTGACGACCGTTCCGTCCGAAAGCCCCGCCGAGCTCATACTTACATTTATTTTTGCGGCGACTTCCATATCATATGACAGAATATCATAGCTTCCGACTCTTTCGTATACCGAACCGTCAGTCTTATATCCATAGACATCAATGCCGTCAAGGCATGTGAACAATTCTCTTCCGATAAAAATACTATCTCCCAAGCTGTCAACTGCATATGTCAATGCACCGTTATCCTCATACGAAGATGAATTTTCCGCTGCCGCTTCAACATTAAACAGGGAATAAGCTTCTCCCGCGGACAGCTTCTCGGTCAGGTCAGTGGGAAGATATATGACAGTACTGATGAATAGCTCGTTTCCGCAGGAAAACACCAGAAGCGCTGTGATCTTTCCGTCAACGGCTGCAGGGCAATACCATGTATTTTCATTGTGCACGAGCGCCGTTTCTCTTGACGAAGAATAAAACGGTATCTGAAACGGAGCATATACCGTTATTTCACGGGGAGACTCCGAATTGATAACGCTGACGTTCCTGCCGAGGATCTCTTCAAGCTCGGAGATATGCTTGTCAGATTTGAAATGATCCGAGACCATAGCGGAAGTAAGCTGCTTATTTTCCGCCGCTTCCGCGCCTATCGGGCAGACGATAAATATCGCCGCCGCAAAAGCAAACGCCGTCAGGACCGATACTGCTTTTTTTAAATTCAACATCATAATAAGCCTCCATAATTCATCACATATACCGCTCACAGGTGTTAAGAAGATACATTACCATATTGTAGGGATACAAGGTGACGACCTCTGTGCTTTGCTGTTCCGCAAAGTTTCTGAAGATTCGTTCCGACTGCCGCTGAATGCTGTCTCTGATGTCCCGGGGAGTATCTTCCCTCATCAATTCATAAGGGACGGTAAAAGAGTCATAATACAGATACTTCGCCGTCCCGTCAACAAAGATAACGGCACAGTCGGTATTGATATGACCCATATCCGTGAATATCACCTTAATATCCTTTCCGCTTTCGTTTTTCTCACCGAGCAGCTTATTGATATTTGCCGATAAAACATCTGTGTCATATTTCAGATACACATAACCTATCCTTTCTGTCAGGTCAGCATAAAACTGCCTGATATACCAATTGTCTGCAAAGCAATGACCTATGGCGTTCTGCATATCCGTCTGACAGAGCCATGCGGAATAGATGGTTTTTTCTTTCTGAAATACGATATACCAGTATTCCTCATCGCCAAGAGAAGCCGAAAAACTCTCATTATCGGCATTATATTCATAGTCCGTGTAGGAACCATGCTTTTTTATCCCGTGGATTTTCGTATCATCTGTAAAATCAAGGTCGTCCTCCGTAAGACAGCTGTATGTATCGACACCTGCGGCTTTTCCCTGCTTTTTTATCTCACTGTTCATGTATTCCAGCAGAACATCACGGTATTGATTGAGTTCCTCCGCCGCCTCCGAATCCGCGAGACATTCAAGCCGTATATCGTATCCGTAACGGGGCTCTTCCTTCGAGAAAGCAGCTGCCGCCGACGGTCTGAGCAGCATGACGAACAGTATCACCGTGACTGCAAATGAAAGCTTTTTCATATTTATTTGCTCCTTTTCCTGTGTGTATCTGAAAGTCCTTTCACTTATAAAACAACTCATTATCCGACTATTTTTCACATTTCAGCAAAATTTGTAAAGAACTACAAAAAGCAATGACAGGAATTGTTATTGTTGCATAGCTTTGGCAGAGGATATTTCCCGAATAATAATCAGCATGATGCACAAAAGTACAGTATACATATTCTGCGCACAAGTATACAAAAAAAGATCTTTCACTCCGAAAAGTATTGACTTTTCCCGAAAAATGAAATATAATATTTTCTGCCGCACAAAAACATTGTGCAGCTAATATAATAATCAACGACAATAAATGTCACTCTGCCAATGTCGGACGGCGGAGCGGCATTTATTTTTTGTCTGACGGAGGTATCGCCATGAACTGAACAGCTTAAG
>JBJESJ010000079.1:0-2432 GCA_051882725.1 Oscillospiraceae bacterium
ATCTCTTCAAGGGACATTTCTCCTGAGAAGTCCTCGTGTATATAATCGGAAAGCTTCAATGTATCCAGCAGGGAATTTCTTGTGTATATCACGTCGTCGGGAGTTATGAGCTCCGTTTTCAGACCGTAATCCACCAGTCTGTCGATGTATTCGTATATCATATGTAATCCTCCTAAAAACATCGGAATATTTCTTACCTATTATATCATATATTACAAAAAAAATCAACCGTTCTTGACTAATTTTTTATAATGATGTATAATAATAGTAATTATAGATAGAAATAATGTACAAAAAGGAAAGACAGCGCACGGGTGAGATCACAAGGGGAAATATCCACATGAATTTCAATGCGCGTAAAAGAATCCTATCGTCCGCTGCCGCGTTTGCCGCTGTGTTTGCGGTGCTGTCTGCGGCGGAGCTTTGTTGTTCCGGAGATGTACGGACCGCTTCTGACGTAAAGTCGGTCAAGGCTTCGGCGGAGCCTGCGTCAATGGCACAGTCGGGAGCTGTGTATGCTCTTGCCAAGACTGCTGACACGCAGGAAACGCAGTCCGATGTCGGGGAAGTGTCCTCCGATGAGGCTGTGCGGTTCTCCGCAGAGACGATAAAGTGCTCCGAAAGCGGAGCCGACGACGGCGGGATAAAGATAATCATAGAAAACGGTCTGGAGACCGATGAATATTACTGCAGCTTCAACGGTGGAAAGACCTTCCGCAAAATGAAGAACAGAACGGCTGTTATGGATGGTCTGAGTGAGGGCTGCTATTCTATCTGCGTGATGAAGAACGCAGACAAGTCTACTATGTCCGAGATGCACACGGTCTATCTGTCCAGCGAGGACGAGATGATACCCGTGGAGATATCCGCGGACAGCGTTTCCGAGGAGATATTCGCCGACGGAATGATCAAGGTACATATCAGCGGCTACGACAAGGAAAAAAGCTATGAGGCTTCCATAGACGGCGGCACCACTTGGAAGAATGTCAATAACAGAACGGTGTACTTCCGCGGTCTTTCCGGTGGAGATTATACCGTTACGGTCCGCGAGACCGACGATACATCAAACGATTCGCCCGAACTTCAGATCGTTCTCGGAGGATTCACTCACGGCAGCAATAAATATATCAAAACCGAATGTATCCTTCAGAATCCCGAGCTGCCCACAGGCTGCGAGATAACGAGTCTTACCATGCTTCTGAACTACATGGGCTTCGACGTGGACAAGCTCACTATGGCTGACAAGTATCTGCCGAAGGGTGAGTACCGCAATGCCGACTTTTATGAGGTGTTCGTGGGTGACCCGCGTGATTTCTCGGCATACGGCTGCTTCTCAAAGCCTATTGTACAGGCGGCGGAAAGCTATCTGGAGGATAAGGGGGAGCTTGACAACTGGAACGTGCGCAACATCACGGGCTGTACGGCGGATTCGCTGTATGCCGCAGTTGATAAGGGCTATCCCGTGGTAGTCTGGGCGAGCATGGAGATGAAGCCTATCGGAAACGGTCAGAGCTGGACGATTTCCGAAACCGGAAAGACGGTCACATGGCCTGCCAACGAGCATTGTCTGCTGTTGGTGGGATATGATACCAAAAAGAAGCTGGTCTACATGAACGATCCACTTAAGGGAACAGTGGCCTATAAAATGGCTGACTTTGAAACAAGGTTTAAGTCGCTGGGAAATCACGCGGTGGTTATTGTTGAGGCGTGATCTATTAACAGTGCTGGAAACAAAAACGTGAAAATGCGCAGGATCGTTGTTTTGGTGCTGCTGCTCGTGCTGGCTGCTGTACTGGTCTTTGTGAATGTGTATCCTCCGATATATGAACTTCAGCAAACCTACTACTGCAGCAACTGGGATGTCAGGGAGGATGATAACCATTCCGATCATTACAGATTCTATCGTTATTATCTGATACAGAATCCTCCGAAGAACGAGGAGGAGCTGGTACAGCTGACTGATGAGTATATCCGTGAAAATGATCTGTACTTAAATGCGCCTGACCCGGCTGATGCGGATAAGGCAGGGGATAGATACGATGTTTGGCTGATCTTCTGCAAAAAGAGCTATTCTCCCTTTGGTATACATAGACTGTGGCACGGAAAGCTGGACTGTGATATTCAATCATATGGAGAATACTATATCGTTATTTACCATGCCGAGATCCGGGACGGAAATGTTACAGGCAGCAGTGTTTCTACGTACATTGATGATGTCAGCCATGAGATAAGAAATGATTTCAAATAATATGACCCTCGGCGGAGCTGATGCCGAGGGTATTTTGCTGTCCTTGTGATATGCAAAAAGGCTCCCGTTTACGAAAACGGGAGCCTTTATCAATTATGGATCAATGATCACAGATCGTACTCCTTGCCATAGTAAGCCATGAGATAGATCTCCTTGATCTCGCTCATAAGAGGATATCTGGGGT
>JBJESJ010000080.1:0-10341 GCA_051882725.1 Oscillospiraceae bacterium
CGCCACCTTGCCAAGGTGGAGGTAGCGAGTTCGAGCCTCGTAATCCGCTCCAAAGGCGCTATAGCCAAGTGGTAAGGCAAGGGACTGCAACTCCCTGACCCCCGGTCCGAATCCGGGTGGCGCCTCCAACTTAATATAACAATTTTTCCGTTTCCCGGAAAAATTTATTCATGGGAGCATAGCTCAGCTGGGAGAGCATCTGCCTTACAAGCAGAGGGTCATAGGTTCGAGCCCTATTGTTCCCATTTTTTTATCCTTCCGCTGTCCCTTTTTTATATTGCAGCATTTCGTACTTCCGAGGTTTTCTCGGGAGTTTTTTGTTTTAGTGAATAGTGTCGGGTCCGCCCGACAGCGGCTGCCGCGTCCGGAGTTTTCAGCATAGGCACGTCTATCTGCGAAAGTATGCAAATACTGGAACAGACGGAAATATCAATGCAAATCCCATGAACGCAGTGGATATACAGCCTACAGCAAGCCCCAAATAACATTATCTGCGGAACCGTTAACACGAACAAATGAAATAGTGCTGTCCGGGGATCTCTGCGGCGGGTAGTTGAACTTTGACTGAAAAATTTTTCTGAAAAGTAATTGCCTTTTTATATAAAAATGTGTTATAATATAAAATGTATAAGTGTGCGAAAGGAGAATGCTTTGTGGATGTGCGGGTAGGCGATCTGCTTCTGATGAAAAAACAACATCCCTGCGGGAGCCGCGAGATGCTCGTCCTCCGCTCGGGGATGGATTTCCGTCTCAGATGCGCGGGCTGCGGCCGCGAGTTTATGGTCCCCAGAAGCAAGATAGAAAAGAATATAAAAACTGTTACCCATAAGGAGGAAAACGGTTAGCCCCGTATCTCAAATCAAATAAAATATTGGATAGGAGCTAAACTATGTTTGATAAATTAAGATCGACCGAACAGCATTACGAGGAGATAAGCATGCGGCTGACCGACCCCGCCGTTATCTCCGATAATAAACAGTATGCCGCGCTGATGAAGGAGTATAAGAGCCTGACCCCCGTTGTGGAAAAGTACCGCGAGTACGCGAAATACGTGCAGTCCCGCGACGAGGCACGGGAAATGCTGGAAGAAGGCGGCATTGATAAGGATATGAAGGAGCTCGCTCAGTCTGAGTTCGAGGAAAATTCCGAGGCTGCGGAGAAGTGCGCTGAGGAACTGAAGATACTCCTGCTCCCGAAGGACCCCAACGATGACCGCAACGTCATCATGGAGATACGCGCGGGCGCAGGCGGCGAGGAAGCGGCACTGTTTGCAAATTCGCTGTTCAGGATGTATACCATGTACGCTGAATCAAAGGGCTGGAAGATAGAAGTGCTCAATTCCAATCCCACCGAGCTGGGGGGATTTAAGGAGATATGCTTCAATGTTTCGGGCGAGGGCGCGTTCTCGCGGCTGAAATTCGAGAGCGGCGTCCATCGTGTGCAGAGAGTCCCCGAGACCGAGTCGCAGGGCAGGATACAGACCTCCACCGTTACGGCGGCAGTTTTGCCCGAAGCCGACGAGGTGGAGCTGAATATCGACCCCGCCGACCTGAAAATTGACGTGTTCCGTGCGTCGGGCGCAGGCGGTCAGCATATCAACAAGACCGAGTCTGCCGTCAGGATAACACATCTGCCCACGGGGCTCGTGGTGGAGTGCCAGGACGAGCGCAGCCAGTACAAGAACAAGGACAGAGCAATGAAGATCTTAAGCTCCCGCCTTTACGAGCAGATGCAGCAGGAGCAGAACGAAAAAATAGCCTCCGACCGCCGTTCACAGGTGGGAACGGGAAGCCGCAGCGAGAGGATACGCACATATAATTTCCCCGAGGGCAGACTGACCGATCATCGGATCGGGCTCACCCTTTATAAGCTGGAAAGTATTCTGAACGGCAATCTTGACGAGGTCATCGACGCTCTGGCAACTGCCGATCAGGCAGCCAAGCTGTCCGCCGAAAGCGATGAATAAAAAGGAAGTCTTATAATAATGTATAACACAGAAATGCTCTCTGCGGAGCAAAGTGATCTCAAAAAAGCCGCAGAGCTGATAAAACAGGGAGAAGTGGTGGGCTTTCCCACCGAAACGGTGTACGGACTGGCAGGAAATGCATTAGATCCCGAAGCCGTGGCGAAGATCTTCGCCGCAAAGGGCCGTCCCGCCGATAATCCGCTGATAGTGCATCTGGCGGACTTTTCCGAGATAACGGATTATGCACGGGATATCCCCGACAGCGCCTATAAGCTTGCGGAGATATTCTGTCCCGGACCCATCACCATGGTGGTGAAAAAGAAGGATATCATTCCCGATATCACCAGCGGCGGACTTGATACCGTGGGCATAAGAGTGCCTGTCCATAAGACGGCGCATGAGTTCATAAGGCTCTGCGGAGTGCCAATAGCAGCACCGTCGGCAAATCTTTCGGGAAGTCCCAGCCCCACGGGAGCAGACCATGTTTTCGCCGATATGAACGGGCGTATCCCTGCGATAATCGACGGGGGATATTGCCCCGTGGGAGTGGAATCCACAGTGGTCTCCTTTGAGGGAGACGCAGTGCGGATACTCCGTCCCGGCTTTGTCTCGGGAGAGGATATAAAAAATGCAGGTTTTGAGGTGCTCTATGCCAAGGGCGTTACCGAAAAAATAGATGAGGGAGAGCGTGTGCTCTCTCCGGGAATGAAGTACAAGCATTACGCTCCCAAGGCGGAGGTCACCATAGTTGACGGCGACCTTGAAAAGTTCACCGAATATGTGAAAAAGCATTACAAGGCAGGCACATATTCAATGATATTCGATGACGACGTGCTGACCTTTCCGTACCCCTACATAACCTACGGAAACACGCCCGAGGAGCATGCGCGTATGCTGTTCGGAGTCCTGCGTGAGGCAGATGAGATAGGCGCAAAGCAGGTGTTCGCAAGATGTCCTTCCACCGAGGGAGTGGGGCTTGCGGTGTATAACCGTCTGCTGAGAGCGGCGGCATTCCGGGTGGTAAGGCTATGACGGTAGTGGGGCTTACGGGACAGAGCGGCTCGGGCAAGACTGCCGTCAGCGCAGGATTTGCCGAAGCGGGCTTCATGGTCATAAATGCGGATATGCTGGCGCGGCAGGTCATGGAAAAGGGGCAGCCCTGCCTTGAAGAAACGGTCCGCCATTTCGGCGGAGAGATACTTCTCCCCGACGGCAGCCTTGACCGTAAGCGTCTGGGGAAAATAGTGTTTTCCGACAGAATAAGGCTTGACGAACTCAATGAAATATGCTATAAATATATTAACCGCATGGTGGAGGATATGATATCCGGGTACGCAGACCGCGGGGAGGAGTATGTTCTCCTTGACGCGCCCACGCTCTTTGAGGCGGGGGAGGATAAGCTGTGTGATGTGATAGTCAGCGTCACCGCGGATAAGGAGCTTCGGCTGAAAAGAGTGACCGAAAGAGATAAAATATCCGAAAGCGCTGCCGAGGAAAGATTTAACAGTCAGCATGACCTTGAATTTTTCCGCAGCCGCTCGGACTATGTGATAGAGAACAACGGCTCCCTTGAGGAGCTGAAAAACAGAGCAGAAGATATCATAAAGCTTATCATGGAGAACAGCAATGCGCAGAAAAGCAAAGAATAGACCACGTTTTGCCGCGATCGTCACAGCATTTGCGGTGATAGCCGGGATAGTGTACGCCGTCGGGAAGCTGCCCGATATCGAACGAAACTATGTTTATCCCGAAAAGTATCGTCAGTATGTGGAAAAGTATGCGGCGGAAAACGGTCTTGACAAATATTTCGTATACGCAGTCATAAAAACGGAGAGCAATTTCGACCCTCAGGCGGTGTCCGATGCGGGCGCTGTGGGGCTTATGCAGATAATGGAGGACGCCTTCGACTGGGTGCAGTACCGAATGGGCGAGGAATGTGCGGGGGAAGTGTATTCCGACCTGTATGACCCCGAGACCAATATCAAATACGGCACCTATCTGCTGCGGCTGCTGTGCGAGGAATACGACAGCAAGGAAACAGCTGCCGCCGCATATCATACGGGGCGGGGAAATGTCAACAGCTGGCTCGGCGACGAGAATTGCAGCTCCGACGGGAAAACTCTCGAAAATATACCCTCATCTGCCACGGGACATTATGTTCATAAGGTTATGACGGCTTATGAGGGGTATACTAATTTGTACAATTAACAGTTTATAGTTAACAGTTATTGGTCTGCACTGCAGACCGAACGGAAAGGAAATGATATTATGTCAGAAAAAAAGGAAAAATCGGAGGCAAAGCTTTTACAGGAAAAGCTCTGCATGAAAAGGAAGAACGGTCTTTTAAGAGCAGACGACGCTGTTATGGAAAAAACAGGCGTGTTCTGCGAGGGTTATAAGGATTTTCTTGACCGCTCCAAGACCGAGCGCGAGGCTGTGGAGTATGCAGTTTCCGCAGCGGAGGAAAAGGGCTTTGTTCCTTTTGTAAAGGGAATGGCCCTGAAGGCGGGGGACAAGGTATACTATGTGAACCGCGGTAAGGCTGTGATCCTTGCAGTTATCGGAAAAAAGGATATCTCCGAGGGCGTGCATATCGCGGCGGCGCATATAGATTCCCCCAGACTTGACCTGAAGCAGAATCCTCTCTACGAGGACAACGAGACCGCATACTTTAAGACCCACTATTACGGCGGCATCAAGAAATATCAGTGGGCGGCGATACCTCTTGCGCTCCACGGAGTTGTTGTAAAGTCCGACGGCACTAAGGTGAAGATAACCGTGGGCGAGGACGAGAATGACCCTGTTTTCTGCATTACCGACCTGCTGCCTCATCTTGCGGGAAATCAGATGAAACGCACTCCCGGCGAGCTTATCAAGGGAGAAGAGCTGAATATCCTCATAGGCTCTGCGCCCTATAAGGACGACGATATCAGCGACAAGGTCAAGCTGAATATCCTGTCCATTCTCAACGATAAGTACGGCATCACCGAGGAGGATTTCCTCTCTGCGGAGCTGGAAGCAGTTCCCGCCTTCAAGGCAAAGGATATCGGCTTTGACAGGAGCCTTATCGGCTCCTACGGTCACGACGACAGGGTATGCGCATATACTGCCCTTGAAGCGATACTGGACTGCACCGATGTATCAAAGACAGCGGTCTGCGTCCTCACCGACAAGGAGGAAACGGGCAGCGACGGCAATACGGGACTGCGTTCCTCTTATCTGAAATATTTCCTGTACGATCTGGCAGACTGCATGGGAGCAAACGGCAGAACTGTCATGTCCGCGTCGGAGTGCCTGTCCGCAGACGTAAATGCGGCGTTTGACCCTACCTTTGCGGACGTTTCCGAGAAGAATAATTCCTGCTTTATCAATAAGGGCGTGTGCATAACCAAGTACACGGGCGCAAGAGGAAAGTCGGGCACAAGCGACGCCTCTGCGGAGTTTGTGGGTAGGATAAGACAGCTTATGGACAAGAATAACGTCATCTGGCAGACAGGCGAGCTTGGCAAGGTGGACGCAGGCGGCGGCGGAACAGTTGCTGCATATATAGCAAATCTTGATATCGACACCATTGACGTGGGAGTGCCTGTGCTGTCCATGCACGCACCCTATGAGCTGGTCTCCAAGCTGGACGTATATATGACTAACCGCGCATTTTACGCATTTCTTGCGGAATAACAGCATACCCCTTCCGAGTTCACCGCGAGGTCAAGGCAGCACCGCATATAGCTTGTGCGCAAGATGCAGGCAGATAGGCGGCGACAAGCCTTCACAGGTGGATTTCACCAACGGCGAGCTTAAGATCATCTTTGATATGCCCTAAGAGCTCATCAAGACCGGCATCAGCGGGCAAAAAGGTCACAATAACCGTAAAACAGGGCTATATCGAACAGCAATGAGCTTGCATGGCAGAACGCCTGCATCTGCTCCTGCGACAGCGACATGAACAAAACAGCCGTTCTGCGATGCAGTGCGGCTGTTTTTCTGAGTGAGCGAGATCCCCGCAAAGGCTTGACACGGGAAGGATAATATGCTATAATTACTTCATCATTCAAAAGGGGCGGGCAATGTACGGGACTGTCAGCTGCGCTGCGGGAAATGAGCCTTTGCCGCCGATACGATTATAGTCTGCAAAAAGGTGCATTCCCTCGGCGGGATGTGCCTTTTTTATATGAAAACGGCGAGGTCCCGCTCGGCTCACAGGACATTACAGCAATTTATGGGAGGAGATATCATGAACGTGATCAAGGGAAAAACCGACTGCCGACCTGCGGAAACAGGCTTCGACGAGAGCAGGATAGATGTGCTCAACAGGCGCTTAGGGGAGATGATAGACGGCAGGCTTATCCATGGGGTTAGCTACTGTATTTCTCATAAGGGGAAGGTCATCGCGCACGGCGCTCTGGGCAGAAACAACAGCATGGGCATTGAGTCGCCTATGCAGCCCGATACCGTTTTCGGGACAGCTTCCATCACCAAGACCTTCACCGCTGCGGCGATAATGCAGCTTGTCGAGGACGGCTATATCAGGCTGAACACGCCTGTGGGAGATATTTTGCCGCAGCTTGCCGAAAAGCCCTTTGACAGGATAACGCTTCTGCATCTGCTGACCCATACCTCGGGGCTGTATCCGGACGGAGGGTGCTTTTCCGAGGCGGCTCCCAAGGACCCGTGGGAGCTTATCGAGGCTGCCGCCGAAAAATGGGACGGCAGCGGGGAATTTGACTGGATATCCGCAGGTATCTCCGCAGGACTGCGCCGTCCCACGGGGAGCGAGTGGCAGTATTCCTCCTTCGGATTTGCGCTGCTGGGAGAGGTCATAAGCCGTGTAAGCGGAATGAACGCCCACGATCTCATCGAAGAAAGGGTGATACGTCCGCTGAAAATGACCGACAGCAGCTTCTTCTACACCCCGGAGACCGCCGCAAAAGGATATATCTATGACGAGGAGCATAAAAGATATCTTGACAGCGTGATCTCCGGCGAGATAAACGGCCGTGACGGTAACGGCAGCGTCTGGGACAATATCCCCGATACAGCAGGCGGACTTCACTCCACCGTGTACGACCTTATCCGCTATGCGAACGCGTACATAAACGGCGGACGGCTTGACGGAGCACGTATCCTCGGCAGAAAGTCTGTGGAGAAGATGAGCTCTGTTCAGCTGCATGGTATCCCCGACCGCTGCTGGGGAGCCGACGAGCCCGAACGTCTTTACGGCATAGGCTTTGATATCCGCCGCGGACCTGCCTACTCCTATTCGGACAGGACCATCATGCACGAGGGCGCAGGGGCTTCCTCGCTGGATATCGACCTTGACGAACAGCTGGCGGCGGCATGGTTCGTGCCCTTTGACGAAGGGGCAAACGGCTGGTCTGCGGAGCCCTTGTACAATGTGCAGAACATCATCTGGTCGGGACTGATATGACGGGCTTATACTAAGGAAGCGCCGATCTAAGCGAAGCTATCGTTTCCGACGCTCGAAAATCCGTTGCTGAGGGCGTCGAGAAACGATTTGATCTCCGATTAAAAAGTGTACAAATAATAAAGCAAAATCTTAGCCTTATGGATCTTGCTTTGATTTTTTTGTAAAATTTTTGCAAGACCTCTTGACAAATGGGAGAAAATGAGTTATAATATGTAGCATGCTACAGGTTGCGCGGGAGGTATGAGAATGGCGCAGAAGGATATTGGCTATTTTATAAAGAATATCAACGACAAGCTAAAGGTCAGGGCGGACGCCGACCTTAAACGCTATGACCTCACTCTTTCCCAGAGCCGCGTGCTTGCTTTTCTGATGGACAGCGGAGGGCAGGCTTCCCAGAAGGAGATAGAACAGTATCTGGAGGTGTCCCACCCTACGGTGGTGGGCATCGTTTCCCGAATGGAGCAGAAGGGTCATGTTATCAGCTGGATAGACGAAAAGGACAGGCGAAATAAGATAGTTAAGCTCACCGGACAGGCGGAAGCTGTCGGCGCGGAAATGGAGCAGAATATCTCCGATAATGAAAGGAAAATGCTGGACGGGCTTTCCGGTGATGATATCGTCAGGCTTCGGGGAATGCTTGATATCATCTATAAAAATCTTGAATAAGCATAGCCGGTATATCCGGCTTGAGCTTACAGATAAAGTGTAGCACGCTACACGAAAGGAGAATGATCATGATAAAAACACTGGCAGGGAGCCTCCGTGAGTACAAAAAAAGCTCCGCAATAACGATATTGCTCTCGGTATTGGAAGCGGCGTTCGAGATACTGATACCGCTGTGCATGGCAAGAGTCATAGACGAGGGCGTCGATATGGGCGCTATGGACGCGGTATGGAAATACGGGGTAATACTGCTGATACTGGCGTTCTTCCAGCTTGTTACGGGAGTTCTTGCCGCGCATATCGCCGCCCGCGCTTCGGTGGGCTTCTCCGCTAATCTGCGGCAGGATATGTACGACAATGTGCAGACCTTCGCCTTTTCCAATATCGACAGATTCTCGGCGGCGTCCATCGTCACCCGCCTTACCACCGACGTCACCAACATTCAGAACGCTTATCAGATGCTGATACGCATGGCGATACGCGGCCCTGTCATGCTGATATTCTCGATGATAGTGTCCTTCCGTCTAAGCAGCACCATCGCTTGGATATTCCTTGCAGTTATCCCGATAATGGCAGTGCTGCTGATCGTCATCATAAAAAAGGTCAACCCCATATTCAACAGGGTGTTCGGCACCTACGACCGGCTCAATAATGTGGTGCAGGAAAACGTCCGCGGGATACGTGTGGTAAGATCCTTCGTTCGGGAGGACTGCGAGATAAGCAAGTTCAAGGGCATTTCCGAAAGCATCTGCGAGGATTTTGCCAAGGGCGAACGGCTGCTGGCGTTCAATTCCCCGATAATGCAGTTTTTCATGTACGGCTGTACCATACTTATCTCGTGGATAGGAGCCAAGGCTATTGCGGCAAGCGGGAACAACGCCGCTCTCGGACTGACTACGGGCGACCTGACTGCGCTGCTTTCCTATGCGACCCAGATACTTATGAGCCTTATGATGCTGTCCATGGTGTTTGCGATGATAACCATTTCCTTAGCTTCTGCCCGCCGTATTTCGGAGGTGCTGGAGGAAAGAACAGATATCGCCGAGCCCGAAGACCCTGTCATGACCGTAAAGGACGGCTCGGTCTGCTTTAAGAACGCAGATTTCGTATACGCTTCCAAGGCGGACAAAAAGGTGCTGGATAATATCTGCCTTGATATCGCTTCCGGGGAGACGGTGGGGATAATCGGCGGGACGGGCTCCTCGAAATCCAGCCTTGTGCAGCTGATACCCCGCCTTTACGATGTGACGGCGGCAGCGTTCTGCTGGGCGGAACGGATGTCCGTGATTACGACCTTGAAACGCTCAGAAATTCCGTTGCCATGGTGCTGCAGAAGAACGAGCTTTTCTCGGGGACTATCAGAGAAAATCTGCGGTGGGGCAATGAAAACGCCTCCGACGAGGAGCTTGAACAGGCATGCCGTCTTGCCTGCGCCGACGAGTTCATTCATACCTTCCCCGACGGATATGATACCTACATCGAACAGGGAGGAGCCAACGTTTCGGGCGGACAGAAGCAGCGCCTCTGCATTGCCCGCGCTCTGCTGAAAAAGCCCAAGGTGCTGATACTGGACGATTCCACCAGCGCTGTGGATACAAGGACAGACGCTGTGATACAGCGTTCCTTTGCGGAGTATATCCCCGATACCACCAAGATAATAATTGCGCAGAGGGTAAGCTCGGTGATGCATGCAGACAAGATAGCCGTGATGGATAACGGCAGGATAGCTGCGGTGGGAAGGCATGACGAGCTGCTTAGAAGCTGCGATATCTATCGCGAGGTCTATGAGTCACAGCGGAAGGGAGAGAATGAAGATGAAGGATAACGAAAAAACAATGCCTCCTATGGAAGGACAGCCGCCGAAAGCACAGCTTGATGTGAAAACGCTGAAAAGACTGCTTTCCTATATGAAGGAGTACAAGGGTCAGATGATATTCGTGGTCGTATGCATACTTCTGAGCGCGGCGGCGAGCGCAGCTTCTTCGCTGTTTCTGCAGGTGCTGATAGACGACTATATCGTTCCGATCCTCGGAGAGAGCGACCCTGTGTTCACGGGGCTGGTTAAAGCGCTTATCGTCATCGGGATAGTCTATGTGATAGGCGTGCTTGCCACGCTGTTTTATAACAGGGTAATGGTAACTGTCGCGCAGGGCGCACTTAAAAGGATACGGGACGATATGTTTGAAAAAATGCAGCGGCTGCCCATAAGAGTCTTCGATACCCGCACTCACGGCGATATCATGAGTCTCTACACCAACGATACCGACACCCTCCGCCAGATGAT
>JBJESJ010000081.1:0-10319 GCA_051882725.1 Oscillospiraceae bacterium
TTCGCCAGCCTTTCAAGGCTGCGAGTTTCCAAAGGGCGGAGTCCTTTGGTCGCCGTCCGCAGACGGCGAAATCCCACACCGGGCGGGATGACCCGCTGCCAATGCCGCGGATGGGGTTTTCAGCTTAGGAGACATCAAGCCGCGGACGTTACCGAAAGCCGAAGCGTCGAACAGCAATAAAACGCCGCCCGTGTAAAAAGCGCGGAATCCAACACAATAAATCCCATTAATATCTAACGGGAAGCCCTGCCCGGGCGGCGCAGCATTTGACAGCGCAGCAAATCAAATGCGCGGAGCGAAGCTCCGCCGAAAGCGAACCGCCAACAGCAAGTAAATTGTAAGCAAAAAAACAAACAGACAACGCTGAAATCCGATAAACATAACAGGGGGTACAGTCATGGATGAGAAAGACAATAAGGAATTTATGAAAGAAATGATAGACAAGCTGGGAGAGGTCATGGGAAAGGCTGCCGAGAAAAACGGCGGGAAGATACCCGAAGAAATGCTCCGCATGCTTGTCCCCGCGGAGTCGCTCAATACCGACTATATCGGCGATTTTCTCGATGAACAGTTCCCCGGCGGAGAGGTCAGGGTCTTTCATGAGCTGCTTTCCGAAAGGGTGCATATCGACGTGTTCATCAAGGAGCCTGCCGAGGACAGACAGTTTTATGTGCTCATGACCTCTGGAATGAGCGACCTTCCTATGACAGTGCCCGAAAGCTTCTCCGATGAACAAAAGGCTAAATACGAACGCGCCGAGCTTATGATGTTCCTACCCAAGGACTGGCATTTTCACGATGAAGAGGCTAAGGACGAAAAATGGTACTGGTGCATACGGGCGCTCAAAACGGCGGCAAGATATCCTCATCTGTGCGGCAGCTGGATAGCTCACGGACACGATATCCAGTTTACCGAGCCTGTTGAGCCATTTGCCGAGAATACAAAGCTCTGCGCTCTGATATTCGCTTATCCCCTCGAAGAACGGCTGAGATATATCACAGGACAGGACGGCATGCGCATCAACGTGTACATGGCTGTCCCTATCTACGAGGAGGAAATGAACTACAAGCTAAGCATCGAAGAGGACGGCGGCACCGCTCTTCTGGTGAAGCTCTTCCCAAAGGACGAAACTCCTCTTGAGGATTTCGTTGTGGATATCAACAGGAAAAACTGCTGTCTGCAGTAAATTTCCGCACAATGGCAATTATCAGCAAATCGTCACAGGATTTGCACATTGATGTGTTACAATATTTTAATTCGATAAACCGCTCCCGACGGAGCATTGCTATATAAGTAAAAATCTGAAAGGATCGTGAAAAAAATGAAAGTAATTTTCTTACAGGACGTTAAGGGCTCAGGCAAAAAGGGCGAGATCAAGGAGGTCTCCGACGGATATGCGAGAAATTTCCTTATAGGAAAGGGTCTTGCCTGCGAGGCTACCAATAAGAATCTCTCCGATTTAGCAGGAAAGAAGTCCTCCGAACAGCACAAGGCTGATGTTGCCAAGCAGGAGGCTCTCGCAAATGCTGCAAGGATAAAGGGCGGCAAGGTCACGATCAGGGCTAAGGCGGGTCAGGGCGGAAAGCTCTTCGGCTCCGTTACCGCCGGAAGCGTTGCAGACGCTGTTTCCGAACAGCTTGGCGTTAAGACCGACAAGAAAAAGATCTCCCTCGGCACAGAGATAAAGGCATTCGGCACCTACACCGCCGAAGTGAAATTCATGGCGGGAGTTTCCGAAAAGATAACCGTGGACGTTATCGAAGAATAAAAAGATACATTGAAAGGACAAAACAACAATGGAACTTTCGGATATTGCGGCACGGGAAATGCCACACAGCGTTGAGGCGGAACAGACCGTCCTCGGCGCAGTCCTTATGGATCCCGATCAGCTTTCGGTCGTTATGGATCATGTAAAGCCTGAAAGCTTCTATGTGAAAAGTCACCGTCAGCTTTTTTCCATTATCCTTCGGCTGTTCGGCACGGGCGTAAACGCCGATATCATCACTGTGCTGGACGAGGCCGTCCGCGATGGAGTCTTTGAGACCTCCGCCGCGGGCAAGGATTATCTCTCCAACATCATGAAGGGCGTTCCCTCTCTGGGGAACATCGAAAGCTACTGCAAGATAGTTGAGGAAAAATATTATATCCGCTCCCTTATCCAGGCGGCTAAGGATATCATCACCAACTGCACCGAGGGCACGGAATCTGCGGAAACGCTCCTTGATTCCGCGGAACAGACCATCTACGATATCAGACAGGGCAGGGACGTGGACGGTCTCACAAGGATAGACGAGGTCCTCCTCGATACCTACGACCACCTCAACCGCATCTCGGGCGCGGACAAGGAAAAATATCAGGGCGCAAGATCGGGCTATGCAGGACTGGATAACATCATCTCGGGACTGAACAAGTCCGACCTGCTTATCCTCGCAGCCCGTCCCGGTATGGGCAAAACCTCCTTTGCGCTGAATATCGCAGCCAATGTCTGCCGATTCAGAAGCGACAAGGAAGTGGTGGTATTCTCGCTGGAAATGTCTAAGGAACAGCTGGTCTCAAGAATGCTTTCGGCGGAAAGTCTTGTGGAGAGCGACCACCTGATGAAGGGAAATATTTCCCCGCAGGATTGGGAAAAGCTCGCCGAGGGCGCAAACAGGATGTCCAATATGAACATGTATCTGGACGATACCGCGGGCATCACCGTCCCGCAGATGAAGGCAAAGCTTCGCAGACTCCACAACGTGGGGCTTGTTATAATAGACTATTTACAGCTCATGAATTCGGGCAAGCGCGTGGAAAACCGCGTGAACGAAATATCCGAGATAACCCGTCAGCTCAAGCTCATGGCTAAGGAGCTGAATGTTCCAGTTATCACGCTTTCGCAGCTTTCCCGTTCGGTGGAATCACGTCCCGATAAGCGTCCGCTGCTCTCCGACCTCCGTGAATCGGGCTCTATCGAGCAGGACGCAGATATCGTAATGTTCCTCTACCGCGACGGCTACTACAACAAGGACAAGTCCGAGGACGTAAATCTTGCGGAATGTATCGTAGCCAAGAACCGTCACGGCGAAACGGGTACGGTAAATCTCCGCTGGAACGGTCAGTATACGCTGTTCATGTCCGAGGACAGGATCCCTATAGCAGGTGCCTGATATGGACAGTACACGCTTTTCAGCCGAAACAGGCGCTGTCCTCTCGGCAGTTCCCGCGGGCGGAAGTATCCTTGCCGCTCTTTCGGGGGGCGCGGACAGCGTTTGTCTGCTGCTTGTTCTCCGTGAATACTGCTCCGAAAAAAATATTTCTCTCTCGGCAATACATATAAACCATTGCCTGAGAGGAGCGGAAAGCGACAGGGACGAACAGTTCTGCCGCGAGCTTTGCGGGAAATATGATATCCCCCTTACCGTTAAGCGGATAAACGTTTCCGCTTACTGCGCCGAAAATGGGCTCTCCTGCGAGGAGGGAGCGCGTATCCTCCGATATCATGCCTTTGACGAGGCGGCAGGAGACGGATATATCGCCACGGCGCACAATCTCAATGACAGCGCCGAAACGGTCATACTGAACCTCGCCAGAGGAACGGGACTCAAAGGGCTGTGCGGTATTCCTCCCATAAGAGGCAATATCATCCGACCGCTGATAAATATCCCCAGAAGCGACATCGAGGAATATCTCCGCGAAAAGGATCAGCCCTATGTCACCGACAGCACCAACCTCACCGACGATTTTACAAGAAACAAGATACGCCACGGCATTCTCCCCGTTTTATCCGAGATAAACGGAGGCTTTCTTGAAAATATCGGCAGCATGACAAGGATTCTCCGCTCGGAAAACGAGCATATCGAAAAGGAAGCGGCGGCGCTTTCCGACGATATCATAACTCTTCGCAGCGCCGACGAGGCTGTCCGCCGAAGATATATCATCGCTGTTCTGAAAAGCGCGGGCGTCGAGCCCGACAGCGGCAGGATAATCCGCGCCGAGACTGTCATTCTTAACGGCGGAAGACAGCAGCTTTGCAAAAATATCTTCGCATATGCCGAAAACGGCAGGCTCATCGTCGGGGAAATGCCCGAAAAGCACGTATTTCCTGACTTTTCCGCGCCTCTTGTTATCGGGGAAAATCCGTTTCCCCCTGACAGGACGATCCTCGCGGAAAAAATAAATTTTTATAATCTTAACGATGTTAACAATTTTGTAACAAACACCTTGATAGATTGTGATAAAATACAAGGTGATGTTACTCTGC
This sequence comes from Oscillospiraceae bacterium, assembly GCA_051882725.1. GTDB lineage: Bacteria > Bacillota > Clostridia > Oscillospirales > Ruminococcaceae > RGIG4694. The sequence continues at coordinate 4,244 of JBJESJ010000081.1, forward strand.
GCACAAGGCGCGGGGGAGATGAGATCCGGCTCCCGAAGGAAGGCTTTCACCGAAAGCTCAGAAAAATCTACAACGCCGGAAGGATACCGCCCCGTTTGCGGGAATGTGCGGCGGTCATCGAGGACGAGGACGGCATAATTTACGCCGAATACTGCGGGATATCCCACAGGGTCGCTCCCGATGAAAATACAAGGACGGTCCTGCGGATAACTCCGCAGACTTAAACGGCGAATTTTTGATTTGTGAAAATCAGAGAAAGAAAGGATTGAAAAAACAAATGGGCAAAAAGAACAGAAGCGTTCTGATCTATGCTATCGTTATCGTGATAGTTCTTATGGCAATGGTAATGCTTGTCAGAGAATCTACCCAGACGGTATCTCTCCACACCTATTCGGAGATAATGTCCTACTTCGACGACTACAAGGTCAGCGCTTATACCTTTGACCTCGGTACGGGCGAGCTGGTAATGCAGGTCGAGGGTCAGGATACTCCCATAACCTACACCGTTCCCAACGTCAGCGTATTTATGGACGAGATCCAGCTGGGAGACGAGAATTACCGCAAGGAATATAACGAACGTCACCCCGACGCTCCCCTTGAACAGGACTATTATAAGATCCAGGACAATTCATGGCTTTATAATATACTCCCGTCGCTGCTGCTTATCATTCTTATGGTGATATTCATGGTGATAATGATGCGGCAGGCAAACGGCGGCGGAAAGATAAATAATTTCGGAAAGGCAAATATCCGCGACCAGTCACGGAAAAAGAACACCTTCGACGACGTTGCGGGCGCCGACGAGGAAAAGTTCGAGCTTGAAGAGATAGTTGATTATCTGAAAAATCCCAAGAAATATACCGATATCGGCGCGAGAATACCCAAGGGCGTTCTTCTTGAGGGCCCTCCGGGTACGGGTAAGACTCTCCTTGCCAAGGCTGTTGCGGGTGAAGCGGGCGTGCCCTTCTTCTCCATTTCGGGCTCCGATTTTGTTGAGATGTTCGTCGGAGTCGGCGCTTCCCGTGTAAGGGATCTTTTCGAGACCGCCAAGAAAAACGCTCCCGCTATCGTGTTCATCGACGAGATAGACGCGGTGGGACGTCACAGAGGCGCAGGCCTCGGCGGCGGCCACGATGAGCGTGAACAGACACTGAATCAGCTGCTGGTGGAAATGGACGGCTTCGAGGGCAACGAGGGCGTTATCGTAATGGCTGCCACAAACCGCCGCGATATCCTTGACCCTGCGCTGCTTCGTCCCGGACGCTTCGACAGACAGATCGTCGTAAGCTATCCCGATATCAAGGGCAGAGAAGCTATCCTCAAGGTACACACCAAGAACAAGCCCCTCGGTCCCGATGTTGACCTTAAGGTCATCGCCCAGTCCACTGCAGGCTTTACGGGCGCAGAGCTTGAAAACCTCACCAACGAAGCGGCTCTCCTTGCTGCAAGACAGAACCGCAAGGCTATCACCAAGGAGGACATCGAAGAGGCTACCATCAAGGTCATCGCAGGCCCCGAAAAGAAGAGCCACGTTATGTCCCCCGACGAAAAGAAGATCGTCGCTTATCATGAAGCAGGCCATGCTGTCGCTTCCTACTACCTCCCCACTCAGGACAAGGTGCACCAGATCACCATTATCCCCAGAGGAAGCGCGGGCGGTATGACTATCCAGCTACCCGAAAAGGAGCCCTCTCTCCTTAACATGACCGCAAAGAAGATCAGGGAAGAGATAGTTACTCTTATGGGCGGACGCGTTGCCGAGCAGCTTATCATCGGCGAAGGCTCTGCGGGCGCAGTCAGCGACCTTCAGCGCGCCACTAAGCTGGCAAAGGCTCTTGTTACGCAGTACGGTCTCTCAGAAAAGCTGGGTCCCGTGGTATATTCCGACGATAACTCAGAGCCCTTCGTGGGCATGGAGTACGGTCACAGCAAGGCTCACTCCGAGGAGGTCCTCGCCGAGATAGACAAGGAGGTACGCTCCATCATCGACGAGGGCTACGAGAGAACTGTTGAACTGCTCAATGCGCATATCGACAAGCTCCATCTTGTGGCAAAGACTCTTCTTGTACACGAAAAGGCGGACAACGACGAGTTTGAAGCTATCATGAACGGCAAGACCTCCCCCGAAAAGATAGAGGCTGAATACGAGGAGTATCTTAAGAATATAAAGTCTGTTCCCGACGACAAGAAGGAAGAGACAGGCGATCTGTCCGAGGAAAAGGAAGCCGATACTGCTCCCGAAAATGCTGATATCACCGAGGAAAAGACAGCCGATGCTGTTCCCGAAAGCGCGGATATCTCCGAGGAAAAGGAAGCTTCCGAAGAGTCCACCGATGAAAAGGATAACGACGGCGAAAATACCGACAATAACGAATAAAAAAAGCGCGTCATGCGCATCAGACCGTGCAGGGCAATGCGCTTTGCACGGTCTGTTTTATGGAGTGAATGAATATGGATATAAACTCTTCCGTGAGCTGTCTCGGCGGAGTCGGAAAAAAACGTGGCGAGCTTTACAATAAGCTGAAAATTTTCACGCTGGAGGACCTTATCTACTATTTCCCCCGCAGATACGACGATTACAGCTGCCCTGTGCCTATCGACGAGGCACAGATAAACGAACATGCCGTCATATCCGCAGTTGTCACGCAGAAGCTCCCTGCTGCGAGGATACGTCAGGGGCTTGTGCTGTACAAGATAGTCGCCGCCGACCAGAAAGACAGCATCACCATAACCTACTACAACAACCGCTACGTATATGACAGGCTCATCGTTGGGCAGGAATATCTCTTCGAGGGACGGGTCACGGGCGGCTTTACCCGCAAGGAGATGAACAGCCCCTCCGTGCTCCCTGCCGATACAAAGGAGCTTTTCCGTCCTGTTTATCATCTGACCGAGGGGCTCACCGCCAACATGGTGACACAGAATATGCAGACCGCACTCAAAGTCGTGGGTGACGATTTCCCCGACCATCTTCCCGACGATATCAGGCGGGAATATTCGCTGCCTGCGCTGAATTACGCTCTCCATAACATACACTTCCCCGAAAGCGACCACGGCATGGAAATAGCCCGCCGCCGTCTTGCCTTTGACGAGCTGCTCATTCTGCAGCTGGGCATGAAGCTCTTAAGATCCCGCAACAGGAAAAGCACGGGCTATGCTATGAAGGATACCGAATTATCCGAGTTTTTCTCGGCGCTGCCCTTTGAGCTGACGGGCGCACAGAAACGCGCCTGCGGAGACATCGCAGCAGACATGCGCAGGGACTATCCCATGAACCGCCTTATCCAAGGAGACGTAGGCTCGGGTAAGACTGCCGTTGCCGCCGCGGCTTGCTATATGGCGGTAAAAAATCACACGCAGGCGGCGCTCATGGCGCCCACGGAAATTCTCGCAAAGCAGCATTATGACACGCTGTCGGGCTTCCTTGAACCGCTGGGGATACGGGTGGCATGTCTTACAGGCTCGCTTCCTCCAAAGCAGAAAAACGAGCTCAAGGAACGGCTGAAAAACGGCGAGATAGACGTAGTTACGGGAACTCATGCACTTATCTCACGTTCCACGGAGTTTCAGAGCCTGTCACTTGTCATCACCGATGAGCAGCACCGCTTCGGCGTAAATCAGCGGAAAGCCTTCGCCGAAAAGGGAGAAAGTCCACACAAGCTGGTCATGTCCGCAACGCCTATCCCGCGCACTCTTGCGCTGATAATCTACGGCGATCTGGATATTTCCGTGCTGAATGAGCTTCCCAAGGGACGGCAGCCCGTGGAGACCTACGCCGTCACGGGAAAGCTCCGCGAACGGGCGCTGGGCTATGTGAAAAAGCAGCTGGACGAGGGACGGCAGGGATATATAGTCTGTCCGTTGGTGGAGGACAGCGAGGTCAGCGAGGTCATGGCTGCCACGAGCTACAAAAACGAGCTTGAACGCGGCATTTTTGCCGATTACAACATAGGTCTGCTCCACGGTCAGATGAATTCCGCCGAAAAGGAACGGGTAATGCAGCTTTTCAAGGACAACGAGCTGCAGCTGCTGGTCTGCACCACAGTCGTTGAGGTCGGCGTGGACGTTCCCAACGCGACAATAATGCTGGTAGAGAACTCGGACAGGTTCGGCTTGTCGCAGCTCCATCAGCTTAGGGGGCGTGTGGGCCGAGGGAAGTACAAGAGCAGCTGTATTTTAGTGACGGACAATCCCACCGAAGAGACCCGCGAACGGCTAAAGATAATGGCGTCCACCAACGACGGCTTCAGGATATCGGAGGAGGACTTAAAGCTGCGGGGCGCAGGCGACTTTTTCGGAGAGCGCCAGCACGGGCTCCCTCCGCTTAAGATAGCGGACATTGCAAGTGACCGCGAGCTATTATCCCAAGCTCAGAAAGCGGCGGACGCATTAATAGCGAGAAGTCTCGACCTAAGCGCCTATCCGCAGCTAAAAGCCAAAACCGAGAAAATGTTCGCAGAAAACGCCGAAGACACCATGAATTAGCCGGGCGGGATGACCCTTGGCGGGATGACCCGCGGCTATTGCCGCGTTGTTGGTTTTTCGGCTCAGGTGACTTCTTCCCGCGAAAGTTGGCAGATCCCGAAAGTGAGAACAGCCTAGCCCCCTTAATAGCATACGAACCGCCAACAAGATCCCCAAACAGCACGATCCTGCGGAACCGGCAACACGAACAAAAGGCGGCCGACGGCTGCCGCCGCCCAATCGTATCCCCACGGAACACGACGTAACCGATGGCATTCGATAACTCGCAAAAGAGAGAGGGCGAGGGAAAGGTGAGCGCGAGAGGGAAATCCGTAGAGAAGCGACTAACGCAGTTAGTCAGCGAAATTAGCCGTGACTCAAAATCAATCAGTGACCGTCCAAAAAGCTCCCGCAGTACATAACGCTGCGGGAGCTTTTAAAATTTGTATAAGGGGTGGGAATAGATCTCCTCATTCAATGGGGACCGAACACATCTCCGTCCATGCAGGGAGAAATCCGCTGCCAAGAGCGGTGCGCTGTGAAATGATGTTTCCGCTCCATGTGCCGTAATATGGTATCCTCCCTCGGAGGATAACTTCATTGGCAAGAGTCGATACAAGTATCGGTGCAAGACCCTTCCCGCGGTGCTCGGGAAGAATGTCTATGCCTATCTGCCAGAAAAGCTCGCTGTCGCTGCTGACCCCTGCCATGCCGAGTATCTCCTTCCCGCTGACCGCACAGACCGCAAGCACGTCACGTCTGTCGCCGGCGGTGCCGTACATCAGGGCGTTATCATATCCGCCGTAGTAGGGGTAGAGTATCTCAAGTATCTCCCGCTCCCCGAAAAGCCGCAGGTCATAGCCGCCGAAATCCTTCGGAGCAAACTCCGCCGAGGGCAGATAATACTGACTTATCATGCCGATAGCATGACCGGACGGCGCTGTCAGCCCATTTACCGCAGCAATGCCGCTTCCGTCGAAAAGCTTCGTCCCGCCGATGGAGGACAGCTCATGAGCTGCTTCCATAAGCTCGGGCACCGCCGATATTACGGTATTCCTGCCAAAAGTTGCCGCGCGGAATGCGGAAGGCTTATCGGTGAATCTCCGCTGTCCCTCCGCAGAAACGGCAGCTGTTACCTTGTTGATATCTGCGGAAAAGTCCTCGGGAGCGCATACATAATCCACTGCAAGCTGTTTTTTCGCCGCAGCTAAATATTCACTGTTTATCATTTGTCAAGTTCTCGTCACAATAAATTTTATCGAATAAACCGGCTCGGATATGCTGCAGAAATCGTCGAATTTATAGGTATCGCCGGTTGAAAGACGGGGTGTCTTTACAATTGTTTCCCTGTCGATAAGCTCGCCGTTCTTGTTGTACATCTCAATGGCAAGGCTAACGCGGCAGCCGTTGTAATCTGCAGTGTTCTTGATATAGCCCGAATAGTAGAGTCTATTTCCGTCGGAGCTGTTATTTATCTTGAATGAAAGCAAAGTAGTTCCCGAATCGGAATAGGGACCTATTTTTATCTTGATAGACGACGGATCCTGAGGCTTTTCCGTTTTGGAGACAAGCCCCGTTTCCGCGTCGAGAGTATAGAGATAGCCGTCCTTTT
>JBJESJ010000082.1:0-10231 GCA_051882725.1 Oscillospiraceae bacterium
ATAGAGCTTACTCCTGCGGGAAAATTCTAGGGTGGTAACGGATAAGAAATGAAAGATCCAAGAGATATGCCGCAGCAGCTGTGATATTTCTCACGGTGATGATATTTACGGTATTTCCTTCACAGACTGCGGCGGCAGTGCGTTCATCGGTGAACAACTGCCTTAATGTGATAGTTCCGTCTCTGTTTGCAATGACGGTGCTTTCGGGCATGCTGATAAAGAGCAATATCTATAAGCTCGCAGGGAAGCCGTTTTCTCTGCCTGCAAGATATATTTTCAGGATATCTCCCGATATGATGACGGTCTTTCTGATAAGCTGCTTTGCGGGCTATCCCGTGGGAGCGACACTTATCGCAGCCGCAAGGGAACAGGGCGCCATTGACGAAGATGAGGCGGAAAGACTGCTGTGCTGGTGCTTCGGAGCAGGACCTGCCTTCATATACGGCGCGGTGGGTTCGGGAGTTTTCGGAAGAACGGCTGCGGGTAATATGATTTTCATCTCCTGTATCGCGGCAAATATCATCATCGGACTGGCTATGTCTATCGGACGAAAGATCCCCGAAAAGAACACCGAAAAGGCGAGCGTATGCTTTTCCTCACGGCTTTTCTGCGAGTGCGTCGCCGAGGGCGGGAAAAGCATACTGAAAATGTGCGGTATCATCATTTTCATGTCGGCGCTGCTGAGCGTCCCCGATACTCTCGGTATTACGGCGAGAATATCATCGCTTGTCGGAAAAGCAGCGGATATCGACCCGGGGATAATTTACACAATACTGCGCTCCGCTGCCGAGGTATCCAACATCGCTTACATGAAAACAGACAGTGCAGAGCTTATCCCCGCAGCTGCGGCAGTCATCTCCTTTGGGGGGATATCCGTTTTCATGCAGATAAGCTCGGTCTGCGGAAAATATGTCCGCATAGGAAAGATGATCGCCGCAAGATGCGCGGCTGCGGTCATAAGCTATTTTGTCTGCGACCTTCTTTATGTTGAGCTTTACAGAGAAGAAGCAGTTTCCGTTATGGCGGAGGTCAAAAATATTGGTTATAATTCACCAATTCCAACGATATTTTTGTTGATTATGACGATTTTGCTTTTATTTCAAAAAAAAGTAGTCAAAATAAAAAAAATGTGATATAATGTATTTGAAGTATACAATGATTGTATATGGAGGAGATCAGGTCGGATATATAGGCTTTCGGCCCGGCTTCCCCGGTAATTTAATCGGAAAGGAATGTCAGCATTATGGCTAAGAAAAAGTATTTTGGAAACGATATAGAGCCCCAGTGCCAGTACTGCGCTTTCGGCGTCAGAGCAAAGGACGGCGGAAAAGTTCTCTGCGAAAAGAGAGGCTTGGTAAACGGAGACGCGTCCTGTCCGAAGTTTTCCTATTCTCCTCTTAAGAGGATCCCTGTTAAACAGCTTAACATTCCGGGAAATTTTGACGAGTAATCTACATATCATTTACCGAAAGGAGATCGTCTGCACGGCGGACGAAAATTTCAAATGAACGCACAATTTCATATTCCCGGCATAACTACGCACCTTGACCTGAACTATAACTATATTAAGCTCGTAAAGGACAGACCCGAGCTTTTCAGAGAGGGCGTTGAGATAGCGTCCGTTTACGGTACGTTCCCGCCCGCTCTCTGGAACGGCGGACGAGCTATCCGCGGCTTTACTAATCTCATCACCGCAGAGCAGATCATCAGGGCTTACAACGAACTGGGCGTAAGGGTGCGTCTTACCTTTACAAATCCGCTTCTTAAGCCCGAGCATCTGAATGATGAATTCTGCAATGAAATATGCAGGATCGCAGAAAACGATATCAATGAGATAATCATCTTTTCTCCGATACTTGAACAGTATCTGCGCAGAAAATATCCGAAATTCACCTACACTTCCTCTACATGCAAGCAGATTGAGGACCCCGAAGAGCTGAAAAAAGAGCTTGAAAGAGATTATCGTCTTGTTGTCCTTGACTATAACTGGAACAATCAGTTCGATTTTCTCGAGACGCTTCCTCATAAGGAAAAGTGTGAGTTCCTGCTCAATGCCATCTGCATTTCCCACTGTCCCAAGAGAAAGTATCACTATCAGTACCTCGGTCAGCAGCAGATCATCAATAACGAAATAGCTCCCCTTATTGAATCAATGGGTGTGCAGATCGTTCCCGAGGGAATGAAGCCCTTTAAATGTCCCTTTGACACATCTCTTGAAAAGGGCATGAATCAGCAGACATATATTTCCTGCGACGCCTTGTACAACAAGTATCTGCCTATGGGCTTCTCTAACTTCAAGATCGAGGGCAGGACCTATTCTCACAAGGATATGCTGGGCGAATATATCAAATATATGGTCAAGCCCGAATGTGAGGAAGAAGTCCGCAGCATTCTGGAAAAATATACTGTCGAAGATAATCATCAGCTAAAAATGTAAAAATGCTGTATTTAAGGACTGTTGCCTGATAACAGTCCTTTTTTGAAACAGGAGGGATATTATGTCCAAAAGATACGAACGCCTTGAAAAATGCTATAACTCATTCAGAGAAAAAATTGATTTTACTCCCCGCGTTGCTCTTGTTCTCGGTTCGGGACTGGGTGACTATGCCGAGGGGATAAAAATAGAAGCAACTCTTGACTACTCCGAGATAGAGGGCTTTCCCGTGTCTACCGTAGCCGGCCACAAGGGAAGATTTGTTTTCGGATACGTGGAGAACGTTCCCGTCGTTATCATGCAGGGACGTGTCCACTACTACGAGGGCTATCCCATGGAGGACGTTGTCCTTCCCATAAGGCTCATGAAGCTGATGGGCGCAGAGGTTCTTTTCCTCACCAACGCGGCAGGCGGCGTGAATTATGCCTTTGAAGCGGGGGATTTCATGCTCATAAACGACCAGATATGCATGGCGCCTTCTCCGCTTATCGGAGAAAATCTCGACGAACTCGGTCCCAGATTCCCCGATATGAGCGAGATATACAGCAAAAAGCTCCGCAGCATAGTGAAAAGCACTGCAAGACAACTTGATATCCCTCTGCGGGAGGGAGTTTATATACAGCTGACGGGTCCAAACTATGAGTCTCCGTCGGAAATACGCATGGTGCGTATCATGGGCGCTGACGCTGTGGGAATGTCCACCGCCTGCGAGGCTGTCGCCGCAAATCATGCGGGTATGAAGATAGTGGGCATTTCCTGCATATCAAATCTTGCCTGCGGAGTATCCCCGAAGCCCCTGTCCCATGCGGAGGTTCAGGAAACTGCCGATAAGGCGGCTCCCATGTTCAAGAAGCTTATCACAGGCTCGATCGTCAACATCTACAACTCTCTTGAAAATATATGAATATTAAATTTTTCAACGGATATATCCTATATCCCGATATGACAGCGAAAAGGGGAGAAGTGACCGTCATCGGCGATACCATTTCCTACGTCGGCGAAAAGGCTCCCGACATGAAGTTCGACCGCGAGATCGACCTTCGCGGAGACCTGCTGATGCCGGGTTTCAATAATGCACACACTCACTCGGCGATGACCTTCCTCCGCAGCAGGGCGGACGACCTTCCCCTGGACAAATGGCTCAATGAGCAGATCTTCCCACGGGAAGCAAAGCTCTGCGGCGAGGATATCTACACCTTGTCAAAGCTGGCTGTGCTGGAATATCTTTCGGGCGGGATGACCTCCTGCTTCGATATGTATTATTTCCCCGATGATTTCGTTTCCGCCATGACCGACTGCGGCTTTCGCGCCGTTCTCTGCGGAGCGGTGAACGACTTCTCCGAATCTGCCGAAAAGCTGGAGGATTACTACAACAGATTCAACGGGATATCTCCGCTGATATCCTACAGGCTGGGCTTCCACGCCGAATACACCACAAGCGAGAGCTTGCTGCGCGAGATTGCACAGCTTGCTGAAAAGTATCATGCTCCCGTATACGCTCACAGCTCGGAGACCAAAAAGGAGACCGAGGAATGTATCGCCCGTCACGGCATGACTCCCACGGAATATTTTGAAAGTCTCGGACTGTATAACTATGGCGGCGGAGGCTTTCACTGCGTATTCATGAGCGATAACGACCTCGATATCTACCGACGGAGGGGACTTTTCGCCGTAACAAATCCATGCTCCAATGCAAAGCTTGCAAGCGGAATCGCTCCGCTGTGCAGAATGGCGGAAATGGGCATAGGTCTTGCTGTGGGAACGGACGGTCCTGCCAGCAACAATGCTCTGGACATGTTCCGCGAAATGTATCTGGGAACGGTGCTTCAGAAGCTGTACCGTAATGACGCGGCTGCTCTTCCTGCGGAAATCATTCTGAAAGCGGCGCTGTCGGGAGGCGCAGACGCAATGGGCATAAACTGCGGACGTATCCGCGAGGGCTGCCTTGCGGATATGACAGTTATCCGACTGGACGACCCGAATATGCAGCCCGTCAATAATATTCCCGTAAACCTCGTATACAGCGGCTCTAAGGCAAATGTCCGGCTGACCATGGTAAATGGACGTATACTTTACGAAAACGGCGAATACTTCATCGGCGAGGAGCCTGAAAGGATATACGAAAAAGCGGCAGAAATAGTAGCAAGGATACAGTGACAAACAATGAGAGAGGAAGTATGAAGCATGATAAGAAGGACTAAAATATTTATCGTACTGGGGCTTATTCAGGCATTTTTTCTTTCGCTGGTGATATCTGCGGTGGGGATACTTACCATGCACCAGCTTGGCAAAGAGGAAAAGACTGAAAAGAAAAAGAAGCACAGCTGCAAAAGCGCTGATACTCAGTAAATATCCAAAATAACAACAGCCGCTCCCGGATAGGGAAGCGGCTGTTTTGCTCTGTGATGATATTTACTTGGTAAGCTCATCCGCAAGCTTTTCAAGGTCTGCGATGACCGAGGGCTTTACGGAGGTCCTGATAGTCACTGTCGTATCGGGGAAGGTGATATTCTTCATGGTCTCGAAGGACGCCTTCATGAGCTTTGCAGACATGGGAGCCCACGAACCGTTTTCAACGAATGCTACGGTACGGTTCTGATATGATTTGGACTTGAGTCTGCAGATAAAGTCCTCCATGGGAGTGAAAACTCCGCCGTCATAGGTGGAAGCGGCACAGACCATTCTGTCATAGCGGAAAGCGTCCTCAACAGCTTCTGCGAGGTCGTCTCTGGAAAGGTCGCACAGAACAGCTTTAACGCCTCTTGCGGTTATCATTTCAGCCAGCTTTTCCGCAGCTTCCTTTGTGTTTCCGTGAAGAGAAGCATAGGGGATAAATACGCCCTTTTCTTCGGGAGCGTAGCTGCTCCATGTGTTATAGCGGTCTATGTAGTGGGAAAGGTCTCCTGTGAGGATAGGTCCGTGAAGAGGACAGATAGTCTTTATATCCAGAGAAGCTGCCTTCTTCAGCAGAGTCTGTACGGGTGCACCGTATTTTCCGACGATGTTGAAGTAGTACCTTCTTGCTTCGCAGTCCCACTCGGCGTCAACGTCAAGTGCTCCGAACTTTCCGAAGCCGTCTGCGGAGAAGAGTATCTTTTCGGTCTGCTCGTACTCCACCATGACCTCGGGCCAGTGCACCATGGGCGCCATAAAGAACTGCAGGATATGCTCACCGAGAGAAAGGGCTTCGCCCTCCTTAACGGTGACGACCCGTCCCGCAAAATCGGTATCAAAGAACTGATCTAACATTCCCGCTGCTTTTGCACTGCATACCAGCTTCATATCGGGATATTTTTCCATAGCCGCTCCGATATTTGCGGAGTGATCGGGTTCCAAGTGGGATACTATGAGATAATCGGGAGTTCTGTCTCCGATGGCTGCGGCAAGATTTGCGAACCATTCCTCGGAAACGCGGTGATCGGCTGTATCCATAACAGCGATCTTATCATCCAGGATAACGTATGAATTATAGGATACGCCCTCGGGTATCTTATACTGGTTCTCAAAGAGGTCCAGTGTTTTATCGTCACAGCCTATGTATTTTACCTTTTCTGAAATTATTGTACTGCTCATCTAAAACGTTCCTTTCAATTTTGTGATTGCTGACTGTATCAGCATCCTTATAAATTATAGCACACCGAAAATCGGTTGTCAATACGATATTCTGACATGTTCCGGCAAATATTTTCCTGTATTTCCTTTGATACAACTGTATTAGTACTAACAGTACATAAAAATCCGATAAAATTATTCTAATTTACTATTGAAAAAAATATCCGAATGTTGTATAATTATGATATATAATAATATCAAGTCGGCGTATTGTATGATGTGCATAAAAATACAGATACAAATTGTATATTCATACAAATATTGCTTCGGTTTGAAAAATTTACGCGTGCTGAGTTGTTTATATATCAGAGAAGCAAAAAAGTCCGCAGCTCCGATATCGTTTCGTATGTCAGGAGGATCGCAGGACTGTAAACATAAATAGCTTCTGAATTAAAACAAATTCGGTTTATCGCCATCTGGCAGAAACGGAGGAACATTATGAAGAAAAATTCTATCTCAAAGGTCGCAAGCGGTGTTCTCGCCGCTATGATCGCGGTAAGCAGCATGGGCATTTCCGCGGGAGCTTATGACAATACCTTGAGCAAATCGAGCATGACGCTCACCAAGGGGTACTATACCACCCTCAGCATATATGGTACATACGACGACGTTGAATGGTACTCAAGCGACGAATCTATCGCAACAGTTTCAAGCAGCGGAAAGGTAAGAGGCATCTCCGCAGGTACATGCTATATCTACGCAGATGTTGACGGTGAAACTCTCACCTGCAAGGTGACTGTTTCTCCCGGAAAGATCACTCTCAGCAAGTCCAGCCTTTCGCTCGAGATCGGCGAGACCAAGCGCGTTACGGTCACAGCTAAGGGCTCTCATGCTATCAAGGCTTCCGTATCCAATAAAAATGTAGCTTCTATCTCATGGGCAAAGCCTTTTGTGGGCGATAATATCGGTCTCGATGTTACCGGAAAGAGCAACGGCACCGCAAAGGTCACCGTTTCAATGAGCAAGTATACTTCCGTCTACAAGACTCTGAGCGTTACGGTAGGAAACGGACAGTCTGTCAAGAGCTCGGCTGCCTATTCCACTCAGTATCCCTTCTACAGCAGCTACACTAAGCTCTATTATCAGAGCTACAGCGACGCTCTCTACGCTTCCAACAACAACAGCAATTACGTTTCCTTAGGCAAGGCAGAGGCTGACAGCAGCACTGCGTACAGCTCCTCCTATCCTTACTACAGCAGCTATACAAAGCTCTATTACAAGACCTATAACGACGCTCTCGCTGCATCCAATAACATCAGCAGCTATGTTTCCTACGGAGAGAATACGGCGTCCAGTGCCACATACAGCTCTTCGTATCCCTTCTACAGCAGCTACACAAAGCTCTATTACAAGACCTATAACGAAGCTCTTGCCGCTTCAAAGAATAACAGCAGCTACGTTTTATACGGTGAACAGCTGGATTCGAGCACAACATACAGCACCTCCTATCCTTATTACAGCAGCTACACAAAGCTGTATTACAAGAATTACACCGACGCGCTGGCAGCTTCCAAGAATATCAGCTCCTATGTTTATTACGGCGATAACTCCTCATCCAGCAGCCCTACCTACAGCAGCACCTACTGCTATTACAGCAGCTACACAAAGCTGTATTACACGAGCTACGCTGATGCCGTTACCGCATCAAACAACATCTCCAGCTACGTTTCCAAGGGCAACCAGACCAGCACAAGCAGCACCTACAGCACCAAGTATCCTTACTACAGCAGTACCACAAAACTGTATTATTCCTCATATCAGGACGCTCTTGCCGCTTCGGGCGGAAATGCCAACTATGTATTCACCGGTGATATCAACACAAATTCAAGCCTTAACGGAAGCGCAGTATATCCTTATTTCAGCACCTACACCAACAGATACTATAAGACTTATGAGGACGCAGTCTCTGCATCAGGCAACAACAGCGCATACGTAAGAGATTATACCTCAACCTATATCGGCGACGTAAGCAGCACCTACAGCGCTTCCTATCCCTATTACAGCACCGTTACAAAGAAGTACTATAAGACCTATTCCGACGCGCTTGCCGCTTCCGGAAACATCAGCTCCTATGTAAAGGACTACTCCAGTACGAGCACCTACTACAGCACTTCAGCAAGCGTAGTATATCCTTACGGCTGCAACGGAAGATGGTATAAGACCTATTCCGACGCGCTTGCCGCTGCGGGAGGAAATTACAGCCTCGTCAGCGACTATACCACCTTCTATAAGAGCTATATCAGCACTACCTACAGCACTTCAACTCCTTGGTACAGCGCCGTTACCGGAAAATACTACAAGAACTATTCCGACGCCGTAGCAGCTTCAAACAATAACAGCAGCTATGTTTCAAGCGGTTCGGACAGTTCTTCTTCCACATCGTCTTCCAGCTATTACTATTCGGCAAGCTATCCTTATTACAGCTATGCCACTAACCGCTACTATCCCACAAGCACAGCTGCTGCAAACGCAGGCGGTGCCACACGTTATGTATTTGTATCCAGCGACGCCTCAAATTATCAGAGCAGCACCTATTCAACGACCTACAGATACTTCAACAAGACAACCGGACAGTATTATGCTACCCGTGAAGCGGCTATAGCTGCAAGCGGAAGCGAAAGCGATGTTGCCGCATTCTAAAAGATAAGCGATCATTCCGATAAATAATATCAGCCTTTTTCGGCTCCCGCAGGGATATCCTCGGGAGCCGTATCTGTTCCGATATTTTTGTCAATTGTCATATATTACAAAAAATTACATAAATTTTTTTGGTGAAATCTATTGATTTTTTTCCGTATAGGTGATATAATAATATCAGAGAAAAGATTCTGCCTTGACCGATAAAGTGTGGTTTTATAATCCAACACTTTTATTTAGGGATTCAGACTCCGACAGGGGATTGCAGACCTCCCGCCGCTTTATATGAGCGGGGTAACGGACGCAGGGAGCGTGAAACTGTTGGGCTGTTGCCCACCTGCTTTGTGCGGGTTTTATTCGCCACATGGCGGCTGGGCGGAGTCTTTTGTTTTTTTATTCCTCGGCTTATTGCCGATTTTTTTATTTCTTTATTAATAAAGGTTATTTTTTTATTAAATCTTACAAAAAACTATTGCTTTTTGTTTTTTGTTATGTTATAATAAACATATATGAATTACTACCCTTGATTACGGAAACGGAGGAAATATAAAATGAGTCTTGAAAATATGACCGTTTTGATTTGCGATGATTCACTTCTTGCCAGAAAAAAAATGGTTACCTTTATCAAGTCCTTGGGAGTGGGTACTGTCGTTGAAGCAGGCGACGGAGAGGCTTCTGTTAATATGTACAAGAATCATCTCCCCGATGTGACCTTCATGGATATCGTTATGCCTAAGGTCAACGGTGTTGACGCTCTGAAACAGATCCTTAAGATCAATCCCGACGCTAAAGTCATTATGGCTTCTTCTGTGGGTACACAGGAAAACCTTAAGGAGGCTATCACCGCAGGCGCTTACGACTTCCTGCAGAAGCCTCTTGAGGAAAATCAGGTCAAAACAATCATTGAAAAGCTTGCAAAATAAATTTGATTAATCGGATTGGAGTAAAAAATGTTTACACAATTTTTTGGAAACTATCTTCTCAATAAAAGACTCGTTAGTCCCGAACAGCTTTCCGAAGCCCTCTCTGTACTTAAAACTACAAGAGTCAAGCTTGGAGTTCTTGCTATAAATGCAGGCTATATGACCGCAGAACAGGTCGAAATGGTCCACGCTCAGCAGCAGAAGGTCGATAAAAGAATAGGCGAGATCGCCGTGGATATGGGCTTTATGACAGGAGAGCAGGTCGAAAAGCTCTTCTCTAAGCAGTCGGGTACTCACCTGATACTGGGACAGGCTCTCGTTGACAAGGGCTATATGTCAAACAGCCAGTTTGAAGACGCTCTCAACAGCTATAAAAACGAAAACTCTCTGTCGGACAGCGATTTCAAGGATAACGACAACGAAAAGATCCAGCAGGTCATCCGCTCTTTCTATGACTTCGATAACTCCGACGACGAGCTTATGGTCGAATACATAGATCTGCTGTTCAAGAACATCGTCCGCTTTATCGGCGACGATTTTATGCCTATGAACTGCGAAAAGATAACCGAATATACTTTCACTAACGCAGGCGTTCAGCATATCAACGGTGAATTCTCCTGCACCT
>JBJESJ010000083.1:0-10009 GCA_051882725.1 Oscillospiraceae bacterium
GACGAATTATTGAATCCATTAGGATTTGAATGTGGCTTTAATCAGCGGTTCCCTATATTTCTCTCATAGGACTTCTTTCCCGCAACATTTTCTCCGTTGATGAGAATACTTCCTCCGCTGCTTGCCTCAAATCCTGCGATTATCTTCAGCAGAGTGGTCTTTCCCGAACCGCTGGAGCCGAGTATCGTCAGAAATTCTCCAGCTTCCGCCTCCAGCGACACCTGATCCAGTGCCTGAAAGCTTCCGTAAAGCTTGCTTACGTTATTGATCTTAATGCTCTGACCTATTGCCGACATTATATATCCTCTCCTTTCTGTGCGCCTGCCCTCATTGACGGGACAGGCCTCGGATAACAGAAGCCGACTATCTTTTTAATAAGATAATCGGCTTCGCTGCCTTCATATTCGGGATATGTACGTTTTCCTTAGTACGCTTTTATTATATCACATCATTCTGGGCTTGTCACTGTATGAAGGATACAAACAATAATCCTGCATTTTGTACTAAACATACATTGACTGATATTATAAATAAGTGTATAATTAGTTTGAAAGATGCAATAGGATGTAAAATATGAATATTTTGTTTTATATTCTTGCATTTTTGACAAATATAATAAAAAGGTGATACAATATGAACAAGTGCTGCATGCATGATCTTACATGGCAGGAATTTAATGAAAAGAAAAACGGGGTCATAATTCTCCCCGTGGGCTCCACCGAACAGCACAGCTATCATCTGCCGCTGTCCACCGACTCCACTATCGCAGAAAAGCTTTCCGAAAAGCTGGCGGACAGGATAGGCGGAGTAATAATGCCCACGCTGGTCTACGGATACAAGTCCAAACCATTAAGCGGAGGAGGTCCCCTCTTCCCGGGTACTATCGACTTGAATGGCGAAACCCTTATCCGCCTTGCATATGATATCCTTGAGGAGCTCTGCCGCGACGGAGTGAAAAAAATATTCGTCAACAACGCTCACTTTGAAAACGAGGCGTTCCTGCTGGAGGCTATCGACCTTGTATCGGCAAAATATCCCGATGTGAAAATACTGGAAAGCAACTGGTGGGACGTGCTCTCACAGGAGGTCATAGATAAGGTATTCGACGAGATACCCTTCCCCGGCTGGGCGCTGGAGCATGCCGCAGTGACCGAGACCTCTCTTATGATGTATCTTGCTCCGGGCTCGGTACGCACCGACCTGCTCCCGGAGGAAAAGGGCGTGACTCCCATACCTTATCATAAGTATCCCATAGTCAAGGGAATGGTCCCCGATTCGGGCGCGCTGGCTTCGGCTAAGGGCTCGTCGGCAAAAAAGGGCAAGCTCATCACCGACGCTGCCGTTGATGGATTTGTGAAGATCATCAGCGAAAACTTCGGTGAATAAAAACGCAGGACCCATAAGAGTCCTGCAAAGCTGTCAGCTTCCGATATAGCCCGAAATATCCGTTTCGTAATTCTTCATCAGCTTGAGCGCGTTCATACACTCGCATTTTGCTTCCATATCGTTAAAGTCGATACCCAGAAGCGTGCGTATCTTTTCAATACGGTATACCATGGTGTTGCGGTGGATATACAGCTCGTCCGCCGCTTTTACCATGCTGCAGCCGCACCGCAGATAGGCTTCGAGAGTTTTCACATACTCCGTATTATGGGCTCTGTCGTTGACTATCAGCTCTCCGAGCACGTCAAAGCAGTAAGCGGATATCTCCGCTATGCTCGTGTTATCGGACAGCAGACGGATAAATCCCAGCCGTGAGAAATTCACTATCGAAATATTTCCGTCGGAGCGCTCCGCAGACTGCGCCGCACGCTCCGCTTCCTCGTAGCTGCGTCTCATGCTGCCTATGTCTTTGTAAGTCTGTCCGATGCCGCAGCGTATCACCGCGTCCTTGTGCCGTGCAGCGAACATATCCAGATAGTCGGAGAGCATCATCTCCTCCCTGTCGGAGAAATTCTTTTCACAGTTTATGTAAAAGATTATCTCGTCCATGCACACGCAGGAAACGCAAACATATCCCTTTGAATACATATACTCCGCCAGCGCTCTGCACAAGTGCTCCCTTACGGCGTCAAATTCCGCAAAATCGCCGCTGTGGCCTATCCTCAGCAGAACTATCGCAGCGGGACTGTTAACATCTGCGCCGCAGTTTATCCCCAGCCGCTTCACCGACTGTTCGGATACACGTGGAGAAAACAGCAGCTCGTTAAAGAAGCCCTCCGCATTCTTTTCCCGCAGCTGATTCAGTATTATCGTATCGGCGATCTCCTTTGTGACGTCCACTATTTTGAGCTCCCACGGCATTTTGTACAGCGGAAGCTTTTCCGAATCCGCAAGTTGCTTCGCACTGTCGGGGATATCGGATATATATTCGGGATTGCACAGCACCACCACTCCCGAAGCGGCATTTTCTGCGCACTGACGAAGCGTATTTTCCAATCCGTCCGCTGTGGAGCCCTCCATGCCCGTTATGAATACCAGCTCGCCGCCATGTATCCACTGACCCACATCGGGAGCCTGATTTATATACACCCATGTAATGGTGTGGTCAAGACCCTGTGCTCCCGCTATAAGTTCTATATTTTTAAAGGATCTGAGCTCCGCAAGCTCACTGCATTTCATAAATATCACCTCTTGACACGGAGAAAAAACATGAAGAAAAAGATCGATCTGTCTCCCCTGTGGATAGCCCTTGCAGGCATACTATGGGGACTAATGGGAATATTCGTCCGCCGCTTCAACGAATACGGCGTCGAATCCATGAGCATAGTATTTCTGCGTTCGCTGTTCACTTCCGCGGCGGCGCTGCTGTTCTGTCTTGTCACCGACAGGAAAAGCCTGAAAATAAAGCCGAAGGATATCTGGGTATTCATCGGAACGGGACTTGTCAGCATTGTATTTTTCAATTACTGCTACTTCACCGCAATAAATATGATGTCCCTTTCCGCAGCGGCAATACTCCTTTACACCTCGCCTATTTTTGTGACTGTCCTTTCGGCGGTGATCTTTAAGGAGAAAATAACCCCGAAAAAGCTTATCGCCATAGTATTATCTATCGGCGGACTTGTGCTCGTCACGGGGATAATCGGCTCGGACACGCCTGTTTCAGGGCTTGGTATCTCATACGGCATAATGTCTGCGATCGGCTACGCGCTGTACAGCATATTCACCCGGTCTGCCATCAACCGAGGATATTCCTCATTTGTATGTATAGGATATTCCTTTCTGACCGCCGCTGTTTTCTCCGCATTTTTCGCGGATATGAACGCAATCGGGGAGATGATCTCCTCTTCGCCCTCCATGATAGGCTTCACGCTGATATTCACAGTAGTTTCCTCGATAGCCCCCTATTTCCTCTACAATCTGGGACTTAAGGGCACGGAAAACGGAAAGGCAGCCGTAATCGCCTCGGTTGAGCCTGTGGCAGCAACATTGCTGGGGATACTTCTCTACAATGAGATACCCACTCCCTCGGCGGCTGTGGGGATAATCCTCGTGTTTGCTGCGATGGTGCTTAGCATCTGAACCGTTTAAACCGCAAAGCAGCCGATCGTAACAGGTCGGCTGTTTTGCTGTATCATAATGAAAAATCAAAAGAAGGAGAATGCATGAAATCTATCTCGGTATCAGCTTGAAAAGCACGCTGTTTTCAAACTCCAGAGGACGGCTGTACCGGAAAAATACGATGCCGTCGCAGGGTGCCTTCACCTGTGAGATGACCTCGCCTTCCATGGGGTCGAGTATCTCGCAGAGCAGATCTCCCTTGGAGAAGCGCTCTCCCGCATTTACCTTGGGACGATATATCCCCGCTGCGGTGGAATGTATCTGAATGACTTCCCTTTCATTGATGAGCTCGGTCAGATATCCTCCCGAATCGCGGCCCTTGACAATGCCCTGACGGACCATGAATCTGATAACATTCTCAACATCGTCCTCGGCAGACTTTTCGTCAATGTTGTCGGTGGAATTGAGGAAATACGAAAATGCGTTAGTCTCCCATATCTGCCAGTTGTAATTGAGAGTGGTCGTATCATAAGGACGAGGGTCGCGGATAAACGCATAGGGCAGCCCGAAATCCTTCATCTTTTGTGGGTCGGTGAAGCCTGTGTGCATAAGCTTCACATGGGAAAGGAAATCTCCCTCCTGATAGAAGCTTGCAAACTGTATGCCGAATTTATAGCCCTGTATCTGCTCAAAAAGACCGTCTGCAATGCGCTGGGTGGTCTCTCCCAGATTATAGCCGGGGAACATTCTGTTGATATCGGTATTGTCCATTGTCCAGAACCGCTTTCCGATGTTCATGCTGTAATAGTTCACGCAGGGTATGACCATTATCTCATGGTCTGCGGCGATCTTCCCGTCCGTTTCCAGACGGCGCAGCTTCTTGATGATCTGCGAGCAGACGTACATCTGCTGTATCTCGTTTCCGCGGAGAGCGCCTACTATGCACATTGACTTTTCTCCGCTGCCGAACCTGTAGCCGAGAACGTCAAGGTCCTCTCTGTATGGTGATTTTATCGAATACAAGGTACATTTACGCATTTCTTTCACCTCCCAGTATCCTCGCTATCAGCGAGCCTCCATATACTATAGGGAACTCTCTGAGGGTGAATATCCTGCCTGCGCAGGGAGCGGTCACGTACTCCTCCACCCTGCCCGTCGCAGGGTCAAGCACATCGCCGATATGAGCGCCCTTTTCGATGTCTACCCAGTGATCGACGCAGGGCACGAATATCCCCGCAGCCGAGGAATTGACGAACTCCACGTCATGGTCAAAGGATAAAATAGGCTCTCTTACGGGCTCTGTGGGGCCGTTCCAGATGCCGATATTTTTCAGCAGATTAAGTATGCCTACGATGAGCTGATCGCAGTACTCCTTGGTAATGCGCATGCCCACGCCCATTTCCACAACAAGGGTCTTTGTGCCGATGTCGTTGAGACTGTACGCGAGAGTGGATTCCAGCACCGTTGCCGAGGAATGTATCCAGATATAATCCACGTTCAGCATTTTTGCGTATGGCACCAGATAGTCTGCGGATATCTCGTTTATCCTGACCTGAGGTATCTCCTTAAGGTAGATATTGCTGGAATGGATATCTATGCAGATATCCGCGCCCTTGATGTCGGAAATTATATCCGCGGCGATGCATTCAGCCATTGTTCCCTCGGAGGTACCGGGAAATATCCGGTTCATATCAAGGTCGAACATTGGGATGCCCCTCGTAATGGAATCTATCCCCAAAGGATTAAGCGCGGGATAAATATCCACGATACCGCTGAGTGCGGAAGAATTTTCATGCAGATAGTCTGCCAGCTTTGCGCAGACAAACTGTCCTTCAAGCTCGTCGCCATGGGTACCGGTCACGATACATGCCCTTTTGCTCCCCGTCGAGCTGATATTCGGGTTGGTTATGCGGTTTCTCCGTATGACCAGCTTTTCATTTACGGCAAGACCCGCCTGTGCTATTGTCTTGACCAAAAAAATCATTCCTTTCAACTTATATTATGTGTGCAAAAATGCACTCCCTGAACATATCCCTGAATATAAGTTCATGTTATAGTTCTTCAACTTTTGAGTATATCTCCTGAGTGCAGAAGCTGCTGCCGATGTAAAGTCCACGTTCAATGGGACAGTCGGAATAATCTCTTCCGTGGCAGAGCTTGATATATTTTTCGCCGCATATACAGTTATTGGTAGGGTCGAGCCCTATCCAAGAATTTCCATCGTTTATCTCCGTCCATGCATGAGTTTCCCCGTTCTGATATGCAAGCCCCGAAACATATCTGCATCTTATGCCGTCAAGCCTGCAAAGTGCGAGGAAAATATGAGAATAGTCCTGACAAACGCCCGCGCCCAGCTCAAAAGCCGTTTCGGCGTCGGTCCTTACCGTCGTCACACCCTTTTCATACTTCATGGAAGCGAATAATCTGCCTGAGATCGTCATTGCCCGATGAAGGATATCTCCGTTCAGTTCGGAAGCGATTTCATTATAGAATTCCCTGATCTTGTCTCCCGTGCGGGTCATAGGCGACTCATACCCGAAAACAGCTGCCGCTGTGCCGGGTATCCTGTAATCCCGCTTGACCTGCGCAGTCCCCTTGACTTTAAATGAAAAGCTGTCGTGTCCCTCGGATATCCTGCCGCACAGCACCGAATTGCCGAAACTGTCGCGGCTGAACCACACTCCTCGTCCGTCAGGGGAAATAATGCACTGCGGTTCACAGATGAGCTGCCTGTTATCGGAAACAGGCAGACATCTGAGTGAAAAGCAGTGCGAGGTAACTTCACCGTCGAAGCTCAGTGCAGTTTTATACTCAAACCACAGCCTTTTCAACCTGTTCGACCTCGAAAAGATGCTCCATGCAGTAAAGAGCTTCATTGCGGCATTCCGTCCATGCGGAGCCTCTCGAAAGAACATCCTTGAGCCCGCTGTAGGCTGTCAGATTGATGTGACCCGAATTATTATCGGCGATATAGCCGTCCAAGAAGCGGGTCAGATACGCGAACGCCTTTTCTATCTCCTCGTAAGGATAAGAAAGTCTCATATACAGGTCAACTCTCTCAACAGCCTTGCCGATGTAGATAACTATTTTAGCTTCATAATCGGTCATATTGTTGTCGATGCTTCCCCAGAACGCGTAGAGCTGATCTCTTACGGGGAGCAGGTCGTAGCGGACCTTTGTTGTCCCCTCACATTTTTTCAGCTTGTCCATCGCCATCTGCAGGTAGGACAGGGACGGAGTCTTGATCTCCTCCCTGAGCACGATGCCGTTTCCCAGTGCCCTGTCAAGATTTGACACGATAGAATCGGGGACCGACCCGTCAAACAGATACCTGTTGAGGAAATCCGCCCAATCCTTGTAGATATCGGGAACGCAGATGTTCTCCAGATATTTTTTGTAGGAATGACGGTCAACGTCGATCATAACATCGTAATACTTAAAAAATGTGTTCAGAGTAGTAAATACTCTTTCAGTGTAGCGTCCAAGCCAGTAAAGGTTGGAGCTTTTGCTTAATGCGACAGTACCCATGTATCCTTAAAGCCTCCTCCTTGAGATGAGTTCACGACAAACGAATCGGGATTCCTCGAAAAGCGAGTAAGACCGCTTGCCCAGACTCTTGTTGTTTCACCCGACAGGACAAACGCACGCAGGTCAGCCTTACGCATGACCGTCTCGTCGTTGTCCACCACTGCAAGGTCGATAAAGTCGATGACCTCCTGAGCGATGAATCTGCGGGACTCCTTTGTGATAAGCTTACGCCATTTTTCCAGCTCCTCGGCGGACATATCCCTTCCGAAGACAACTCCGTAGCCGCCCGCTTCTGAAACGTCCTTGATGACAAGATTTTGCAGATTGTCAAGGACATACTTCCTGTCCTCGTCGTAGAAGGGCAGATAGGTAGGAGCATTTTTGAGGATAGGCTCCTCGCCGAGATAGTATCTTATCATCTTGGGAACGAAATAGTAGATGCCCTTGTCATCGGCGACGCCGTTTCCGGGAGCGTTGATGATAGCGGTATTTCCCGCACGGTAAGCGTCCATGATATGCGGAACGCCTATAAGGGATTCGGGCAGGAAGGTCAGCGGATCGAGATATTCGTCGGATATCCTGCGGTAAACAGCTCCGACTCTTGTCTTGCCGCCTTGGAAGTCCTTCATGTAGAGGATATTGTTCTCCACGAAAAGGTCGGTATTCTCAACGAGGATAGCCCCCGTCTTTTCTGCCAGATAGGAATGTTCAAAGTATGCTGCATTGAAACGTCCCGGTGTAAGGATAACGTTGATGCCGCCGCAGTTCACATAGTCCATGGTATCCTTAAGGAGCTTTGCATAGTTGCGGTTATCGACGATATCGTTGTCGCGGAATGCCCAGGGGCTTGCCATTCTGCACAGCTCCCTTGCGATAAGCGGATAGGACGCTCCCGACGGGATACGGAGATTATCCTCAAGAATGTACCATGTCCCGTCCTTAGCCTGTACAAGGTCGATGCCCGAAATATGGCTGTATATCCCCTTTGAGGGAACGACTCCCTCGCACTGTGCAAGATATCCCTTTGAAATAAAAACGAACTCTTCTGGGATGATCTTGTCCCTGATTATTTTTTTATCGGTGTAAATATCCTTCAGAAAAAGATTAAGGGCGTCCACACGCTGAATAAGACCCTTTTCCATCTGTTTGAAATCCTCGGCGGTAATTACTCTGGGAATAGCGTCGAAGGGGAAAAGCTGTTCCTTAAATTCACCGTGCTTGTAAATCCCGAATTTTACGCCGTACCTGGCAAGGAGCTTATTGATTTCCTTTGCATTTACAACAGGTGTGTTCATGGTATCATCTCACTTCAATAAAATAAAGCAAAGAGACCTATATATAGATATAAGCCTCTTTGCTTTCTGTTATAATGATACCATATCCTGCCGCCGCTGTCAATTGTCAGAAATGACATTTTTTCAAATTATTTTGCATTTCTTTTGGAATAGTTTTGCATTTTACACTATTTGTAGATAATATTGTTAATATTATATGAATCGTTTTGCATAATTCAGATTAATATTATTCATATTTTATCATAGATCGGAAAAGGATTGACACAAATGGATAACAATGATATACTATGCATATACTGCCAAATCATAAAAAGGAGGAGCCGAAATGTACGACCTGTCGGAAATATACCGTCCTGCCGCCGCAGCACCCTTCGGCGGAAAATGCAGCTATTATGAGCTTTACCCGCAGGGTGCCCTCCGACCGTATGTATGCTGCTTCTGGGAAGCTGCTCCCGAACACGGCTGCAGCGAGCAAAACCTCGTCATTCCCGACACCTGCATGGATATAATATTCGACTTCGGCGAGGAAAATGAGATCTGCGGCAGCGGCTTCTGCACATTATCCGAAAAGCCCGTTATTCTGAGCTGTGATGAACATTACAGAATACGATCAAAATTCGGGATAAGGCTTTACGCATGGACTGCTGCCTTGTTTGCGGATAATTCCCTTGCGGGCACAAAGAACAGCTGCTATGAAATCAACGAGTTTTTTCCCGATATGGATATCGAGCTGCGGGAGAAGCTTTCCCGCACCGGGAGCTTTTCGGAGCGGGTCAGGGCGGCACGATCCTGTCTGCTGAAAAGAATTGACGCTCACCGCATGAACGCCGAGCTGATGAACGCCATTTATGATATACTGACAACAAGCGGAACAGCAAGGATATCCGACATTGCCGCAAATAACGCAGTTTCGGAAAGACAGCTCGAACGCCGCTTTTACGAAAAGCTCGGAACATCGCCGAAAGCATTTTCATCACTGGTGAGGTTCCAGATGCTGCGGCGTGAGCTGACAGGCGGAAAAGCCTGTGATATCCGGGATATGATAGTGAAATACAACTACTTCGATCAGGCGCATCTTATCAAGGATTTTCGCAGATATCACGGGATAACTCCCTCACAGGTTGCAGCTGCGGAAGAAAATCTGTCGCATTTTTACAATACGGAAGAAAAATTTCATGATATAATATAAGCAAATAAAACACAAGCGAGGTAATGTATCATGAAAAAGGAATTCTTTGAAGTGCCCGAAGGGCTGCGGGAACACGATTTTTATGGCTTTGACTGGCTGGAGGGACTTACTGCGGTACCCTCTCCCCTTGCGCTGGTGACAAGCTATAAGCCCGACGGGAAAACCAACGGCTGCATGCAGTCATGGTTCACCCTTGCGAGCAGCAGCGGATTTTACTGCCTGTTCGGAAACGTTCACAAAGGTACCCATATGTACCGCACTGTCAGGGAAACAGGTGCTTTGGCGGTAAATTTCATGTCCGAAAGGGAGTATCTGAAATGTTATTCCACCATAAGCCGAAACGATTGGGACTCGGACGAGCTTGCCGCTGCGGGACTGACCGCAAAAAAGGGAACAAAGGTCAATGCGCCTGTAGTGGAGGAATGCTTTCTGGATCTCGAGTGCGAATATGTCTGGGAGAAGGAATTCTTCCCCGGCAGCGACCATGTTGTCA
>JBJESJ010000084.1:0-9854 GCA_051882725.1 Oscillospiraceae bacterium
CACTATCGCACGTCACGCATACGGCGATGTTTACAAGAACACCGAGATGCAGGTCCCCAAGGATTCCAAGTGCGAGCTGGTATGCACCGACAAGGACGGCAATGAGACCCGCTCACTTATCTACGATTTCAAGGACAGCGCAGGCATTATTCAGGGTCTGCACAACAAGGACAAGTCTATCGAAAGCTTTGCGAGAAGCTGCTTCAACTTTGCACTCGATACAAAGCAGGACGTATGGTTCGCTACAAAGGATACGATCTCCAAGAAGTACGACCACCGCTTCAAGGACATCTTCGCAGAGATTTACGAGAAGGAGTACAAGGAAAAGTTCGAGGCTGCGGGCATCGAGTATTTCTACACACTCATCGACGACGCGGTTGCAAGAGTTGTCCGCTCCAACGGCGGTTACATCTGGGCGTGCAAGAACTACGACGGAGACGTTATGTCAGATATGGTCGCAACAGCTTACGGAAGCCTTGCAATGATGACCTCTGTTCTGGTATCTCCCGAGGGCATTTACGAGTATGAGGCTGCTCACGGAACTGTACAGCGCCATTATTACAAGTACCTTAAGGGCGAGAAGACCTCCACAAACTCTGTAGCAACACTGTTTGCATGGACAGGCGCTCTCCGCAAGAGGGGCGAGCTGGACAGCCTTCCCGAGCTTGTGAACTTCGCAGACTGCCTTGAAAAGGCTACCATCCAGACCATTGAAGAGGGCGTAATGACAGGCGACTTAGCTGCGCTCTCCACGCTGGAAAACAAGAAGACCGTTGATACGGAGACATTCCTCGTAGAGGTAAACGAAAGACTTAAGGCTGCACTGAATAAGTAATATGAATATGTAAAGATATGTTCTTTACAGCTCCGCGGCAGCATATATACTGTAATGTGATCTGCTTTACAGTATATATGCACTGCTTCGGCAGCCTTTGTTCTGTGCAGAGCATATGATGAGGATATCGTATGCTCTGCAGTGCATAAGGGCTGCACTGCACATAGAAAGGAAAGATGCTGCAAATGGCAAAAAAAGGAGAAATCTCGGTTTCGGTAATAAAAAGACTTCCGCGGTACTATCGCTTTATCGGCGAGCTTATCAAGGAGGGCACGGTCCGCATTTCATCGGCCGATCTTGCAAAGAGAATGTCCCTTACCGCTTCGCAGATACGGCAGGACCTCAACTGCTTCGGCGGCTTCGGTCAGCAGGGCTACGGCTATAACCTTGTGGAGCTCAGGGAGGAAATAGGCAAGATACTCGGCGTTGACAAGGGCTATAAAACTATCCTTATAGGCGCGGGAAATCTTGGCAGAGCAATTGCCACTCATATGAATTTTGCCGAGTACGGCTGCGACCTTATCGGGATATTTGACAGCGACAGGTCAAAGGTGGGAGATACTGCCGCAGGGATCGAGATCAGGGATATTTCGGAGATAGAATCCTTTGCGGGGGAAAATAACCCGGTTATAGCGATACTGTGTATTCCGAAAACAGCTGCTCAGGATATTGCCGACAGGCTCGTCAAGCTGGGGATAAAGGCGTTCTGGAATTTCAGCCACTACGATCTGACCGTCAAGCACAGCAATATTATTGTGGAAAATGTACATTTGGGCGACAGTATCATGCTTTTATCCTACGGAATCACAAATTCTTGAAAAAATTCGGAAAAAGATTTGCATTTTGGATTTTTATGTGTTATAATAATCTTATGTTCAAGTAAATTATCGGAGGAATAAAAAATGGATTTTTCAATCGTATCACCTGTGTATTTTAATAAGATTACAGACAAGAACAATCCTAAGTCTGAGGGACTTAAATATACTGTTACGGTAACTCCCGCAGCTGTAGAGTATTCTTTCCCCCTTATGCAGGAGGAGGTCGTAAGAACTCTTATCGAGGACAGCAAGCCTATGCTTTTTCAGGCTAAGAAGGTGGACGAAAAGGCTGCTGAAAAGTATATCAAGCAGGGTCAGGAGCTCGTTAAGAAGTTTCCTCAGCTTCAGCACTATTCTTCGGGAAGATCTGTTCTTATGAACTGTATCCAGGACAGGAATTACTCTATCGAAAAGAGATTCCTTCTTATGAATTTCACCATAAAGACTATCCAGAATATGATAGATCAGGGCAAGGACAGCGAGGTTCCCAAGTTTGTGGGCTCCTTCTTCAATCATAAGGACAGAAACGATATCATCGACTATTTCAAGAGTATTACTCCGAATTTTGCGTTCAGCTGCATTGACGCGGTCTCGATGCTCAACAGCCTTCCCGAAACTCCCAAGTTCAAGCCTGTGAAGGAAAAGTTCCTCGAAAGACTTGGCTATGCAAAGGACGGCTCCGACCTTTCTTCCCGCCCCTTTGAGACCTTCAAGGACAGCTATCTTGAAATGAAGCGCTGGTTCTTTGAGAGCTATCTTAAGCAGGGCATGGAGGACAGCAAGGAATATTACCTCGAAAATGTGATGATAGGCTTTATCTGGTCCATGAATATGCCTTTCTCCGATTTCTCCAAGAGCATGTGGGATAATTTTGCTTTCTTCAATATCCTCTTCAATGCGCTTAAGGTGCTTCTTACTGTCTATGTCACCGAGGAAAACGGCGACGACGGCTTTGTGGAAGCAGTATGCGCTCTTGATGAGTCTCTCAGAGCCGTAAACAACGGTCTGGTAAGAGTTACTATCTCCTCTCTCGACAAGCGCGGATTCAATACAAACGGCGATATGGCAGTTCTCGCAATGAGCTGATATAATTCCTGATTTGAAAGATCGCTGATTTTTCAATATACCTCCGTTTTCGGGGGTATATTTTTTAACGGGTGCGCTTTCTGCGGTATTATCAGAGCGCGTCCGTACCTATGAATATAAAAAGGTGGTATGGATATTGGAAAATACGCCTGCACATGTTCTTCCCGCTGTCAGGGAGGTAATCAATGAAGTTAAAAAGGTCATCGTCGGAAAGGACGAGGTCATTATAAAAGCTATCCTCGCGATCATCGCAGGAGGACATATCCTTCTGGAGGATATGCCCGGAGTTGGAAAGACTACTCTCGCGGTGGCTTTTTCCCGCGCTATGTCGCTGGAATGCCGCAGAATGCAGTTCACGGCGGATGTTATGCCCTCCGATGTTACAGGCTTTACCGCTATGAACCGCTCTACGGGAGCATTTGAATATCACAGCGGTGCTGCGGTCTGCAATCTTTTCCTTGCCGATGAGATAAACCGTACTTCCAGCCGCACCCAGTCTGCCCTTCTGGAGGCAATGGAGGAGCACGCTGTCACGGTGGACGGAGTAACACATCGTCTGCCCGAGCCATATATCGTCATAGCTACGCAGAATCCTGTGGGCTCTGCGGGTACGCAGCTGCTGCCCGAGTCGCAGCTGGACCGCTTTATGATACGTCTTTCCATAGGCTATCCCGACCCTGCGAGCGAGGCTCATATCCTGAAAAATAAAAGGTCTGCGGCGGATATAAACGATATCAGACCTGTTATTACCGCTGCGGAGCTGCTGTCTATCCAGAAAATGACAGCCGATATCTATGCGGACGACAGAGTCTACAGATATATTGCAGATATTGCCGCCGCGACCAGAAGCTCTTCCGAAATAGAGCTCGGCATCTCAACAAGAGGCGCCATTGCGATATCTGCAATGGCAAAGGCTACCGCCGTATTAAAGGGCCGCGATTACGTTATCCCTGACGATGTGGATTATATACTGCCCTCAACGGCAGCCCATCGTCTTGTATTAAGCTCCCACTCGAAAAACATATCCGACGCGGAGGCTGCTCTGAAGAATGCCGCAGCCACTGTTCGGGTGCCTAAGCTTTAATTATGAAATTTTTATATCCGGTCATTCTGATCGTACTTATATTCTTTTTTGTTCTGTATAATGATGATCTTTCGCTGATCCTTCTCATTGCTGCTGCGGTTTTTCCAGTGGTGCTGCTGATATATCTGCTCTTTATGAGAAGCTGTATCAAGGTGGAAATAATATCTCCCGTCCCCCAGACTGCCAAGGGAGAAGGTGCCGAAGCTGCGGTGATCCTGAGAAATACCTCTGTTTTTCCCGTTTCTGCCGCAAAAATGACGATCGTCTGCAGATATCTCCCATTCGGCGGAGAACAGCGCCGACAGATCACCGTGCCCGTTCCCGCAAAGGGCAGACAGACTCTTACGATAAAGCTGAGCTCGGAATACTGCCGCAGAGTGGAATGTACTGCGGAACAGATAAGGATATATGATTTTCTGCACCTTTTTTCCATGACGATAAGAAGCTCCGATATCCCTGTGGTGTATACCGATTTTGTCCCCAAGGGCGATGCAGCTTTAGAGCCTGACGTGCAGGCGCAGCTTTCCATAAAGGAAAATGTCAGCGGAGAGGCAAATCTCGGAGCGGTGAGCTTCAACAGGCAGGAGTATGACGAGCTTCGGGAATACCGCGACGGAGATAAGCTCAACCGCATTGCATGGAAGCTCAGCGGAAAAACAGGGGACGAGCTTATCGTCCGTGACAGCTCCTCGAAGAGTGAGCCTGTATATCTGCTGCTTCTGGATATGTATTCCGCCGGCGAAAGCTCCCGCACCGCAGACAGGCTCTGCGAGCTTTTTTATACCGCTGCGGATACTATGTGCAGCCATGAGATAATGTTCGACTGCTTCAGAGCCGACGGGACTCTTTTGGAAAATATTTCGGTGACGGACGGCTTTTCCGAGTGCATTTCGGGGATATACGGAAATTATCACAGGATAGAGGATATTATCGAAAACAGCAAAAATAAACGATACGACAAGATCGTGTATGTTACTGCGTCGGAGGAAAGAGGCTGCGTCAATGCGGCAATAAAGAAATTCGGCGCAAGAGAAGCGGTGGTAATTTTTTCGCCGCATGAATGAGTAAAAACAGGGAACAGCTATGAGAAATAAAACGAAAAACAGCGCAAAACAGAATATTTCCGATATCGGCGCAGGTTTTACCGTCGGACTTCACATAGACGGCGGCGAAAGGACAGGTCTTGCAGTAAGGCTGTTCAGAGCTGTTCTGGCGCTGATGGGAGCCGTCGGCTCGGTAATGAGCTTTCTCTCGGCGACAAAGCCCGGTATCGGAGCTTTTCCCGTGCTTGCGGCGGCAGCTGCGGGCGTGCTGTGCTGTCTGGCGGCGACCTTTTTCAAAAGAGCAGGGAGCCTTATCATCAGCGGAGCATATGTTGTTACGGCTATTGCAGCTGTCAGGCTTCGCGGGATATGCGCTCTGGGTTTCCGATATCTGTTCAACAATTACTATTCACTTATGAGCGCCGCTTTCCATGATGTGGAATATTACGACATATCCGATTTCGGAAGCGATGAGAAGCTTCAGGGTGCGCTGGCATTCGTCGTTATCATAACTCTGCTGATCTCTTTGACAGTGGGGCTGTTCATGGTCTACCGCACGTCTGTGGTGGTCGTGTTTGCGGCGACTTTTCCGCTCCTTGAGGCGGTGTTGTACTTCGGACTTGTACCTGATTATATCTATGCGGCGTTTGTTATCGTATGCTGGGCAGGCTCTGCGGCAGCAGAAATATCCGAGTTCCCTGTTTCGGGCAGGAGCAGGATGCTTCCCACATATGCAAAGTCCTCGGGACAGTCTGCGGCGTGCTGCGGAGCTATGTTTCTGATATGCTTTGCGGCTGCGGCTGCGGCAGCGGAGCTTTCGGGATTTGAAAGGTCGGAAAGGCTTCAGGACCTCCGTTATGATATAAGCAGCTATGCGAAAAACTTCTCATGGGATAAATTCGTTAACGACATATCTGCGATGAATCCCGTAAATACGGAGATGAACGGCGCGATAAATCACGGAAAGCTGGGACGTTCGGACGATATTGAATTTACTGACGAGGTCATGCTGACTGTTACGATGCCTAAATCTGCGGACAATATATATCTGAAAGGCTTTGTGGGCGCGGAATATACGGGCAACAGCTGGAAGGAGCTTTCCGGGGACGCTCTTGATGCACAGGACGAGATGATCTCGGAGTTTGAAACAATGTATCTGACCCCGTCGTTTATGGACGGATTCTCCATCAAAGAATATGATGATTTAACGGGCAGCGGGCTCAGCATCAACAGCATTACAGTGCAGAATATCGGAGCTAACAGAAGATTTGCTTATCTGCCATATTTTATCACCCCCGCAGCTTCGGGCGGAATAGAGACCGATTCGGACAAGGCTGTGCCCGAGAAAGCGATGATCACCGATGTGTACGGGGTATCTGCATCGAGACGATACAGCTTCCTGCGAAGCGGATTTTTTGCCGACAGATATCAGGCTTATGATACCTCGGAGACGCTTTATCGGGACGAAGAAAAATATCGTCAGTTTGTATATGATGCATATCTTGATATACCCGAAACATTTACCGCCGCGGAATATATCTACGGCGAAACTCCCATAACAGACCTGAACAGCGAGCTTGCGGGCATAAAGCGCTGGCTTTCGGCAAATTGTGAATATGACCTTTCGGCGGGACGGCTGCCCTTCGGAAAGGATTTTGCTCAATATTTCCTCACCGAGAACAGACGGGGCTCCTGTTCTCACTTTGCAACGGCTGCGGCGCTGATGTGCCGATACAGAGGTATCCCCACAAGGTATGCGGAGGGCTATGTTATCAAGCCTGAGGATTTCCCCGAGGACGCTGACATCGGCGAGATCGTCACAGTTGAGCTCAAGGACGACAGGGCTCATGCGTGGATAGAGGTATATCTTGACGGTTACGGCTGGTTCCCCTATGAGGTCACTCCCGGATATGAGGAGGTCATCTCCTCGGGCGGTTCAGAACAGCCCCGGCAGGAGTACGAGAGTGCTGTTCAGGAAATATCGCCTCCGCCCGAGACCGAAACTCACACTCAAACAGAGCCTGCCGCCGAAACGGAGACTGCCACAGAAACGGAAATATCCGAAACGGAGCTTGACGACGAGCTTGATATCGGCGAGGAAGAAGATATTTCCGAGGAGGCTTCGGACGAGTTTGCTCCTCCCGAGGAGGAACTCACACAGAAGCCCGAGCCCACAGAAAAGCGGCATATAAATTTCACGCCGATAATAATCGTGACTTCTGTTTTGCTGGCGGTAACGCTGTTCTTTGCGGTCAGATACCACAATATCACAGGCACAAGAAAGAAGCGCTTCGGCGGAAAAAGCAATAAAAATAAGGCATATGCTGCGGGAAAGTATTTCCTTAGCCTGTGCGCGTACAAGAAGGTCACCAAGCAGCGGGAGCAGAGCTACGAGGAGTTCGGGACCGAAGCGGAGGAACGCATTCCCGAGCTTGAAGAGGGGAGCGCGGAAGTGATATTGAACGCGGCTCTAAAATCAAAGTTCGGCGGAAATGCGCCCGACGGAGAAACTGCGGAGAATGCCGTAAGACTTGCTAAAGAATTTGCCGACCGCATCTATGATGATCTGAACGGCAGAGATAAGCTGATATTCAAGTTTTTTTACTGTCTGAAATGATGAGAGGAGAAAGGAGACTATTATGAGATTTGACGATTCCGAGATCGAGAGCTGCGACATCAGCTGCACCCACCCCGATATAATCAGCAAGACAAAGAGGGTCATGCCCGACGAGTCTGACCTGTACGATCTCAGCGAGCTCTTCAAGGTGTTCGGCGACCCAACGAGGATAAAGATACTGTTCGTGCTGTTTGAAAGCGAGATGTGCGTCTGCGACATTGCAAGCCTGCTGAATATGACCCAGAGTGCTATCTCGCATCAGCTTAAGGTGCTTAAGCAGAACAGGCTGGTGAAGTTCCGCAGGGACGGCAAAACGGTCTACTATTCTCTTGCCGACGACCATGTACACTCCATCATAGACCAGGGCTATGAGCACATCAAAGAGTGATTGTCGATAAAAAAGCGTATACGTCCCAAATGCAGGACGTATACGCTTTTTTTGATGGGAATAATTAGTGCGTACTCAATAACTGCCCGAAGGGCAGTTATTGGCTGAAAATCCTGTAAAACAGATTTTCAGCGGCACAAATCTTTGATTTGTGCCGTACTACTTGAATTATCAATTGAATTACATCTTTTCGGGGCAGTTGATCTTGAGCATATTCAGCACATTTTCAAGTGCTGTTTTTACAGCTGTGACAAGCATAAGTCTTGCCTGCATGATGTCCTGTTCCTCGCCTAAGATGTGGCACTTGTCATAGAACTTGTGGAACAGAGATGCAAGGTCAACCGCATAATGGGTAAGCTTTGAGGGGTCGTAATCCCTTGCCGCCGAGTTTACCGTATTCGGGAGCACTGCCAGCTGACGTATCAGCTCAATTTCCTCGGGGGCGGTGAGCTTTTCCGTAACAGCCGTATTATCGTAGTCAATGAAGATACCCTTGCCTTTCATGTTGCGAAGTATCGAGCATATTCTTGCATGAGCGTACTGAACATAGTAAACGGGGTTCTGTGAGGACTGTTCTACCGCAAGGTCAAGGTCAAACTCAAACTGGGAGTTTGCTTCTCTTAAGTTGAAGAAGAATCTCGCCGCGTCGATGGGTATCTCATCAAGAAGCGTAACAAGTGAAATAGCCTTGCCCGAACGCTTTGACTGCTTGATAGGCTTGCCCTCCTTGTCGATAAGGCTGACCATCTGCATGATGACCATATCAAGTCGGTTTTCGTCCACGCCGAGAGCCTTCATAGCGGCCTTCATGCGGGGGATATATCCGTGGTGGTCCGCTCCGAGGATATCTATCGCAGTGTCGAAATCACGTTCCGCAAGCTTGTTGTAATGATATGCGATATCGGGAACGAAATACGTAGGAACACCGTTTGCACGGACAAGCACTCTATCCTTGTCATCGCCCAGCTCGGTTGATTTAAACCAGAGTGCGCCCTCCTGTTCGTAGGTGTAGCCGCTTGCTTTGAGCTTTTCTATGATACGCTCAACGGAGCCGTCATTGTGAAGTGTGCTTTCGTGGAACCAGTTGTCGTAGATGATACGATACTTGCCCAGGTCAAGTTCCAGATTCTTGATGTTGATAGGCAGCGCATAATCCACCAGAGCCTTGCGTCGTTCCTCTTCGGAGGAAGTATAGTATTTGTCGCCGTTAATGTCGGTGAATTTCTTTGCATGCTCGATGATATCTGCGCCGAGATATACGTTCTCGGGCATAGGGAAGCGTTCTGCATCCTCGAAAATCGCGTGGCAGAGCTCCTCGTCGTTATTGAAGGACTTTACAAATTCCGCGTTTGCGGGGTCGTTGAGCTGCATGTAGCGAAGCTCCAGCGATTTTCCGAACTTATCCACCTGATTGCCCGCGTCGTTGATGTAGAACTCACGGCAGACGTTATATCCCGCACATTCAAGCACAGAAGCCAGACAGTCGCCGATAGCGCCGCCCCGAGCATTTCCGATGTGCATGGGTCCCGTAGGATTTGCGGAAACAAATTCCAGCAGTATCTTCTTTCCCTTGCCGAAGTCTGTCCTGCCGTAGCGTGTGTTCTGTTCGATGACGGTCATTACCACCTTGCCGAACCAGTCGGGGGACAGGAAAAAGTTTATGAATCCAGGACCTGCGATCTCGACCTTGTCGAAGGAAGTGCCTTCAAGGCTGATATTCGCGCAGATCTGCTCTGCTATCTTCCGAGGATTGGAGCGCAGAGCCTTTGCGGAAGCAAGTGCAGCATTTGTGGCAAAATCTCCGTGAGACTTGTCTGCGGGTATCTCCACGTTGAACTGTGGCAGTACGGGAGCATCTCCCTCAGCAGCGGTCTCAGCTGCTATCTTGTCCAGAGCGCCGCGTATCAGTCCCTTTATCTCTTCGGAGGCAAGCTCTACAGGGTTAACAGTTGTCATTTTTATCATTCCTTTATATTAATTATC
>JBJESJ010000085.1:0-9840 GCA_051882725.1 Oscillospiraceae bacterium
AGTTCGCCAGCCTTTCAAGGCTGCAGAAATCCAAAGGACAGCGTCCTTTGGTCGCCGCGCGCACGCGGCGAAATCCCCGCGGGATGACCCGCCGCTGATTCCGCGTCGTTAGTTCTCAGCTTAGGTGACATCAAACCGCGGAAGTGACCGAAAGCCGAAGCAACGAACAACAATAAAACGCCGCCCGAAAAAAATCGCGGGATCTGACACAATAAATCCCATTAATATCTAACGGGAAGCCAAATCCGGGCGGCGTGCATTTGAGAGCCGAAGGCGAATCAAATGCGCGGAGCGAAGCTCCGCCGAAAACGAACAGCAAATAGTCGGTAACCGAAAAGCCCAAAACCAAACCAGCAGAAATCCAAAAAGAAAGGACATCACAAGCATGGCAATAAATCTGAAAAAAGAGAATTATAATAATGATGACGAGGACCGCTTCACGGGAGCGGCGGAGGACGGGGAGAGATATCCTCAAAGGGAGCAGTCTCCCGTGCAGGAGATATATCCGGATCGGAACAACGCGGACGAAGATCCATGGAATGACCCTCAGCCGCAGCTTGATATCCGCACTGCAGAGGAAACGGCAGTGCGCATCCCGAACTATAACACGGCAGTTACACCCCCGCCGAAGAAAAAACGGCACGGCGCAGGTCCGATCCTGTTTGTAATAGGCGGAGTTCTCGTGATGTGTGTCTTTGCAATAGGTGCTGTGGTGGGGATGGTCCATGAGGTCCTCAGTACGTCGGACCCGTCTGTGGCAGTAACGGAACACATCTACCAAGAACCAGATACCGATTTCGTGTACAGCGGCGAAAATGTGGGTGATATAGTCATCAACGCAGATCATGTTGATCTTGATGTCAGATACGGCAGCGGCACGGATATAACCCTGACCGTTATCGGCGGCAGGGAAGTGGGCTTTGAAGAGGGAATCGCTCAGAACGACGAAGGCTCCATACTCACCGCAGACTATATCTCAGATGAATACTATGAGGACAACGACTATTATCAGGAGGACGTTATCCTTACTCTGCCGAAGAACTTTGACGGACAGGTCAGGCTCACGGGGAAAAAATCCGATATAAACTGCGGCTCTGCCGTGCTTAGCAATACGGTCGATCTGTCCTGCGCGGACGGAGGCATCTACATGTACAGAGTCTCCGCGGCGGATATAAAGCTCAGCACGGACAACGGCACCGTATCGGCGGATACGGTAACAGCCGAAAGCTTCACCGCTCATTCCGATAACGGCAGCGTATATCTGTCCGAGGTCAGCATAGACGGCGCTGCCGATATCAGCACAAGCAACGGACATATAGACCTTGAGAACATGCATTTCGGCGGAGAAACTGTCATAGAAGGAAACGGAGATATCGACGGCACACAGCTGAAATTCATCGGAGACGCGTTCATCACCTGTTCCAATTCAGACATACATCTCTCCGAGGCAGAATTCTGCAACATGACGATCTCCAACGGCAACGGAGATGTGTACATCGGAACTCCCCGCAGCAGATCGGACTACACCATCGAAGCAAGCACCTCCAACGGAGAATGCCTTGTCGAGAGCGGCGGGAGCGGACCCTATAAGCTTGAAATTAAGGACCGCAACGGCAACGTCGATGTGACCTTTTTCGGAGACAGTGAATAGTATTCAGTTAACAGCTGACAGCTAAATATCGGGAGAGTGGAGAAATGGCAATAGATCTGAAAAAGGAAGAGTATCCCAACATACAGGGGCAGACCGAGGAGCCACGTCCCATTCGGGAAGTATTCCCCACACATAACGACCCGCCCTATGCAAACGGCACCATAGGCGAGGACGGGGAGATATATCCGTCGAGAGAGATATATCCGCAGCCCTCGGTAAAGATCCATGTGGATAATTCTTCCGCAGTGCCGCCGCAGGATAATGATATTCTCCCGCGGCGTGAGGATCAGGAAAAGGATATGACAGGCAGATTCCTTGAGCCGCGCGTCTATATAAGAAAGCCGCTGAAGCTCATTATCGTAATGATATTGATAGCGGTGCTTACTGTGCTGATATCATTTTCGGTAGTGTATAGTATGGGACAGTGGGATTTCTGGGCAGCAGGATAGACATTTCAGCGCAGGGGGTGAGCATATGGCGATAAATCTACATAAAGAAGCATATCCCGACAGACAGGGACAGACCGAGAAAAATGCACCCATAAGGGAAGTATTCCCCACCTATAATGATACTCCCTGCATGAACGGCACCGTAGGCGAGGACGGGGAGATATATCCAGTCAGGGAAATACATCCGACCGCTCCCCCGCAGGTAAATATCCACACCGCAGAAGAGACTACCGTTGAAAAGCCTGCGGAAAATCCCATTGCCGCTCCACGTAAAAAGCGCATTCGGAAGAGAACTGCCGTACTGTGTGCGGCAGTGGGAATGGTCATTCTCGGAGCAGTGACGGTATTCGGGCTGACTTACAATGATAACAGTTCAAAGTATTCCTGTTATCGGACAGCCTGGCAGAATATTTACAGCTCTGAAGGCATCGGCGAGGTCATCATAAAAGGCGATAAGGCAGATCTCACCGTGGAATACGGCGAAGCGGGCTGCGATATTGAGTTCGGCACCATAACCGGCAACGAAGCCGTCATGACAAAGATCCCCGAAGACAGTGAAAGCTCATCTATCCTTATTGACTTTACCTGTATCGAAATAGAAGGCGCATACTGTGCCAAAGACCCCGATGATGTCACCCTCACTCTTCCGGGCGATTATAAAGGCAGCGTAAAGCTTATAGGCAGTGAAACGCAGATATACTATTCGGGAGCGGTAAATGCGGGAAAGGCAGACTTTTACTGTCAGAGCGGAGATATCATCCTTGACTGCGTAACTGCGGATAATATCACCCTCATGACCGGAAGCGGAAATATAAAAGTCAGCAATTCAAGAACAGGCAAGCTTGAAGCAGTCACCTCAGGCGGCGCAGTCACGCTGAGCAATGTGACAGCGAATAAAGGCGCAGCCGTCAGTACGGACTACGGCTCGATACATCTGGACGATACGCAGTTCATCGGCGGCACGGACATCACGACCATAGGCGGCTATATATACGGAAGCTCTGCCGGGTTTGAAGGAAAGACAGTGATCGGCGCGGTAAATTCCTATATCAGCTTCAGAAACGCGTCCTTCGGGGATATGTACATAACAAACGAAAACGGCGATATCTTAATTTCCTCGGAGGATAAGCGTTCGGACTATACCATATCCGCGGAGACCGCCAACGGAGAATGTGACACTGACCTCGGCGGCAGCGGAGCAAATATCCTTGACATAAAAAATATCAACGGAGATATCCATGTATACTTTGATGAATAGCATTAAGGAAGCACTGATCAAAGGCGAAGCCATCGTTTCCGATGCTCGAAAATCCGTCACCGAGAGTGTCGGGAAATGATCTGATCAGCAGTTCCTTAACATGTGACAAAGAAAGGGGGTCAGCCTATGGCGATAAATCTGAATAAGGACGCATATCCCAAAAGACAGGGACAGACGCCCCCTGCCGCCGAGGAGACCCCGCCCATACGCGAAGTATTCCCCACCTATAACGATACTCCCTGCAGAAACGGCGATATAGCCGAGGACGGCGAGATATATCCCGTAAGGGAGATATATCCGAAGCCTCCCCCGCAGATAAAAATCCGCCCCGAAGAGGAGACCGCCGTCGAAAAGCCTGCGGCAAATCCCCCGACCGCTCCCCCGAAGGCGAAAAAGCGGAGAAAATATGTCGGCATATACGCAGTATTTGGAATAATCATCATGGCGGCAGGGATAGCGCTGAAAATGTCTGCCGATAACAGCGCCCCGCTCAATACCGGCTATTCCTACGCGGAATATACAAACAGTGCGAAAAACGTCAGCGATGTCATAGTAAACGCAGACAATATCAGGCTGAATGTGAATTACAGTAACTCAAGCAGTACCGTAACTCTCGTCACGGAAAGCGAGAACTTTGTCACCATGAAGGAAACGTCTTCCTCCATCAGCGGAAAGAGTGTCCTCAATGTAAATTTTGAAGCGGCAGGAACAGATTCTCCGGACGAGGACGGTCGGCTGAATGTAAGTCTGACCCTCCCCGCCGACCACAGCGGCACCGTGCAGCTAAACGGTAATAATGTGAAGCTGTGCTGCGAGGACAGCGGCACAAACAGCGATATCAGTCTTGCCTGTAACAACGGAAATATCGAGCTGATAAACTCTGTTGCGGACAAGGTCAGCCTTCGAAGCGAAACAGGGACAATAACGGCGGCAGATGTGACAGCCGGTTCTCTCTATGTTTACTCCGGCAGCGGGGGGATATATATCCAAGGCACAACAGTGAGCGGATTCACATATCTGAAAGCGGAGGACGACTATATCGACCTGCTGTCCTCACGATTCTGCGGCGAAACGGAAATAGCGTCCCTGAGCTATATTTACGGCAGGAATATAACGTTTGAGAACGAAGTGCGTCTGAATTGCTGGGACTCGTATATCAGTCTTGAAAATGCAGATTTCAGAAATATGACCGTAACAAGCTTCAATACCGATGTTTCGATATCCACGCCCAACAGCCTGTCGGACTACACCGTGAACACATACCTGTCAGACGGTGCAGTCTGCAATACAGAAAGCGGCGGCAGCGGAAAAAAATACCTCAGTGTAAAAGCATCGGGCGGAGATATAGAGTTTGATTTTGACTATACCGAAAAGGATATAGAAGATATACTTTCATCGCTAACATAAGGTGGTAATAAAATGGACAACAAATATCTGAGACTTCTTGCAAAGCAGTACCCCGATATCGGCGCAGCCTCGGGGGAGATCATCAATCTGAATGCCATATGCTCCCTTCCCAAGGGCACGGAGTATTTTTTCAGCGACCTTCACGGAGAGTACCGTGCTTTTCTGCATCTGCTGAAAAGTGCCTCGGGCATGATACGCTCCCGCATCGGGACTATCTTTGCGAAAACTCTCTCCGCAAGCGAGCAGGAAGCTCTTGCGGCGCTGATATACTATCCCGAGGAAACGTTAAAGCAGCTGTCCGCCGAGGGCACCCTCGACGACGAATGGCGCAAGCTGACCATATACAGGCTGATAGCGGTCTGCCAGAATGTATCGGCGAAATATTCCCGCTCCAAGGTCCGCCGCAGAATGCCCGAAAAGTACGCCTTCATCATAGACGAGCTGCTCCACGTTACCGAGGACATCAACCGCGACCTTTACTATGAGAACATCATCGGCTCTATCCTCGAAACGGGGATAGGCGACGATTTCATCATCGACATATGCAGCCTGATACGTTCGCTGTGCATAGACAGGCTGCATATCATCGGAGATATCTTCGACCGCGGACCGAGAGCGGATATAATCATGGACGAGCTGATGAAGTACGAGGATATCGACATACAATGGGGAAACCACGATATCTCATGGATGGGCGCCGCTTCGGGAAACCGTGCGCTTATGGCAAACGTGGTGCGGATAGCCATATCCTACAACAATTTCGATGTGCTTGAGGACGGCTACGGCATAAATCTCCGTGCCCTTGCCATATTTGCCGCGGACAATTACGCCACCGACCCCTGTGAGCGTTTCATGCCCCATATCCTCGACGATAACAAGTACGACCCTGTGGATATAAATCTCGCGGCTAAGATGCACAAGGCGATCGCGGTGATACAGTTCAAGCTGGAAAGCCGTCTGATACACGACCACCCGGAGTATCATATGGACGACCGCGACGTACTGAAATACGTGGATTTCCGCAAAGGCACCATGACCGTAAACGGCAAAGAATACGAGCTTCTCGATAAAAGCTTCCCCACAATAGACCCCGACGACCCGTCAGCGCTCACCGACGAGGAGCAGGCGCTGATGGACGTAATAGCGGGATCCTTCCTGCACAGCAAGCTGCTGGACGAGCATATCGGCTTTCTGTTTTCCCACGGCTCGATGTACAAATGCTTCAATAACAATCTTATGTTCCACGGCTGTATCCCGATGAACTCCGACGGCAGCTTTTCCGAAATGGAGATAGAAGGCGTAAAATACAGCGGCAGAGAGCTTATGGAGAAGATAAACGGCATATGCTGCAAGGCATTTTTCTCCCCCGAGGATTCTCCCGAGAAAAAGCGTTCGGGGGATATGATGTGGTACCTGTGGTGCGGGAAGAAGTCCCCTCTGTACGGCAAGGACAAAATGTCAGCCTTTGAGCGGTATTTCGTGGGCGATGAAGAATTGTGCCGTGAGATATACGACCCCTATTACGAGCTTTCGGACAGTCGGGACATCTGCGTGAAGATACTCTGCGAATTCGGGCTGGACCCGCACACGGCGCATATCATCAACGGGCACGTCCCCGTGAAGCTGAAGGACGGCGAAAGCCCCGTAAAAGCAGGCGGAAAGCTGTTCGTCATAGACGGCGGCATATCGAAGGCATATCAGGGCAAAACAGGGATAGCGGGCTATACGCTGATATACGATTCCCACAGTCTGAACTTAGCCCAGCACCCGCCCTTTTCGGAGGATTACCGCAGAAATGCGCCCACGGTAACAGTCGTGGAGAAATGTCCGCGGCGGGTAAACATATCGGACACCGACCAAGGCAAGGAGATACGCGAAAAGATATCCGACCTGAAAAACCTTCTTGAAGCCTACCGCAGCGGCGAGATACTGGAAGCCTCTGAGCCACACGCCGAGAGAAAATACATCCGCGACAGGCTGGGCGTCAAATGACGAAGAGTGAAGAGCGAAAAGTGAAAAACGAATAGCTGACAGAAATAAACGCGAAGCGGACGAACAGCTCACAATTCCCGGACATAATTGTCCGGAGAGATCGTGAACTATTCGTCCGCTTTTAATAAGCAATGAACTAAGAATGATAACTGTCAATTATAAACTATAAACTATTCATTCTTCACTATTCACTATTTTTTAGCTGCCTGTCTCTGCTGTTTTTTCTGAGCGATTGCGCCTGTCATGGTGAATATCTTGTCGGTGGTGAACATTTTTACAGCGAAGAACATCGTGCCTATGAGGAATACCACCTGATATGCAAGACCACCCCAGAAGGCTATCATGCTGCCGGTCATAAGATTGTTGAGCGCCATGTAGCTGTGAGAGAAGGGGATAATGTAGAGAATGGTCTTAAGAATGGGATCCATAGTGGTCGTATCCATGAACATAGTGATGAAGAAGGGGATCATTACAAGTATCATGATAGGCATAAGAAGAGTATTCATAGACTGAACGTCCTCACAGAGCGCACCTAAGATAAGCGCCAGCGCCAGTCCGATAAGTATGGACAGTAACATCTGAAGTCCGAACAGCACATAATCGCCGATGCCCAGTGTAAGACCGAGGTCCAGCATGCCCTGTGCAAGTGCCGACGCGTCGGACATTTCAGCCGCAGCGCCGGAAGCCGCTTCTGCGGAAAGCGCAGTGATCTCTTCGCCTGTGCTGCCCAGTATCCCGAATATGTAGCCTATCATTCCCACTACCATGACCAGTGCGTCGATAACAGCTACCACAAAAGCAGCAACTATCTTCGCGGTGAGGATAGTAAGTCTCGGAACAGGTGCGGAGAGCAGAGTTTCAAGAGTCTTGTCTATCTTCTCGGTGGAGATGGCGGTCATTATCATCTGAGAAGCCATAAGCAGCAGGAAGAAGATGACAAAGGGAGCTATCATCGACTGAGTCATAAGAACGGAGCCGAGAGTGCTTGAAGACACCTTTGCAGTTTTTCCGTTAAGAGTAGAAAATTCCACGGTCATCACGGGAGAGTTGACCCGTTCTATCTCCTCTTCGGAGAGTCCGTAGGTATCCAGAAGAACGGAATCGCCCACGGAAGCCTTGATAGCGCTGAGCGCGTCGGAAGCGGAGGTACTCTTCATAAGACCGCCGAAGCCCATGCCCAGCTTGCAAACATATCTTATCTCGGCGGGGCACTTATCAACGA
This sequence comes from Oscillospiraceae bacterium, assembly GCA_051882725.1. Taxonomy (GTDB): domain Bacteria; phylum Bacillota; class Clostridia; order Oscillospirales; family Ruminococcaceae; genus RGIG4694. The sequence continues at coordinate 7,980 of JBJESJ010000085.1, forward strand.
GAACGCTGTCTCCGAAGCCCTCGGGTATAATTATCAGATTGTCGATACCGAGCCTTTCCAGTTCTGCGGCATAGTCCTCGCTTCCGATGTCGAACAGCTTAGCTGAAGAGCCGTATTCGCTGAGGTTATCGAGCATATCCTTTGTATAATCGGAATCGTCCATATTGCAGACGTTTATCTCAGAGGTATCGAAGCCCTCGTCCATCGAGTTGCCCATTATCTGTCCCATAGCAATAAGGAGGACGCAGGTAAACACCATGCTTATCAGAGCCTGCGGGGTAAGAAGTCCTCCCAGTTCTTTTTTAAATAAACTACCGAATTTCATTGTGATGATTATCCTTTCGTTACATTCTTTCCGTATCGTTAACGCTTGTATTTACGACCTTTTCAAACACCTCTTCAAGGTTTCTGCAGCCAAACTGCGACTTAAGCTCATCGACGGTGCCGGTAACAAGCAGTCTGCCCTGAGTGATGATGCCCACGCGGTCGGAGATATATTCTATCTCAAGCATATTGTGGGAGGAAAGCAGGAAGCTCATGCCCTCCTCGGCGGCAAGCCTTTTGATAGTGCGTCTGATATCGAGAGCATTGATAACGTCCAGACCGGAGGTAGCCTCGTCCATGATAGCGAGCTTAGGTCTTGTCATAACAGCTCTTGAGAGGAGGAGCTTTCTTATCATACCTCTTGAATAGCCGCCTATCTTCTCGTCGAGCCTTGAGCCCAGACCGCACATATTAGCGGCACGGTTAACGAACATATCGGCTTCTTCCTTATTTTTTGCGAAAAGGCCCGCCATAAATTCGAGATATTTTATACCGGTCATCGTCTTATAAGCGCCCGCCTCGTCGGGGAGATATGTAATACATTCCCTGACCTTGTCGGGGTTATTTGCGACAGAATTTCCGGCTACAACAGCGTCTCCCGAGGTAGGAGAAAGAAGAGTCGCTATCATGCGGATAGTAGTAGTCTTACCTGCGCCGTTAGGTCCGATAAGCGCAAATATTTCGCCCTCAGCGATGCTGAAGCTCACCTCATTTGCAGCACGGACGCCTTTTTTATATTCTTTGGTAAGGTTTGTCACTTCAAGAACATTTGGCATAGTTTTGTTATCCTTTCAATGATTATGATTATTTGACACTGTCACACCGTGACATATCGGTCAATTTTGAGTATATCACATCACGACACATTTGTCAATAGTTTTTTCATTTTTGTTTTCATTCTAATGAAAATTTAATGTTAGCACAAAACAGACAGTCCATAGTGCTTAGTAGTAAGCACTATGGACTCCAATCTAATCGCCAGTTTTAATAAAAGCGTCGGGATAAACCTTTTTTACTCCCGCAAGATAATTCTCCGCATTTTCGCGGTTCGCGAACGCGCCTACCTGCACGTAATATTTCGGAGCAGCTGCGTTCAGCGAAGCCTTGAATGCCGCCCACTTAGCCTCGGACCCGCTCTCGGTGTTCCAGCCGATGATGCCCGGGCAGAGCTTGCCTGTGACATCATAGTGGCGGATAACGCGCTCCGCGGGGATATCATACTCCTCCATAAGCTTTTTTACGAGCCACTCTGCATTAGCCACAGCCGCATCGGTAAAGCTGTAGGAGCTGTCGTTAGCGTCCTGCATTTTGCCCGTGGAGTTATTGCAGCATATCTCAATGCCGATGCTGTTAGAGTTTTTGCAGATACCGTACAGGCTGCCGCCCTTGGTATTGTACTTATTTCCGCCGCAGTGCCATGTATAGCGGTTTTTTATATCGGGATTATACTGCACCACAGCCGCATCATCGACTGTAAAATCCGCGCTGACATCATCGGGACGCGTGGCAAAATATGCCGCCAGACTAAGCGCCGAGC
>JBJESJ010000086.1:0-9797 GCA_051882725.1 Oscillospiraceae bacterium
GGCTCAGAGGAAAGATAGAAGCCGACCCGAAAAATCCCCGTTACATCAAGGTGGTTTTCGGTGCGGGATATATCTTCACCGACGCTGCGGCTGCGGACAGCAAAACGGCTTAACAGATACAAAAAGCAGGAGCACCAAAAAATGCTCCTGCTTTTATTTTACCTATTTATTATGCACCGGCAGATTCTTCCTCGCCATAGCCACCGATACAAGGGACATCATCACCCTGCGGCGGTTGTCCTCCTTTATCTGCTCAACCTTTTCGAGGTCCTCGGGACCCTTTACCTTCACCTTTATAGGCTCTATCTTCTCAAAGGCAGCCACCGAAGCCTCCGCATAGCACTGGGAACACTTGCAGCATTTGAAACGGTCCAGCGCCGAGGGCAGCCATTCCGAGATAAGCTCCGAGGTGATATTTATCTCGGTCTCCCTGCCTGTGCGTTCGGGCTTGGTATCGTCGCCGCTGCGCTTTTTCAGGTCCTCTATAGGCTTCAGCACGTCCTCTCTGAACTCCTCGTTCAGCATAGGGTTCTCGGGTTTTTCGCCCGTCAGCATCCGCAGCACCGAAGCTGTTTTATTGGTCTTTTTTATGTTCAACATGTATCACTGCTCCATTATCTCGGGATACAGATACCTTGCAAGGCGGGTATATTCCTTGGCTGCCTTGCTTTTGGGATCGTACTCGTTAATCGTCATCTGATGAGCGGGAGCCTCCGCCACCGCCACATTCATGGGTATCTTTATATCGAACACCTCGGTATGGAGCTGCTCGGCGACAATTTCCGCCATTTCTCCCGCCTCCTTGGACAGCAGATACTTCGGATTATATTTCGTCAGCAAAATCCCCCTTATATTGAGGTTTTTATTATAATACTTCTTCACCCCGAGAATGGTATCCTTAAGCTGGGCTATCCCCTGCAGGGACAGGATATCGGGAGTCATGGGGATAATGAGGTCGTCCGCGGCGGTGTAGGCGTTTATAGTCAGCACCGACAGCGCAGGCGGCGTATCTATGATGATAGCGTCGTAGATATTCTTCAGCGGTGCCAGCAGATTTTTCAGGATAAATTCCCTGTCCTTGCCGGTAAGCTCGATATCGCTTCCCGACAGCAGGATATTCGACGAAATAACATCGCACACGCGGGTATGCTTTATAGCGGAAATAATGGTACAGTCGCCCTTCATAACGTCGTGAATAGTCTTGCCGTTATCCTCCGCTCCCAGCGAAAAGGACAGATTTCCCTGCGGATCGAGGTCAATGGCGAGAACTCTTTTTCCCACGCCTGCAAATATTCCCGTCAGCGCAGCACAGGTCGAGGTCTTTCCCACGCCGCCCTTCTGATTTGTAACTGCAATAGTGATACACTCGGTCATTTTACAAAAAGCTTCCTTTCGGCAAATTATGTAAGCAGACTATAACTACTGATTTTTCCGCTTTTCTCTTTCGTTTATCTGACACTGGAAAATAAACTTCGCAAGAGTTTCCTCCTGTGCGTGGGTCACGTCCAGAAACTTGCAGCCGTAGCCCACAAGTTCTCCCGTATCTGCCATCTGACGGCGGAGTATCTCTGCCATAAGCTCCATTTCCCCGTCCATGAAAACGAGGTTTACATTATCGCCCTTTTCAAAATCAAAATCCGCGGAAAAAAGCACTCCGCCCAGATTTATATTCGCAAAATGCACGGGCAGCGGACAATCGAACAGCACAGGCTCTTCATTTCTGACAAAGAACTTGCATATCCCTTCAAACTCGGTCTTTACCTTAAAGCTGCTGCGTCTGTCTTCCAGTATCTCGCCCATATCCACATGGAAATTCAACTGCATTTCGGTGCATATATCTATCTTTGTATCATACTTTATGCGGGTGCCGTTCATATACTCGAATATAACAGTGATAGGCTGCGCCTTATCCAGCCGCGGCATATTCTTATCTTTGATAACGACAAGCTCCTGCGATTTTATCTTAAAAAAATCCTTGGGAAATGTGATGGCAGTTGATGTAAGGACATGCTCCCCGTTTGCGTTGTAAATATCCGCCTTGCGTATTTTTTCTTTGTTTATCATAGAAAACGCTCCCCCGCACCGGGACTCTGCCCGAAAATAAATAACTACTATTATTATACTAAAAAAATTTGTATATTTCAATAGTATTTTCAAATTTGTACAATTTCATATTTTTTATTTTTCTTTTTTGGTAAAAGGATATAAAAAATCAAAATCCGCTGTACATATTACGCGGAAAATGTTATAATAAGGGTATCGCAGAATAATTATCAATTGTCAATTATCCATTCTCAATTTCCGAAACGGCGGGGCTGTCATGCACAAGTTATTTCATATAAACGAAAAAAAGCTGGCGTTCCGCTTCGACAGGACGCAGCTCATACTTAATATCCCCGTGTTCGCCGCAGCTGCTGCGCTGCTTATCATAGTCAACGTGGTGATGCGGCTGCTGAATGCTCCCGTGGAGCTTTACCGTGCAGTTATCTATGCGGTGTTCTTCCTTACGGCGTACAGCTTTGTCGTGGCGCTGTTCATCACCGTCATATCCACCAACTCCATACGCGCCAACAAGAAATATTCCTTCATCGAGATAACGGGCGGCTCCATTGTTTTTTCACAGCATGAAAAGACCGTCCGCACCCGCAGCGGCAAAAAGGAATATGTGAAAATGTGGGTGATGAAGCTGTCTGATGTGGAGGACGTGGGCACTTCGGGAAGCTGTCTTGTCATAAAGGGAAAGGCTCGGTTTTTCTGCCTGCCCGAGGACTGGCTGAAATATTCCGTCACGGAAAACGGCTCAATCGTATTTGAGCGCTGGTGGAACGACAGCTATGGCGGCGAAATTGTACAAAGTGTAAAAATTAAGGATAATTATACTTTCGGTGAAAGAATACTTCGGAGGATACTTCTCTGCGCCGAAAATCAGAAGATAACCGAAAAGCGCCGAGAAGAATATCGCCGCAGAATGCTCACCATAGCCGCAAGCATCGACAAAAAGCGGGGTATCTCCCCGAAATACAAGGACCCTCCCGTGCGCCTCCCAAGAGAGGGCATAAAGGAAAGAAAATGGTAGAAAGGAACATTATCATGGCAATACCCAACGACCCCGTTATCCTGTTCAGCTATATCAACACGCAGCTTAGGGACAAGTACCCGTCCCTTGACAGTCTCTGCGAGGATATGGAGCTCTCCAAGGAGGAGATACTTAAAAAGCTGGCTTCCGTCGGCTTTAAGTACGATGAGGAAAATAACCGCTTTAAATAATTAGTAACAATTATGCCTTGAAAATCTATATGTTTTAGGGTATAATGTATTTATGACAATTCAGATCGGAGGATCAATATGTTAAAGGATATTCAGGAACAGATATTAAAGCTCAAAAAGGAAAAGGACGTCTGTATTTTAGCACATTGCTATCAGTCTCACGATATACTGGAGATCGCCGATTATACCGGCGATTCATTCGGTCTTGCTCAGAAGGCTGCCGCTTCGGAAAATAAGAACATCATGATGTGCGGCGTGCGCTTTATGGCGGAGACCGTCAAGATACTCTCCCCCGAAAAGAGGGTATATCTTCCCAAGAGCGAGGCGGGCTGTCCTATGGCGGAACAGCTCGATGTGGATATTCTCCGTCAGCTCAAGGAAAAGTACGAGGGCTATTCCGTCTGCGCATACATCAACACCACCGCCGAGCTGAAAACTCTCTGCGATGTCTGCGTGACCTCTTCCTCGGCTGTGAAGATAATCAGCAGAATGGATAACGATAAGATACTTTTCATCCCCGACTGCAATCTCGGCGACTACATAGCAAAGCAGCTCCCCGACAAGGAGATAAAGCTGGTCAGCGGCGGCTGTCCCACTCATGCGAAGATAACCGCTCAGGAGGCTAAAAAGGCAATGGAAAAGCACCCCGGCGCAAAGCTGCTGGTGCACCCCGAATGTCAGCCCTCCGTTGCGGCTCTGGCAGACTTCATCGGCAGCACTACCGAGATAATGGACTACGCTAAGAAAAGCGACGCAAAGGAGTTCATCATCGGCACCGAGAACAGCATAGTTCAGCACTTGGGCATCGAATGTCCCGACAAGCTGTTCTATCCGCTGTCCAAGGACTGCGTATGCCACAACATGAAGCTCACCACAATTGCAGATGTTCTCCACTGCCTGCAGGGCACCGACGGCGAGGAAATAATTCTCGACGAGGATATGCGCTTAAAGGCTAAGGTCTGCATCGATGAAATGCTCCGTCTCGGAAAATGATCGCGAAATAACACACAAGGGCGCAGCCACATCGGCTGCGCCACGTTTTTTTTATTCTGATGCTATTACAGCTTTGCAAGCTCCGAGCAGCAGTCCTTTACCGCAGGATATATCTTCGTATAGAAGCGGTAATATTTCTCGTACTCGGGGATATTTTCCCCGATGGGCTGCTGTACCTTGTCGGTCTTGACGATAGCTGCGCATGCCTCCTGAACGCTGCCGTATACTCCCGCAGCCACCATTGCAAGGATAGCCACGCCCAGAGCGGGACCCTCCTTTGAAGCGGCAGTCTTTACGGGACAGCCGTACAGGTCCGCAAGCATCTGTCTCCACAGGGGAGATGTTCCGCCGCCGCCGCATGCCATCATGTCGGAAACATTGATATTCATCTCACGGCATATCTCAACGCAGTCGCGAAGCGAATAGGAAACGCCCTCCATTACTGCACGGAGCATATGCTTTTTGGTATGTACTGCGGAAAGTCCGAAGAACATTCCTCTTGCGTTGGGGTCAAGGTGAGGTGTTCTCTCGCCCATGAGGTAGGGGAGATATAAAAGTCTGTCCGAACCGATAGGCACAGTGTTTGCCTCCTCGGTCATAAGCTCGTAGGTATCCTTTTCCATGAGCCTTGCGGTCTGTATCTCCTCATTGCAGAAGTTATCTCTGTACCAGCGGAGAGAAAGTCCCGCAGCCTGTGTTACGCCCATGATATGCCATGCTCCGGGAACAGCCGCGCAGCATGTATGAACACGTCCCTTGGGGTCGATAGATACCTTTGATGTATGAGCGAATACAACGCCGCTCGTGCCGATAGTAGTGAATGCCTTGCCATCCTCGACAACGCCCGTACCTACAGCTGCTGCTGCATTATCGCCTGCGCCGCCCGCAACGGGAGTGCCTGCCTTAAGTCCGGTAAGCGCCGCAGCTGATTCGGTCACATAGCCTGTGATATCGCAGGACTCGTACACCTTTGCCAGCATGGACATATCAATATCAAGAAGCTTACATATCTCCTCGCTCCAGCATCTGTTGGGAACGTCCAGCAGCTGCATGCCCGAAGCGTCGGACACCTCGGTAGCGTACTCGCCTGTCAGCTTGAAGCGGACATAATCCTTGGGGAGCAGGATATGGCGGCATTTCTTATAATTTTCGGGCTCATTGTTTCTCACCCAGAGTATCTTTGCAGCAGTCCAGCCTGTCAGCGCAGGATTAGCTGTGATCTCGATAAGCTTTTCTCTGCCGACCTTTTGGTTCATCTCCTCGACTTCCTTCTCGGTACGCTGATCGCACCAGATAATGGAGCGGCGGATGACCTCGTTATTTTCGTCCAGCATAACAAGTCCGTGCATCTGACCCGAAATGCCCAGTCCCACGATATCAGCAGCATTTACGCCGCTTTTCGCCAGAACATTTTTTATTGTATTCACTGCGGCATTGTACCAATCCTCGGGGTCCTGCTCCGCATAGCCGTTTTTCGGCTGATACATAGGGTACTCTATCGTATCGGAAGCAATAACAGTGCCCTTTTCGTCAAAGAGGACAGTCTTTGTGCCGCTTGTTCCCAAATCTACGCCAATTACATATCTCATGGTCAATTTATCCTTTCGGTTTATTTCAAATATAACCCCTGCAGTGCTACAGGGGTTATTTTGATGATCTTTTATTTGCTTTTGCTTACAAGTTACTAATGAGCAGCTGTTCGCTTTCGGTGAAGTCTCCGACTTCACGCATTTAATTCGCCTTCGGCTCTTAAATGCACGCCGCCCGAGCAGAGCTTCCCGTTAGTTATTATCGGGAGTTGTTTTATCGGATTCCGTGTTTTTTTACACGGACGGCGTTATCAATTGTTCGCCGCTTCGGCTTTCGGTCACTTCCGCGGGTCGATGTCGCCCGCGGGGATTATTTCGCTGTCTGCGGACAGCGACTAAAGGACTCCGCCCTTTGGAAACTCGCAGCCTTAAAAGGCTGGCGAACTTTTTAATTCGGGGTTACTGCTCAATAGCAGTTACTCTCAACCTCGACCTTTCCTTCGCTTGTTTCTGACTTCCGCGGCTTTATGTTACCTAAGCTGAAAAACTAACGACGCGGCATTGGCTGCGGGTCATCCCGCATTACATATTGAACAGCACGTTGTTTACGATGGACTCCAGCATTTCCTGTCTGCCGCTGGTGAGGGAATCAGTTACCTCGCCCTTTTCAAGCGCATACTTCTCCAGTGATACGAAGTCTGCCTTGCCTGCGATGATATCTGCGCCGATGCCTGTATTCCACGAAGCATAACGGTCCTCGACAAACTTGTCGATCCTGCCGTCTGCGATAAGTGCTCTTGCTGCCTTGAAGCCAAGTGCAAAGGTATCCATACCTGCAATGTAGCTGTGGAAGATGTCCTCGGGTGTGTAGGAGCCTCTTCTTGCCTTTGCGTCGAAGTTCAGACCGCCGTTTGTGAAGCCGCCTGCCTTGATAACTTCGTACATGCAGTATGTAGCGTCGTAGATATTGGTGGGGAACTGGTCGGTATCCCAGCCCAGAAGCATATCGCCCTGATTAGCGTCGATAGAACCGAATACGCCGTTATCTCTTGCAACTCTCAGCTCGTGCTGGAAGGTGTGCTGTGCGAGAGTAGCGTGGTTTGCTTCAATGTTCATCTTGAAATCCTTGTCAAGACCGTACTTGCGGAGGAAGCCAAGAACTGTTGCTGTGTCGAAATCATACTGGTGCTTTGTGGGCTCCTTGGGCTTGGGCTCAATGTAGAAATCTCCCTTGAAGCCGATGGAACGTGCATAGTCAACAGCCATCTTCATAAGACGAGCCATATTGTCCTGCTCGAGAGCCATGTTTGTATTGAGGAGAGTCTCATAGCCCTCACGGCCGCCCCAGAATACGTAGCCCATACCGCCCAGCTTAACGGTGGAGTCGATAGCCTTCTTGATCTGTGCAGCTGCATATGCGAAAACATCAGCGGAGGGAGATGTGCCTGCGCCGTGCATGAAGCGGGGGTGATCGAAGCACTTAGCCGTGCCCCAGAGAAGCTTCTTGGAGGGGTCTGCCTTCATCTTCTCGGCAACATAGTCAACCACCTCGTCGAGCTTTGCGTTAGTCTCTGCGAGAGTGCCGTACTCGGGAGAAAGATCTCTGTCGTGCCAGCAGAAATAGTCGATAGAAAGCTTGTCCATGATCTCAAAAGCAGCGTCTACCTTAGCCTTAGCTCTTGCTGTAGGATCGGACTCGCCCCATGACTTGTCGGTGGTGCCGCAGCCGAACATATCGGTGCCGTCTCCGCCCATAGTATGCCACCATGAAAGAGCGAACTTAAGATGTTCTCTCATAGGCTTGCCGTCGATGATCTCATCGGGATTATAGTACTTGAATGCCAGAGGATTTGTGCTTGTCTTGCCCTCGTAGGGGATCTTGCCGATTTCCTTGAAAAATTCGCTCATTTTGAGTTCCTCCATTTAACACCGGACGTTTCGTCCGTTAATAATTACCGGTTTTCTCCTCGGGATACCCGAAGAGCCATTACCCTTATTGTACTATGTAATCGGTTACTTGTCAAGAGGATTTTGTTAATTTTTAATAAAAATCGGGAAGCTAAATCGTTTACCGAAAAAATTTTGTATATCTGCACAAAATTCACCTGCGGTTTATTGTGAGATATGCTGCCAAAGCCCCCGCAATAAAAAAGCAGGCAACACTGCGTATTGTCTGCCTTGATCCAATTATTGCTCCCCGCAGAGCCTTGCTATCATATTTGCGTAAATTTCCGCATTCAGCAGCAATGAGCTCACTTTAATGAACTCGTCCGCGCCGTGCATATGATTATCCTCCCCGGGGAATTCCGCGCCGAATGCCACGCCGTTATCGGTATCATGCACATAGGTGCCGCCTCCGATAGCGATACACTCTCCCTTTTCGCCTGTGATATCCTCGTACACGGTAAGCAGACTTTTTATGAAATCGCTGTCCGAGTCCACATAGTGAGGCTCGCTGCCGAGGACTATCTTCGCAGAAAAGCCCTTATCTGCGATACTTCCGCACAGTGAGGAGGATATCTCGCCAAGGGTCCTGCTGACGGGGAAACGGCTGTCGCAATATGCCTTGAGAGCGCCGTTCTCCGCATTTATCACGCTCAGCACAAGGGTGAGCCCGCCCGACTTTTCATCGGCGCATTTCACACCTGCCGCTGTTCCGTCGGTCTCGCCGAATGGGAACAGCTCGGACAATGCCGCTGTTTTTCCGCCGAACAGCCTGCCCAGAACCGTGAGCATAGCAGTCACCGCATTAGTGCCCTGCTCGGGAGTAGACGCATGAGCGCATATTCCCTCGGCTCTGATATAGGTGCAGCCATCTTTATCCTCTGCGTATATTTTTATATTATCTATACTATTTGCAATTTCGCTGACCTTATCCGCGGAGATGTTTTTCACCACCGCTTCGCACAGCTCGGGCACGGCATTGATGACCGAACCTCCGTGAATGGAGATGATATCCTCCGAAAGACCGTCAGCCGTTATTTCGCAGCGCAGCATGCCCTTTTCGATGTTGATAACGGGGTAATTTCCGTCGGGAGTGACCAGCATTTCGGGAAATTTTTCATGTCGGAGATAATACTCCATATCCTCGGAACCGTTCTCCTCGTTGCAGCCCACAATGATACGCACGCCCTTTTTCAGCGGGATTCCCAGCTCCCCGACGCATTTCATGGCAAACAGAGCCGCAGCTGCGGGGCCCTTATCATCGATAGCTCCCCTGCCGAATATCTTATCCCCGCGAAGCTCCGCCCTGTAAGGGTCGCTCGACCAGCCCGTGCCCTCGGGCACCACGTCAAGGTGACAAAGTATCCCCAGACTCGGCGGCAGCTCGTTCATATCCGCATGAGCGGCGTAGTTGTCAATATTTTTTGTCTTAAAGCCGGATTTTTCACACTCGGAAAGAAACTCGCCCAGCACCTCCGCGCAGCCCTTTCCGAAGGGCATATTATCGACAGGCTCGCTCATCACACTTTTATATGATATCAGCCGTGACAGAAATTCTGTCATATCCTCCCTGTGAGCGGCGATATATTCGTGTATCTGTTTTTTATAGCTGCTCATGTGAATACCTCCTTACAGAAACAAGAAAACCAGAAGCAAGAAGCAAGATGATTGCTCCGCTTCTGATCTTGTTTTGATTATCGCTTTTGTGTAAAGATCATTTCTTTACACACTATTTTGATTTACATGCTGTTTGCTGTTTGCTTTGGCTTTAGATTTACCGACTATGCACAGTTCGCTTTCGGCGGAGCTTCGCTCCGCGCATTTGATTCGCTTCGCTGTCAAATGCAGCGCCGCCCGAGCAGGACTTCCACTTAGCTGCTCACAGGATTTACTATGTTAGATTCCGTGCATTTTTTTCGGGCGGCGCTTTATTGTTGTTCGGCGCTTCGGCTTAGACTTGCAGCATCGCTGTGTTACGTGCCGGTGGGGGATTTCGCTGTCTGCGGACAGCGACCAAAGGACTCCGCCCTTTGGAAACTCGCAGCCTTGAAAGGCTGGCGAACT
>JBJESJ010000087.1:0-2296 GCA_051882725.1 Oscillospiraceae bacterium
TTTCATTTTATTTTCTCCAGTTCAAGATGATAAGCTTTTCCGATTTTATAATATTGATAATATCGTTATGTGCTGACGGACCGATATTTTCCGAATCGGTCACAAGAATAGTCATATCGCAAGGATATAAATTGTACAGATAGGTAGTCCGTCTGCCGTTATAAAAGCTGTGGAGCTTATACCGTTCATTCAGCGGATAATCCTCCGAACAGGACGGCACTATAGGACTTCTCGTAGTGGAATGGGAGCGGACGTCGTGCCCCTTGTTTTCAAGGGCTTCGGCAAGCTTTACGGCAGGGTACATGCACTCCTCGGTGCCGATAACGTCGATGCTCATTGAGCCTGAAAGCTCCGCTGAAAATTCATTAAAAAAGCTCATTTTCAGCTTGCCGACGGCATTTTCATATTCGTCGCAGCCGCAGCCGAGACGGGGGTCTGCTTTTCCGAAAATAATGCTTTCCCGAACGCATTTGCAGACTTTATTTTCGCCATGGTCGGGCAGTGGAAAGATATCGAGCTCCCTGTTCATGTCCTCGATAGAGTTATCGAGCCGTACAAGTCTGTACACGTCGATATTCCGCTTTGCAAATTCGTTAAGATCATGCGCACTCATTCCGTTGATTATTGAAGCCGCGGAAAAACTGCAGTCGGGGTCGGTCTTTGGTCTAAGCACGCTTATGAGATTGAGTATGGTCCTGCCCGTGGTGAGCTCATCCTCCGCGAAGATGATGTGCTTTACTCCGCGGAAGATATCGTCTCCGCATTCAGAAAAGAGATACTGCTCGGAAGCGTGGCTGTGTTCCTCGCTGAAATCGGCGACGCAGTATTTGCGGGGGATATCCTCCCGCGAGGTGTGGAGGAAAACACAGTTTCCGATATAAGCGGATATTGCCGCAGCAATGGCGGTAGCAGTTTCCGCAAAGCCTATTACCATGACTTTTCCGTTTGTTTCGGAAAGCCTTATCCGACTTGCCAGCCTGTCAAAAAGCCGCAGCGTTTCGGAAGGAACAGCGGGGACATGCTTTGCCTGAAAATTATTGACTATCAGATTTTTTCTCTTGGAATTATTCTCACGGACGGCAAGCCCTGTCAGCTCGTCAAGCTCATATCCAGAAATGTTTTCGATGACTGTCATTGCACACATTCCCCGCAGTATTCCTTTATTCCGTAATTTTCCGCAGCGGAGAGTATCTTCCGTGCCCAGCCGCTGTGGACCTTATGCTCGTACATACGGTTCCCCGCCGTTCCTTTTATGACCTGCACATCGTTGTCCTCGGTGCCGAGGATAAGCCTTGCGTCGTCGTAGTCCTCCCGGGAGACCTTCATATTTTCGATGACCTCATTTATCTGTACGGGATGGATAACGGTCTTTCCGAAAAAGCCCATGGCATTGTCCGATTCCATTTCGCGGCGCATGCCCTGTTTCCACAGAGTCTCCGAGGGAGTGCCGAAGTAGTTCCACACGGGCGCGGAGACCACGTAATCGGAGGAAAAGGTCACCGAGATATCGGAAAGCAGATTTGCTACTGGGAAAAAGTCGTAGATAGTCTGGGTGATGCTGCTGCGGAGGGAAAAAGCCCTGCAGAAATCATTCCCGCCCACGCGGACGTTAAGGATATGTTCCCCGATATCATCCAGCTCGTTTTTAAGACGGGAAAGCCTGTCATAGCGGGTATTCAGCTGAAGCAGCGAGGGATTCTCGATAATGGGCATATAAAAGAATCTTTTTTCGCACTGCTCCGAGATCTTTCTGATCATCCTGCTGTAGCCGCAGATCGTTTCATCGTCTATTTTTGAAAGGATAAAGCCGCAGAGATATTTCACGTCCGCGCCCAGAAGAGATATCATTTTTTCTATCTGTTGTGGGGATCTCACTCTGATAAACAAAAGGGGCAGGCTTTCGGGGTCTGCGGAGCCGTTTTCTGTCATTTTTCCCAGTCTGCGGAATTGTTCTGCCGTATTATGCTCCGCAGTCTCCACCATGCTGTCCTTTACAGTATCCTCAAGGCAGACTGCAGCGGACATTGCGCCTCCTGCGGAAAAGCCCGCGAGCTTTTCGGCGATATCCGTTCTGAGCCCGGGCATGTAGATAAGCGGACCTACCCGATATTTCAGTTCGTCTGCGATTTTATCGTCATATTTCATTTATCAGAAGTCCCTCCTGCGTTGTTATAAAGCTATACTACTGATTATACAAAAAAATATCGTTCTTGTCAATGACATATTATAATTTAATGTAATTCTAAGGAAACACTGATTAAATCTTTCCATCAAGCGAGAAATATGGTATAATAGA
>JBJESJ010000088.1:0-38560 GCA_051882725.1 Oscillospiraceae bacterium
ATGTATGTTACGAATGCCGCAGCGCCCACGTCCTTTGCGAAGCTTACGCCGTGATAGCTGGGATTGGGTTCGGTAAGATGAGGGAACTTGCCCGACTTTATCCAGTCGAACTTTCCGCTGTCAACGATAACTCCGCCGATAGCGGTGCCGTGTCCGCCGATGAACTTAGTTGCGCTGTGAACGACGATATCCGCGCCGTACTCGATGGGACGGAGAAGATAAGGAGTCGCAAACGTAGAATCCACCACGAGAGGGATATCATGTGCATGAGCTATCTTAGCAAGAGCCTCGATATCCGCAACGTTGGAGTTGGGGTTGCCGAGAGTCTCCACATAGAGAGCCTTTGTGTTGGGCTGAATCGCCTTTTCGAAGGAGCCCTCCTCCTCGGGGTCAACGAAGGTCGTTTTGATGCCGTAATCGGTGAGGGTGTGTTCAAGCAGATTGTATGTACCGCCGTAAATAGTCTTGGAAGCGACGATGTGGTCTCCCGCCTTTGCGAGAGTCTGGATAGTGTAAGTAACAGCCGCCGCGCCGGAAGCCACAGCCAGAGCAGCAACTCCCCCTTCAAGAGCAGCTATCCTCTGCTCGAAGATATCCTGAGTGGGGTTAGTGAGTCTGCCGTAGATATTGCCGCTGTCCCTCAGACCGAAGCGGTCTGCTGCGTGCTGAAAATCGTGGAATACGTAAGATGTTGTTGCATAAATGGGGACTGCCCTCGAATCGGTAACGGGGTCTGCGTTCTCCTGACCTACATGAAGTGCCTTAGTTTCAAATTTCCATTCCTGTGACATAATATATACCTCTTTCATTGATTAGTTGTTTTCATTATTTATTCGTATGAGCGTTATCCGCGGTGACATCGGCACATTCGGTCCGAGCGGAACAAATTCCTACTTATCATATCGGTTATCTCCTCCAAGGCAGCACCGCACAAAGCCCGCCTGAGGGCTTTGCACGCAATCTGCTTGCATATTTTCCGTCATCTTGCACAGAAATTTCTTGACAGGCGCCAGCCTGCCTGCGAAATTTCTATACAATCTGACGAAAAATCTGACTGCGCATCTTGCGCACAAGCTCTGTGCGTTGCTGCCTTTAGCTTATGATTATATTATAGCATATAATTCCTATTTGTCAAGTAGTTATTTTATTTTTGGTAATTCCTACAAAACCGATATGCATTTTACAGCAGATATTGACAAAAAGGCAAAAAAAGCTCCGCCAACAGAACATATTCATAACGAAAAGCCCTGTCGGCGGAGATATCATCAATAATTATATTCATCCCACCGAGCTCTGACGCTCGGAAACGTCCTCATACAGCGAAACAGCGAGAACGGTTATGTTATCGGGGCTGCCGTTTTTGATAGCTGTCTGAGTGAGAATGGACAGTCTCTTTGGAAGCTTCAGAGGAAGCGCAAGTATTTCCTCAAACTCGCCCTGAGTGAGATAATCGGAAAGCCCGTCGGAGCATATCAGTATGATATCGCCGTATTCAAGGGGCTCGATAGGGATTATCTGGGGCTCGGGGTCAGCGGAGGTATTCCCCAGCACAGGCAGTATCACATGACTGTTCTCATGCTTGAGCTTTTCCTCGAAGGATATGCGCTTGTCGCCGTAAAGCATCTGCACCAGTGACTGATCGGTAGATATCTGTCTGATACTGCCGCAGCGGACGCGGTAAAGTCTGGAATCGCCCACATTTATCACATAATGTCCGCCCTTTTCGTCCACGGCAAGGGCGCAGAGAGTAGTCTGCATATTTTCGGAGCGTTCGTGAGTGATACCGTACCTGCGTATTTTCCGATGGATATTCATCACCTTTTTACGGTAATCTGTCTTGCCCGAGGGCTTCACTCCCGACAGCATTTTAAGTGCCATTTTGGAAGCGACCTCGCCCTTAGCCTCGCCCGCAACGCCGTCAGCCACCGCAATAATAAAGGGATACTGCAGGCTGCTTTCCAGCTGCGACGTATTCATAACAGTTTTATTTATCATAAAAGCGTCCTCATTGTGGTCGCGGACGCTTCCCGTATCGGACATTCCGCAGCAGTAGTACATGTGTTAGGAACCCTCCCTTGGTAAATGTGCATAATCCTTAGTTCTCAGCTAACAGCTATTGGCTAATTGCTATCAGCTCTCATTATCACTCTATTATTATACTATTTCTGCACACATTTTTCAATGGACAAGTTAATTAATATTTGAATACAATTCCGTTACAGCGTCAGCCGATCTCCGTCGAACATTGGAGTTCTTCCGCGCCTTTTGTTGTGGCATACAATGTGAAGCGATCTCCGAATCGCTTGCGTTCGCCATTATCGTTTACCGAAGTAAATGCTCGCTCCTCCACGGGAAGCTCGTATATCCGCTTTTCACCGCTTTCAAGGGATATCCTCAAAAAGCCGCAGAGAGATACATTCGGCACGGCATGTTCCGAATAGTCCCTGATATACAGCTGGATAACATCCTCGCTGCTGCGGTCTCCCCTGTTTTCCGCGGTGACGTATGCGGTATTGTCACGATATTCAAGCCCCGTGCACACAATATCCCCATAGGTCAGCCCGTACCCGAAGGGATAAAGCACATTATCCCGTGCATAGCGATAGGTGCGGTCGTTCATGGAATAATCGGTGAAGGGCGGCAGCTTTTCGGCTGTGTCATAGAATGTGACGGGAAGCTTTCCCGACGGAGAAACATCTCCGAACAGTATCTCTGCCAGTGCAGTTCCGCCCTCCGAGCCGGGATAGAACGCATGGATATATCCGTCGGGCTCACATTCGATATTGACGGAGCTTCCCGCGGAGCATACCACGATAAAGGGCTTGCCTATGCTCTTTATCTTTTCGATGAGTATGCGCTGGCTCTCGGGCAGCCGCAGGTCGGACTTATCCCCCGAGGAGAATTCATTTCCCGTATCGCCCTCTTCTCCCTCAATGGTGGGGTCAAGTCCGAGACAGAGTACAGATATATCCGCAGCAGCCGCGGCAGCCATTGCCTCGGCATAGCGGTCGCCCGCCTGTGCCAGTCCCGATGTTCTGTCCTTGTACAGATGACAGCCCTCCGCATAGAGGACACGTCCCATGAAGCGGTCTTCGATGCCCTCTAAGAAGGTGACATACCTGTCCGCAGTGCCGCAGTAATTACCTTCCAGCGCAGCCCTGCTCCCGGCATTGGGACCTATAACGGCGATAGTACGCAGCTTATCCTCATCCAGAGGAAGTATGCCGTTATTCTCCAGCAGCACCATAGAACGCTCCGCGCATTTCAGCGAAAGCGCCTTGTGCTCGGGACAGGACACGGTCAGATAATCGGTATCGTCAAATTCGGTATGCTCTTCAAACAGTCCCAGCCGCAGCCTTGTCCTCATCAGATGAACGCATGCGGTGCGTATCTCCTTTTCGGTGATAAGCCCCTCGTCAAGGGCTGCCAGCAGATATGCATAGGTACAGCCGCAGTTTAAGTCGCAGCCCGCCTTTATCGCCATTGCGGCAGACTCCACGCTGTTGGCGGTGACTCCGTGGTGCTCGTGGAAATCGCGGATAGCCCAGCAGTCGGAAACGAAATATCCGTCGAAGCCCCATTCGTCCAGCTTTCCCATAAGATACTCCGACGCACAGGCAGGCTCGCCGTTCACGCGGTTATATGCTCCCATAACGCCCTCTGCGCCTGCTTTTACGGTCGCTTCAAAGGCAGGAAGATAGGTCTCCTCCAGATCCTTCGGGGAGACCACGGCATCGAACTCATGGCGGAGAGACTCGGGACCGCTGTGCACTGCGAAATGTTTGACGCATGCGGCAGCCTTAATGAACCGCTGATCAAATCGTTTCACGACACTCTCAGTGACGGATCTTCGAGCGTCGGAAACGAGGGCTTCGCCTTTGTTCAGCGCTTCCTTGAGATACTCCCCGTCCCCCTGTATTCCGCGGACAAAGGCGCAGCCCAGCTCGGCGGTAAGATAAGGGTCCTCGCCGTAGGTCTCGTGACCGCGTCCCCAGCGCGGGTCGCGGAATATGTTGATATTGGGCGCCCAGAGGGTAAGTCCCTTGTAGATGTCGGTATCGCCGAACTGCTGATAGGCGTTGTACTTTGCCCTTGCCTCGGAGGAGGTGATATCCCCCACCCTGCGGACAAGCTCCCTGTCGAACATGGCAGCAAGTCCGACAGTCTGCGGGAAAACGGTAGCAGTCCCCGACCGCGCAAGTCCGTGTATGCCCTCGTTCCACCAGTTATAGGCAGGTATCCCCAACCGTTCTATCGCGGGGGCATTGTACTGCAGCTGACCTGCTGCCTCCTCGACAGTCATTTTGCTTACTATTTCTTCCGCTTTTTTATTAAAATCCATAACAATTCTCCTAAAAATACAAGCGGATAAGGCACCGTCAGACAATACCTTATCCGCTTTAGTTCCGATTTGAAAAACCACAGCCGTCCTTATGCTGTTGCGTCAAACATATAGCCGTTGTCGCCGGGGAATGTCTGAGGCATGGAATCAAACAGAGTTTCCATAGCGGAAGCCTGTGTATCCATTGCTTTTTTAAGGAGCGATGTGTTCATCTGGACAGAGACCTGTGCATTTGACATGTTTGTCGCCAGATTGGCGATAGATCCCATCATTTCCATAATCAAACCATCCTTTCCTGCAAACGGTATTTGCAAATCGCATATACACTTTTTATGTATATAATATATATCGGCAGATCACTTCAAATCTTTAAGCAGACTTTCAAATTCAGCCATATTCTGAAGATTTTCCTCAACGACCTTTCTGGTCTCCTTAACGCACTCGTCGATCTTCTTGGTAGAGTCGGTGATAGACTTCATCGTAACTTCGATCTTGTCCGCAGAAACGGTAGATGTTTCGGCAAGACCTCTTACCTCCTGAGCGATAACGCCGAAGCCCTTGCCGCTTTCCTTGGCGCGGGAAGCCTCGATAGACGCGTTAAAGCCGAGGATACGCGTATTCATAGCGATATCCTTGATGACCTTGATAGTATCTCTTGTAGCATTGACCTCGGCAGCCGAAGAGGAAGCCGCAGTTTCAAGCTCTTCGAACTTTGCGTCCAGTCTGCGCATATTTTCTATGCTCTGCTGAACAACGCCCGCAGTTTCGGAAAGCTTCCGTCTGAGCTCCAGATTGCCGCTGGAAAGGTCAAGATTGCTCTGCTTTGCCACATATGCGGCATAGGCAGCGCTTGACAGAGTCTTTGCGATAGTATACAGGAAGGAAGCAGCAGCGTCGATGCGCTCCTTAGGAAGAACGGGCACCTTTCTCACCGCGCGGACATAGCTTTCGGGGTCTATGCCCAGCTCCTTGGCTATCTTGCGGAACTCATTCTCGTCGGGCTTTTCGGTGAGGACCTGTCCGCCGATAAAGGAGCCTATCATCTCGCCGTTGAGCATAATGGGAGCGGCAAAGTCATAGAGTCCGCCGTGGCAGCGATAAGCCATGCCCTTTCCCAGACGGAGAGCCTGTTTTCCGCCGTCGGCGTCGCACTGCTCGCACCTTTTGCAGCCCAAAGGCGACTTTCTCGTAAGATTCATGCAGAAATCGGTAAAGTTGCTTCCCTTTGTGAGAGCATTTCCCTTTTCATCTGTAGTAAGAGCCGCCATTCCCGTTGTGGCAGCAAATCCGTCCTGAATTTCCTGTAAGGTTTTAACATCAATAAGATCGGTAAGTTTAATATTCAAAGCTATAACCTCCGAAAAATTTATTTTATGGCGATATTTTACGCCAATATATTACTTTCTTTAATTTTACTATATTTTAATCTGTTTGTCAACAAAATTTTATGCATCGTGATATTTTTTGTTTATTTTGACGAAGAGCTTGGGTATCAAGTATACAATTTGTCTATTGACAAATAAAAAAGTTGGATATTGTTTATTTTTCTATTGTTTTTCGGAGAGAAATCTGATATAATGGTATATATGATTTTTTGCTGCAAACAGCATAGGAGTGGTATAATATGTCAATAGCAGTTATCAGCGGCGCAGTGGAGCTCGGACTGATATTTGCGATACTCGCAATGGGAATATACATTTCCTTCCGTATCCTCGATACTCCCGACCTGACCGTTGACGGCACCTTTACTCTGGGAGTAGCGGTGTCCTCCATATTCACCGTGAACGGTCATCCGTTTATCGGGATAATACTTTCGTTCTTCGCAGGCTTTCTGGCGGGAACAGCTACCGGACTTCTTCACACCAAAATGAAGATACAGCCCATTCTTTCGGGAATACTCGTAATGACTGCGCTGTACTCCATAAACATGCACGTAATGGGCAAAAAGCCCAACATCTCCCTTTTCGATACCGATACCATTTTCACGGGGATACGCTCGGGACTGAACAAAAATGCGGCGAATCTCATCGTCTGCGGCATCATCGCGCTGATAGTATTTGCTCTGCTGTACCTGTTCCTGAACACGCAGCTGGGAATGTCCCTCCGCGCAACGGGCGACAATGAAGCAATGGTAAGAGCCTCGTCCATAGACTCCGACAAGATGAAGATACTCGGCCTCGGGACCGCAAACGCTCTTGTAGCGCTGTCGGGAGCAGTATATGCCCAGTATTCGGGCTTCGGCGACGCCAACGGCGGTATCGGAATGCTGGTCATCGGACTTGCTTCCATAATCATCGGCGAGCTTATCTTCGGCAGACGCTCGGTGCTCCGCGGTATGCTGTCAGCGGTGGTGGGAGCGATACTCTACCGCTTCGTGCTGACTATCGCGCTGAAGCTGGGCATGGAATCCATCGACCTGAAGCTTTTCTCGGCGCTTATCGTAACGGCGGCGACGGCTATCCCCGCCATAAAGCATTACAGCGAAAAAAGAAAGGCGCTCAAATGCGCCGAATAATCAATATATGCCGAACACTGATCAGAGAGGAATGGTGTCAATATGGAAATGCTTAAAATAGAACACGCTTCCATTACCTTCAATAAAAACACAGTCAACGAGAGAAAGGCTCTCCGTGACTTCACATATACTATCGACAGCGGAGATTTTGTCACGGTCATCGGCTCCAACGGCGCGGGAAAATCCACGCTGATGAACGCCATAAGCGGCAGCTGTTCTCTCGACAGAGGAAGGATATTCCTCGACGGGAAGGATATAACTCCCTTAAAGGAATATCAGCGCGCCCGCATGATAGGACGGCTCTTTCAGGACCCGCTCCGCGGCACGGCGCCTTCAATGACCATTGAGGAAAATCTCGGGCTTGCTTACTCCAGAGGAAAAAAGCGGAGCCTCAGCATAGGCATAAACAAAAAGGACGTGGAGCTTTTCAGAGCGCGCCTTGCAGAGCTTGACCTCGGTCTGGAGGACAGAATGAAAACTCCCGTGGGACTGCTTTCGGGCGGTCAGCGTCAGGCGATAACTCTGCTGATGGCGACCATCGTCACGCCGAAGCTCCTTCTCCTTGACGAACACACCGCGGCTCTTGACCCCAAGACCGCAGAAAAGGTCATGGAGATAACCGACAAGATAGTCAAGAACGATCATATCACCACCCTGATGATAACCCACAATATAGACAACGCGCTCCACTACGGCAACAAGACCATTCTGCTGAGTCAGGGCAGCCTGATGCTGTCGCTTTCGGGAAAGGAGCGGGACGAAATGACCCTCGACAAGCTCCTGTCTCTCTACAGCAGCAACAACGAGACCCTCTCCGACAGCATGATAATCAGCTGACAGTTTACAGTTAACAGTGAACAGTTATTTTGAACCGTTCACCGTTAACTTTTCCAGTTCTTCTTCAACGCTCTTTTTCACCTCGGGGGCGGGGGTGAACAGGGAATCATATCGGAATAATGCCGTGCCGCAGCTGTTGTCTGCGGCTATTTTCATCTCCTTTGAGATGATGTCGGAATTATCCTTCCATTCGTTCCTGCCCGAACCTGCATAAGCGTCCTCGGTGCCTGCCTTGTATGCGCCTATGCCCGCCACAAGGGATACGCTCTCACAGCACATTGCCTTCCATTCCAGCAGAGTTTCCTCGAAGGGACGGCTCTCATGGTCCAGTCCGTAATATATCTGGGGACATATGTAATCGCAGCAGTCCCCGCTGCCGCAGAACAGATACACGTCCGCAAACAGCTGCGAATAGTCCGCCTCGGCGTTTCCCGAGGGCGATATCCCGAACACCGCCGAATCGTTCGCCCGATGAACGGCGGAATATATCTCCTTTACCATTTGGGTCACGGAATTTCGGCGAAAATCCTCCTGCGGCAGACTTTCTCCGTACTCGCTGTAGCTTTCCTTATCCCATTCCATATCCGCAGTGGGGTAGAAATAATCGTCTATCTGTATTCCGTCCACATCGTATTTTTCAAGTATCTCAGTCACTCCCGCGCATATAAGACTGCGGACCTCCTCCTTTGAGGGGTCAAGGTACATCCTTCCGTCGTATTCGTACATGTTCACGCCGCTGTCGAACCACTGCTTTATTATATAGGACGAGGACAGCTCCGACATCTGTTCAGAAGTCATGAGCCGCATGGGATTTATCCAGCCGTGAATTGAAAGTCCGCGGCTGTGAGCCTCCTCCACCATTATTTCAAGGGGGTCATAGCTGCCCGTAAGACAGCTGCCCTTGGGGAAGATATCCGACTCATAGTACGCGTCTCCGAAGGGCCGCAGCTGCACATATACCGTGTTCACGCCCACCGACAGCATATTGTCGAAGGCCTCGCGGACATATCCCGTAAATACATCCTTGGACTGTCCTTTCATTATCCGCTCGTACTCCAGATAGGAAAACCACATTCCGCACTGGGTGGGATAATTCAGCGCATAATATGATACCGACGAGGATATGACCGCCTGCGCGGACCCGGTCACGGGCAGACTTTCCTCGACGATAACGTTCCCGCCCTCCGAGGACAGGAGATTTTTCGCGGTGACCGTTTCTCCCGCAGGGCTGTCCGTTTCCGGAACAGCCGAGGTCCCGCTGACCTCCGACAGCTCACCCGAAGGCGCAGTCCCTTCAATAACAGCCCCCGATACCTCCGCAGAGCCGAGCTCTTCCCTGCTTGCTTCGGTCGGGACAGAGGTTTCCTCCGAGGATTCCGCTGCGGTATATTCCTTTCTGAACACCTTATTCAGTTCGGGCGGCGTATCCTCGCCGCAGCCCGACAAGATCAGCCCCGCTGCGGCAAGTATGATTATTATCTGCTTTCTTTTCATGCTCTTCTCCTGCTTACAGACATGATTTTTTCTCTTCTCACTAAGTATATCCTTTTCTCAGTAAGCTGTCAAGCGAAAAAAAGAAAACACTGTCGGCGGCTGAACGACATTATCCGACAGGATACGCCCTCTTCCAATTGTTAACAATCTGTAAAAAATGCACGTAATTCTGAAAATATTGCAATTCCAATTTATTCAAATGCAAAGAAAATTTACAATCTCGCAAGAAATAGTAAAATTTTACTTGAAAAATTTCAAGAAAAATGTTATAATAGTATCATCTGAAAATATTTGAATATTATTGTTTGTATAATTAAATTTCCGAAAGGAGTACGTCCTTTAAGACATCATTATGGGAAAATTACTGAAAAAAATCAAAACCAACTTTTCAGCTAAGCTTACTGCCGTGCTTATCATATTCAGTATCCTGATACTGCTGCTTTTCGCGGGAGTCAGATACTTTATGAACATCGTGTCGGCAGACTATCTGGTAAATTCTTATACCGAAACGGGGCTTGAAAACGCCTCCGTTATCGCGGAGAATTTCATTTCTTCGAGGATATCGGACGCCCGCAGCATCTCCGAGGACGTGCTGGTCAGAGAATGGATAGCCGGCAGCGGCGACGATTCCTGCAGCAAGCTTGTCCATACGCTCTGCAAAAGCATCGCTTCAAGCTCTGATATCGACCGCGTATGGCTCATACGTGAAAACGGCGGGGAGTATATCTCCTCCGACAGTACGGGATATCTCCGCCTTAACGCTCAGAGCTGGCACGACAGCTTCCTCGTGGACGGCAGCGATTTCCGCATCTCCATTCTCACCGGCGGCGTTGGAAATACGGAAAAATCCGCCGCAGTTATCGCCTCCGTTAAGGAAAACGACCGACTGCTGGGCTTTGTTATCGAGGAAATGTCCTTTGAATCCGTTATGGACTATTTCGCTAAGTTTTCCTCTTCAAAGGTGTATAACATTATCATCACCGATGAAAAGGGCAGCGTGATATGCTCCCCCTTTGACGAAGCTTCTGCGCTGGATATCATCTCCGATAACGAAAACTACTGCGTCAGCTTCTGCGTCGAAAAGAACACCGGCTGGAGGATATACGCCGCTTCGGAATACAGCTCCATGAAGGATTTCCGCGAAAAGACCTTCGGCGAGGAAATGCTGCTGCTTGTGGGACTGCTGGTGATAATGATAATCGTTATCCTCAGCGTCGTAAGACACGAGTGCCGCAGTATCCCCCAGATATCCCGCTCCATTGCGGAAATTTCTGCGGGCAACTACAACTTCCGCATCAACGCCGCTTCGGACAATGAGATAGGTCTTATCGCGCAGTCGGTGGATAATCTCGCCGAAGAGCTCCAGCGGAAAAATGCCATCATCGACGAATATGTGAACCTCGATACTCTTACGGGCGTGAAAAACCGCATAAAGCTCTACGAAGCTATCGACGACCATATAATCAGCCGCGACAGCGAGCGTCCCAGATTTGCCATCGTTTTTATCGACATAGACAACTTCAGGTGGATAAACGAGACCCTCGGCCACAAATACGGCGATATGGTGCTGAAGGAATTTGCTTCCCGTCTTCAGACCGTTTTCGGCAGAGTTTACCGCTTCAGCTCCGATATGTTCGTTATCCTCCGCGAGGTCAGCGATACCACCGACGAGCTCGAAAGCAAAATATCCGAGCTCAACGGTCTGCTCGAAAGCCCTATATCCGCTCTGATGTCACAGCTTTATATCCGCTGCTCCGAGGGCGCCGCTATCTACCCCGAGGACGGACAGACTCCCTCTGCGCTGCTTAGAAGTGCCGAGATAGCTCTCTCCCGTTCAAAGGAGCGCGGCAAGAACCGTCTAAGCTACTACAGCCGCAGCCTTCATAAGAAGATCACCAATAAGGCTGCCATATCACAGCTGCTGACCCATGCCCTTGACAACAACGAGCTTTATCTGAATTATCAGCCGATAATCTCCACTGCCGACAGAAGCATTCACGGCTTTGAGGTCCTTGTCCGCTGGGAATCGGAGGATCTGGGCTTCGTTCCGCCCTCCCAGTTCGTTGAGATAGCCGAGGAAACAGGCGAGATAGTCAACATCGGCATGTGGATATTTGAAACGGGCTGCCGCTTCTTAAAGCAGATAAACGAGTACAATAAGGACATCATTATGTCCATAAATGTTTCCCCCGTTCAGCTGAAAAGCAGGGACTTCATGGAAAACATACACCGCGTGCTGCATGTGACCAACGTGGATCCACGCAATGTTCAGATAGAGATAACCGAGACATCGCTGGTGGATTTCGCCGACAATAGCACGGGCTATATCAACGAAATGCACGATCTGGGCTTCGGGATCGCACTGGACGACTTCGGCACGGGATATTCCTCGCTTAATTATCTGAAAAGCTTCCCCATTTCCTGCCTGAAGGTGGACAAGTCCTTCGTGGACAATATCGCAGGCGACGGCGCAGATTATAAGATAACCGACAGCATAATAGACCTTGTTCATTCCATGAATATCAAGACTGTGGCAGAGGGCGTGGAAACACTGGCACAGTATAACTCCATCGTCAAGCTGAAATGCGACTACATTCAGGGCTTCCTGATGAGCAAGCCCATGGACGAGGCCTCCGCGCTGGAGTTCGTGAAGATGTACGATACCATGTACAAGCCCGACAACACTAAGCTTATCATCACCGAAAAGCAGCTTGCGGAGGAAAGAAAAAACCGCAGACCCGACGCAGTCCATAACTGAATAAAAAACACGCCGCCGGCTGAATGAGATATCCTCACAGCCGACGGCTTTTCTTGTTTTTCAGTATTCCAGCATGAACATGATTATCCTGTCCGAGGAGTACATGTTCGTATAGCTTATCCTGCCGGTGAAGCCCGCTTCGGACATCACCCCGGACAGGTCGGGTCCCGAGGAAAGATTCCCTATGACCGTTTCATAAAGGTCGTCCGAGGCAAGCTTTATCATAAAGCTGTGCCGTTCATCGGCGACGGCTCCCTCGCAGCCGTTTTTTATGCAGTTGAGGGCTGCGTCGTAGCTGTCCGCGTACATTCCCTCGTGATAGAAATAGTTCATCACGCTGCCCGTGGCACGGGGCGGCTCGAAATAATCATTGTCGATAGTGCGGTTTTCCGCAGCGTCCGCGTCGCTGATAAGGAAATAATTGTACATCACCGCGTCGGGATATGCATCGGTGATTATCGCCGATGGGTGGTCCCAAGTGACGTCCACATGATACCAGTTTCCGTCAAGCTTGACCATATTCCACATATGGTCGGTAGTGGTCTTTCCCGTAACGATGACATTCTCTATCCCTGCCCGTCCGCAGAGATAGGAAAATGCCTTTGCATAACCCTCACAGAGAGCCTTTCCGTCCACAAGCGCACCGTATACGTTATCGACATACTGTCCGTTTTCGTCATTTTTGCAGTTTATTATCAGAGAATCGTGGAAAAGCTTGACTATATCGTACTCGTCCATATCCGCTGTTATCTGCACCATTATCTTATCCGCCGCCTTTTCGGTCTCGCGGAGCATGATATTGACCTCCTCGGCGGAATACTTATAGGAAAACTTTATATCGAAGCTCTGCGCCGCAAGGCTTATCCTGCCTATCTCACGGCTCTCGATATGGAACATGGCGGGATTTTCAAACCGTATCAGCTCAAGTATGCGGTTATACAGCTTTCCCGAGCTGTCTATATTGGGGATCTCGGCGGTCTCGCCGCAGTTTTTCACGGCGTTCAGGATAAGGTTATAGATATCCTTTCCGCTTTTATCCAGCTGGTCGTATCCGAAACGGGTAGTCATTCCGCCGGGGACGGATATATACTCCGTTTCCACGGGCGAGGAATATTTTCCCTCATCGATAGGATAGACCGAGTTTCCGCTGCCCGTTATCACCTTATATTGTATCTCCTGCGGCTCCATGTCATTCCCGCCGCTGTCCGAGCAGCCCGTCAGAAAGGCAAAAGCCGTAATAAGCGGCAGTATCCGCATTGTTATTCCTTTGCTCATTTAATCCGCCGGTACTCCTCTCGTCAGCTGTAATTCAGGAATATTTTTACTATCAGCGTATCCGCGTTGGTATAGTGATATACCGAGTCGGATCTTAATTTATTGACAATGGTCTCGTTCACATCATCGACCATATCAAGGATATTGTTCTGTTTGTTGTTGGAGAAAAATTCGTCGATTATCTCCTCGTACACCTCCGAGGTGGAGCATCTGAACTGCACCACAGGTCTGCCCTCTTCGGAAGCCTTTGCCGCTTCCTTGGCGAAAAGCTCCCTTGCTTCGCTCACGCTTGATACCACCAGAGAATTGTAGGTATAATATTCCAGATCGTTGGACTCCGCTTCGGGCAGCTCATGGCTGTTTCCGTCGATGGTGCGGAACTCCAGCATGCGGTCGGTGGAAACGCAGAAATAATCATAGAACACCGCGTCGGGATAATCCGATTTATTGGGGTCGTCCCATGTAAGGTCGATATGATACCATTTCCCGTCAAGCTTCACCATATTCCACATATGCTGCTGAGATTCGCCCAGAATGATATCCGTCTCTATACCGCAGAGATCGCACAGATAGGAAAAAGCTCTGGAATAGCCCTGACACTGTGCCTTGTTCTTGACGATAGCGCCGTAGGAGGTGGTGACATAGCTGCCGGATATGGTATAGTCGCAGAGAGTTATAAGCTTGTCGTGGATATACTTCACGACCTCGTAATCGGACATATCCTTTGTGACGCCCGCGAGTATCTCATCGGTCTTTTCGTCCATCTCCTGCTTCATTGTATTGACCTGATCCTCGGAATATGAATAGTTGATATTCATGGAGAGGATATACCCCGTGGAGTTATCGGACACATAGCTTATATTCTTGTCGATATAGAAAAGCCGCACCTCGTCAAGGTAAAGGGTCTGATATGCAATGAAAAGGTCATCGAAGGTCACCTTGTCCGAATATCTGAAGGTCACCTTATCCTCGTAATCCAGACATGCCGATGTAATGACATCGTACACATACTGCTGAGTGCTCGTCAGCGAATTGTAGCTGTATGTGTGCATGACCTCGTTATTATTGGTATATTTGCTGGGAACAGCCGCATTTCTCTCAGCCACACGCTCCGCGTTGGTAAGCTCGCGGGTCTCCTCTGCGAAAGCGGTGGTCTCCTCGGAAATATCTGTCGTCGAAGCTGTCGAAGTCTCCGTCGTCACAGCGGAAGGATCGGTCACGGAGTATACGGAATAAGGCGAAGAAATCTCCGCGGGACGTTCCGTTGATGCAGAAGTAACAGGGTCGAACACCAGCGTATTTGCAGGGTCGGTATTGCGGTAATACTCAGAGATGCCCACATCGGGAAAATCCGACAGATCCACGCCGAACTCGTCACGGGTCGAAGAAGAGATCTCTTCACCGGAATATGTATAGGTCTCGGGAGAAGCCTCAGTAGTGGTTATTCCGTATATATTGCCGTATTCGTCGGTATAGGTGGTAGCAAGCTCGGTGCCCGTCATATCGGGATAGGTCTGTCCCGATCTTGTTTCCGACTCTGTCTGAGTGGGGGGAGCGGTGGTCTCCAGATAATCGAAGGAGGGGTAAACCGTCATTGAGGGCATTTCCTCGAAACTGTCATCGGGCGTTTTGTCGCCGCAGCCGGTCAGCAGCGTTAGATGTACTGCCATAAGGACCGCAGCAGCCGCCGAAGCCTTATTCTTTTTGAAGTCCATATAAAAACTCCTTTCCGAGCGCAAATGCCGTATCAGCGGCGAAATATCGGACAGCCTCCGAAGCGCTATCCGAATGTGATATGAATAATAAGAAGATCGTCGTTAGTGAACCTGACCATGCCGGACGCTGCGTCGGAGCCGTCAAGCCCTGCCCTTTCCAGTGCAGAGGACGCAAGCCGCTTTATATCACCGAGGTCGAAAAGAGTGCGCATGGCAGCCTTGTAATCCGATCGGGATTCAAAGCGGACCTCGGCGTCCTTATGCCCCTCGGAGAGTGCCTGAACGGCAGCCTCCTCCAGCATTTCGATGCCCTCTGAAGCACTTTTTGCATACAGCCCCGCCCGTGCGAAATAGGTCCTGCTGCTGTCATAGCATTTCGGATAAACGAAATAGGTATCGTCGCGGAAATGGGTCACTCCGAGAATATCGCTGTCCGGTATGAGCAGGAAATATCTGCGGAGAAAATCCGGGCTGCTGTTTTCAAAAACGGGGTCGTCCCATGTGCAGTCCACATTATACCATATCCCGTTAAGGGCGGCGATATTCCACGCATGAGTTTCTCCCTGAGCGTTGGTGCCGGTGACGGTAATGCAGTCTATCCCCGCCAGTCCGCAGAGATATTTAAAAGAAAAAGCGTACCCCTCGCACTGGGCATATCCGCTGCAAAGGGCGCTGTATATCGTATAATTTTCGCACTCCAGCGAAAAAACGCAGTTTCTGACAAGATAGTCATGGAAATACAGTATCTTTTCGTAATCGGAAAAGCCCTCTGTTTCGCTCATTATCCTGTCTGTGACCTGCCCAAGCTCGCTTTGCATAGATGCCGCCTCTTCTCTGCCGAGGCGGTATTTCAGAAGCTGGGAGGAACCTCTCGGCGGATAGAACACGCTGTCCAGCCAGAAAATCTGTGGCTCCTGATTGAGCACCGCAAGAAATATCTTCTTAGCGGAATCTGCGTCTATCTCGCCCGAATACTCCACCCTCTCGGAGAAGCCCTCCGCCGCCGACTTGAGCTCATCATACCAGCGCTTTTCTTCGTCGGAAAGCTGAGCATAGATGTAGCCGTCGTTATCGGAAACGGTGACCTCCGCAGGCTCGGTCTTTTGATAGGTGATGACCGTCAGCTCGGCGTCCTCGGGGAAATCGTCGGGGTCGCTGCCTATTTCGGTGCAGGAGCACAGCAGCGCCGCAGATATCATCAGCGCCGCCGCTGCTTGGAGCCGCCTACTGACGAAGCTGCTCCGTTTGCGCATTGTTTTTATCATATAATATCATGAATTGTAGGTTATTTCGATGGTAACGACTCCCGTGGTCTTATATGTCTGGGAAGTGAATTTTCCGATGCCTTTTACCGACGTGCTCAGGCTCTTGGCATATTTCTGATATGCTGCGGGAGCGGAGCCGCTTGTAAGCTGATCAAACAGCTCCTCATTTGCAACTCTTATCTGGATAACATTTTCCTTATTGGCAACAGCCTTTTTGATCTGCTCCTTTATAGCTGCGTCGGCGGATTCGAGGTCCTTGAAGTAAAGTCCCTCCTGCACGAAATAGTTATAGGCTGTTTTTGTGCATTTGGGGGGATCGAAGCACTTTATCTTTGTGCCGTCGGAGGTAAAGAAGCAGCTGACATTATAATGGCTTATATCGTGGATCTGGCTGTCGGGCACGAGGAAATATGTATGTCTGAGATATCTGTTGTCAAAGGTATTGATAGGGTCGCCCCATGTGGAGTCAAGATTGTAATATCCGTCGCCGCAGTATACCACGTTCCACGCATGAGATTCGCCCTCGGAGTTGGTGCCCACCACAACGGTGCTGTCAATCCCGCTGAGGTCGCAGAGGTACTGAACAGCCTTTGCATAGCCTGCGCACTGGAGCTCGCCGCTCTTGGTGAAGGCGTTGTAGATAGAGGGATTATATCCCGCGGAGGAAAGGCTGAAGGTATTGTTCAGCACAACGTATTCGTATATTATCTTAAGCTTTTCGTAATCGGAGGTAGCGCCGTTGACCTTTGCCAGAACAAGCGCAGCATTGGCGTCTATCTCTTCCTGCATCTTCTTTATCTCGGAAGCGGTCGCCTTGTAGCTCACGGTCATGGTACTGCCGGATATCAGCACGCTGGAGCTGAGCCAGAACAGCTGAGGCTCCTCGTTATACACTATCATATACACCTTTAAGGCGTCATTTTTCCCCATTCCCTCGGGTATCATAACAGCATTTTCCAGCTTCTCCGCCGCCTTGACGATATCGCCGTAAAGCTGCTTTTCCGAATCCTTGAGCTGATTATATGCATATCTTTTTGTATACTGCTCGGCGGAAGCCGCAGAGGTATCCTCCCCGCTGCCGTTGTCATCATCGTCGATATATATCTCCGAGGTCTCGTCGGAGGCGGTATCCTCCGTGGAAGCGGAGGTAGTCTTCTTAGTTGTCTTAGAGGTCTCCTTTACCGTAGTTACAGTAGTAACAGAGGTCTCGGAAACGGGTGTATCGGTCAGATATTCGCTGTGGATATATCCGCCGCCCTTTATCTTATAGAAGCCCGAATCGGTGAGGGCGGATATCTCCACCACGTCGCCCTTCTGGAACTTAGTGATTATGGTTGAATTATTGTCCGCCGCTTCTCTGCCCACGCAGTCAACGGCGATATACATGGTACCTGAGCTGTTTGTCTCGGACCAGCTGCGCGAAGTGGTAGTCTCCTCGGTCTCAGAGGTCTCGGTATCGGTATCGGTATCGCTTTCATCGCTGACCTCTGTCTCGGAGGTCTCGCTCTCGGAGCTTTCGGAGGATATTTCCGTTATGCTGACCGAAGTGACCGTTGTTGTTTCGGAAGAGGTCTCAGTCTCGGAAGAGACAGTCGTCATTTCGGTAACTGCCGCAGAGCTTTCGCTGCTTTCCGATACAGCAGCCTCCTCGCTGACATTGCTGCAGCCGCTCGCCGCAACAGCAAAAGTTATCACAACAGCCGCTATCCTGCCCAGTCTTCTTTTATCCATTATCTTTCTATCCTTTCTTAGTGTAGGTTGTTGTTAGCACTTAGTACATAGTCCGGCCATCAGCACTTGGTACAAAAAGCCAAGTACCCGGTACTATATACTCTCCACTACTTCCGCCTTCAGGCGTTCTATGCGCATATCTTCCGTCACAAGAGCTGTAAGTCTGATGTTTTTGTACATGACCGACGGCATTTCTCCGTCCTCGGGGATGTATCCCAGAAGATCGATGAACATTCCGCTCATGGTATCGTAATCGCAGTTCTCGGGAACAGCCGCGCCCAGCTCTCCCAGTATCTCCTCGGGATTTGCCGTTCCGCTGACTGTGTACTCGTTTTCGGATATCTTGATGATATCCTCGGTCTCGTTGTCGTACTCGTCCTGAATATTTCCCATGACCGACTCAACGATATCCTCCAGTGAAACGATACCTGCCGTTCCGCCGTATTCGTCAACTATCACGGCAAGCTGATTTTTCTCGGCTGTCATGCGCTTGAAGAGAGTTCCGCACATTCCCGACTCCGGGAAAAAGATCGCGTCCCTGACAAAGTCCTTGATAAGCATGGAATCGGCGCTGTCGCCGCATACCAGACACAGAAGGTCCTTTACGCAGATTATCCCCACGATATGGTCGATGGAATCCTGATAGACGGGTATTCTGGAAAAGCCCGTATTCATAGCAAGATATACAAGCTCCGAAACGCCAGAATCTATGGATATGGCGGATATTTCCGTTCTGTGGGTCATAATGTCCGACACAGGCAGATCTCCGAACTCGAAAACGTTGTTGATCATTTCCTTCTGGGATTCCTCGATAACTCCGTTTTCGTTTCCCGCGTCGACCATCAGAAGTATGTCCTCTTCGGTGACGAGTTCCTTTTCCGCAGCGGGGTCTATCCCGAAAAGGGAGGACACTCCGATTATTATCTTCTCGGACAGCAGAGTCACAGGCGCCAAAGCTATCACTGCGCCGTGTATAAAGGCGGAGCAGTTCTTGGCTGTTTTTTCCGAGCCCCTGTTTTTGCCGAGAGCCGTTATCCTGCGCGGGATACCGTCGGTAAACGCGGTCAGGAATATGACCAGCAATACCGATATTATCACCACTGCCAGAGCCTTCAGCCCCAGCACTGCCCAGAAGGACTCCGCTCCCGTCTGTCTGATAAGCAGGTCAATAAGCGGAGGATAAAAGTACATCACCGCCGTAAACGCCGAAAGCGCCGCCGTAAGTATGCGGATGGCGGAGAACGCCGTCATCATCCGCAGGGGCTTGTTCAGAAGACGGTAAACGACCCGTTCCTTTTTATCGCCGCTGTTCTTAAAGCTTTTGACCTTTGCGTCCGAAATTTCGGTAAGCGCCGTTTCGCATACCGTGAAACAGCACCTGATAAATGCCACTGCCAGAAACAAAATTACTCCGAAGAGCATACTACTCCCGTCGGAATCCATACAAGACTTCCTTTCCGCACACAGCCGATAAACAGGCTGCTCTTAAATTGATACATTGATACTCTGATAGGGACGGGAAGATCACAGAATCCCGTCCGAATACATAAATACACACTATAATTATATATCACCCGAAATGCTTTGTCAACAAATTAATAAAACAAAACAATAGTGTTATTTCACCCAAAAATTGTTGATTATGACGTATATTTAACCGTTCATAGGAAATTGGCATGCAGAGTCAGCTGTTATGTACTGCGGCACGCTTTTACTTTACAAAATCATAACAAAAAAATTTACTGAATTTACTTGTCAAATGGGGAAAAATAATGTATAATAATATAGTATTGTGGGATATGATGATGATGTATCTCCGCTGTCCAAATTCACGGTCCTGATGGGGGGATAGACGCAGATGAATAATGAAAAGGAGCTTGCTGCCGAAAACGAGGATACCGAGTTTCAGAAACGAGACTATCAGAGCGAGATCGCCGAGATCCTCAGCAGCGATCTTGCACCCGAAGAGATTAGGGACAGACTGGACGACTATCACGATAACGATATTGCGTCGGTAATTGAGGAGCTGTCCCCCGAAAAGCGCCGAAGCCTCTATACTATCCTCGGCATCGACCGCATTTCAGACGTTCTCACCTACGTTGACGACGTTGATATATATATCGACGAGCTGGACAACGAGCTCGCCGCTAAGATAATCGAAAAAATGGACGCCGACGAGGCTACCCGCGTCCTTGATGAGCTGTCCGACGAGAAGCGCGCCGCCGTTGCCGCTCTCCTCGACGACGAGACCAGGCGGGAGATACGCCTTATCGACTCCTACAGCGACGACTGCATCGGAAGCCGCATGACTACCAATTTCGTCACCGTGCGGCGCTCCATGACCATAAAGCAGGCAATGACCTCCCTCATAAGACAGGCCGCCGACAACGACAATATCACCACTATCTATGCCATAAACGACGACGATACCTTCTGCGGAGCCATTGAGCTGCGCGACCTTATCGTTGCCCGTGCGGGAATGTCCCTTGAGGATATCATCGCTACATCATACCCCTTCCTGTATGCGGGAGAAGAGATAGAAGAATGCATCGAAGACCTGAAGGATTACTCCGAGGACTCTATCCCCGTGCTGGATTCGGACAACCGCGTTATCGGCGTTATCACCGCGACGGATATCATCGAAGTGGTAGACACCCAGATGGGCGAGGACTACGCCATGCTGGCAGGTCTGACCGAGGAAACGGATATCGACGAGACCGTCCTCGCAGGCGCAAAGAAACGTATCCCTTGGCTTATCGTGCTTCTGGGACTTTCGCTCATCGTTTCGACGGTGGTGGGAGCCTTTGAGCGGGTCATCTCGGGACTTACCATAATAGTCAGCTTCCAGTCGGTAATTCTCGGAATGTCGGGAAATGTCGGCACACAGTCGCTGGGAGTTACCCTCCGGGTGCTTATCAGCGAGGAGGAAATGACCCTTAAGGAAAAGCTTTCACTCATATTCAAGGAGGCACGCATAGGTCTGACAAACGGCTTTGTGCTGGGACTTGCCTCCACTGCCGTTATCGGACTTTACATCTTCTTCGCACGGGGACTGCCCTTTACCGATTCATTCCTGATATCGGGCTGCGTTGGACTTTCCCTCATGGCTGCGATGTTCATATCGGGCGCTGTGGGAACGGCTATCCCCATAATCCTCAAAAGCCTGAAATTCGACCCCGCAGTGGCTTCCGGACCCCTTATCACCACCTGCAACGATCTTGTGGCGGTCACCGTTTACTACGGACTGGCATGGCTGCTCCTTATCGGAGTATTTAATCTCAGCTACTGATATTTGGAGGAATATTTCTCTATGAACGACTTTACCTATTTAAATCCCACAAAGATAATCTTCGGAAGAGATACCGACCCGCAGATAGGCTCGGAATGTGCGGGATACGGAAAAACTCTGATAATATACGGCGGCGGCTCGGCGGAGCGGTCGGGACTGCTCGGCAGAGTGCGGAAGTCCCTCTCCGACGCAGGCTGCGAATATACCGAGATAGGCGGCGTAAAACCCAATCCCCGCCTTGACTTCGTTTATAAATGCATAGACATCATCCGCAGTGAAGATGTGAAGCTCATACTTGCTGTGGGCGGCGGCTCGGTCATCGACACCGCAAAGGCTGCCTCCACAGGCGCTCTCTATGACGGCGACGTCTGGGATTTCTTCATGAAAAAGGCTTCGCCCAAGGCGCGTATCCCCGTGGGCACGGTGCTGACTATCCCCGCCGCAGGCTCGGAAAGCTCCCCCTCGGCAGTCATCACCAAGGAGGACACCAACGATAAACGGGGCTGCACCACTCCCATGCACTATCCCGTTTTCTCGGTGATAGATCCCGAGAATACCTTCGGACTGTCCGCATATCAGCTGGGCTGCGGCGCTTCGGATATGCTGGCTCATCTTATGGAGAGATATTTCGTCAACACCGCCTGCTGCGACGTTACCGACAGGCTCATCGAGGGCACTGCCCGCTCGATAATCAAATACGCTCCGAAAACCATCGCAGAGCCCGAAAACTACGACTATCGCGCAGAGATCCTGCTGGCAGGGACCATCGCACACAACGGCTCCCTTGACGTGGGCAGAGGCGGCGACTGGGCATGCCACCAGATAGAGCATCAGCTGTCCGCTTACTATGATATCGCCCACGGCGCAGGACTTGCGGTCGTATTCCCCGCATGGATGGAGTACGTCGGCAGAAAAAATCCCACAAAGCTCATACAGTTCGGCAGACGGGTATTCGACATCTCCGCCGCCGACGAGAGCATTATGATAAGCCTGCTTATCCGCCATATGAGGGAGTTTTACGCTTCCATAGGCATGCCCTCCACGCTGACGGAGCTGGGAATCGGAACGGAGAAATTCTCCGAAATGGCAGACAAGGCATGCGCCTGCAAGAACTATAACCTCGGCAGCTATCTGCATCTCGATCCCGCAGACGTGGAGGATATATATAAGCTCGCACTGTAAAACAGCTCATAACACAAAAAGACGGCAGAAATCGCCGTCTTTTTTTATCGCTTGTGTTTGAGTCTGAACTGCTTGGGAGTTATGCCGTTGAGTCTGCGAAAGGTCTTTATCATGTGGCTGCAGTCGGAAAAGCCCGTTTCCTGACTGATATAATTCAGGTCGTGGTTGGTAAACAGCAGCAGATCCTCCGCCTTGCACACGCGGATATGCTCTATGTACTCATGGCAGGACTGACCGTACAGTATCTTGAACTGCTTTGCGAAATTGGAATAGCTCATGCCGCACAGCTCCGCAAGCTGTGCCACCGTCATGCTCTCCGACGAGTGAGCGTCGATATATTCCGTGACCGAACGGATAGTCTGCTCGTCCTCGGACTCCGCTTCGGTGATGTTGTCGGTGGAAAAGCCCTCATTCTGCCAGTATCGCAGTATATCCAGCATGAGTATGCACAGATGCGAGTGCATCATCAGATCGTAGCCGTACCCCATATGCTCCATCTCCCAGATAAGGCGGTACAATATGCCGCGTATGCGCTCATGCTCGTAGGTGCCCGCAGGAAATAAGGATACACAGCGCTCATCGTTTCTTGCGGCGCGGAAAATGGTCCGCAGCTTCGGCGAGTAGCTGTTTGATATCACAAGGCGGCTTATATCGAACTGCACCACGCTGCATTTCAGCTTTGCCCCCGTCGGGTCCGCATTGTCCACCGAATGAACTGCCTCGGGGTGAAACAGTATCAGATCATTTTCGTGGGCGATATATTCCTTTCCGTCGATGATTATATCCGCCGAACCCTCCAGCACATACATTATCTCGGCGTAATAATGCCAGTGAGGGCGTATGGGAAATGGTTCCCTGTCCGAAAGACAGTAGAACGCATAGTACGGATGATTGAGGATATCCCCATATTCAAAAAGCTTAGGCATTATATTTCCCCCTTATATATTTTCCGTATCATTTCCATATCTATGCTATTCCGCACAGCGTCCGCCAGTATATCGTACTGCCGCTCCTTATATTCTCTGCGGCTGATATACTCTCCCGCTGATAAGCCTTTGCGGCGGAAAAGCTCGTTTATCACAGCGCCAGACACCTCCGCGCTGTCGAATATCCCATGCAGATAGCTGCCGTATATGCCTTTTTTATATGCTCCGTCCGCTCTCCCGTCGGATAATTTCAGAAGCGGCTCCTCGTTGGAGAAGGTCTCTCCCATGTGTATCTCGTATCCCTCCGCATGAGCTCCCCGCAGCTCGGGAAAATCCCCGCACTGCGCAGTTATCACGCCTGTTATGCGGGTGCGGGTCTTTTCGGTTCGGAACACAGTTTCGGTATCCAGCAGCTCCATTCCGCGTATCTCCCCGCCGCCCTCGGTATTTTCGGGATCGGATATTTTTCTGCCCAGCATCTGATATCCCCCGCATATGCCGAAAACAGGCGTTCCTGCGGCAGAGCGCTTCTTTATCAGTCCTTCAAAGCCGCTTTCCCGCAGCCATTTCATATCGGATATGGTGTTCTTTGACCCGGGAATGACTATCATATCGGGCTCCCCCAGCTCCGAGGGTCTTTCCGCATATCTGACCGATACGCCCTCATACTGTGCGAGAGCGTCCATATCGGTAAAGTTCGATATCCTCGGCAGCTTTATAGCTGCAATGTCGATGATTTCCGCCGTCCTGCGGCAGAGCTTGTCGGACAGGCTGTCCTCGTCGTCGATATCGCATTCGATGTATGGGACCACTCCCACAACTGGCACGCCGCTTTTTTCCTCCAGTATCTTCACGCCGTCGTCGAAAAGACTGCGGTCTCCGCGGAATTTGTTTACGATAAGTCCCTTTATCCGTCTGCGCTCCTCCTCTTCGAGAAGCTTTACCGTGCCGATAAGCTGCGCAAACACGCCGCCGCGGTCGATATCTCCCACCAGCAGCACGGGCGCGTCAGTCAGCTGTGCCAAGCCCATATTAACTATATCATCTCGTTTAAGATTCAGCTCCGCAGGACTCCCCGCGCCCTCTATCACGATGATATCCGCCTGTTCCGACAGCTTGTCATACGCCGCCATTATCTCGGGGATAAGAGACTTTCTGTATCGGAAATACTCGGCGGCGCGCATATTCCCCCGCACCTCGCCGTTGACGATGACCTGCGAGCCCGTATCTCCCGTAGGCTTTAACAGCACGGGATTCATAAGCGCAGACGGCTCCACTCCCGCAGCCTCTGCCTGCATAGCCTGTGCCCGTCCCATTTCCAGCCCCTCGCGGGTGATATAGGAATTGAGCGCCATATTCTGCGATTTGAAGGGCACCGCCCGAAGTCCGTCCTGTCTGAAAATGCGGCAGAGCGCGGCGCACAGCAGACTTTTCCCCACATTAGACATGGTCCCCTGCAGCATTATTGCCTTTGCCATAGCTTACTCCTTTTGCGATGCCGCGGTGATATTCCCTATCGCGCATATCAGCGCGGCGTTTTCCTCATGAGTCCTTACCGCAGTGCGGAAATATGTCCCGTCCAGTCCGCGGAAATTTGCGCAGCTTCTCACGGCTATGCCCTCTCTGAGAAGCAGCCTGTCTAACGGCAGCGGACTTTGAAACAGTATGAAATTCGCTTCGGAAGGGTATACCCCGAAGCCCATATTTTCAAGGGAACGGATCAGATATTCCCTCTCCCTGCGGATGATCCGCACCGTCTCCGAAGCATAAGCCTTTTCCGCAAGAGCCGCTTCTCCCGCCAGCTGCGCAGGGACCGACACACTCCAGCACTGCCCCGTTTCACGGAGCCTTTGGGCAAGGGATATATCTCCGCAGAGCACATACCCCAGCCGCAGCCCTGCCATTGCATACAGCTTGGTGAAGGCTTTCAGAACGATCGCTCCCGTTCTGGGCTTGAAGGAATACCCTGCGCCGCCGCAGACAAAGCCCATAAAGCACTCGTCGATAACAAGCAGGATATCCTTCCTGCGGCATTCATCGTATATCCTGTCCATCAGCGGCGGCTTTATCACCGCTCCCGTGGGATTGTTAGGGCTGCACAGAAAAAGCATATCCATATCATCGGACATATCATCAAGGATACGCTCTGTTAACGAAAAGCCATCCTCTTCCCGCAGCTCATGGAATGCTATCTCACAGCCCGTTTCCGACAGCGCCTTTTCGTACTCGGAAAAGGTGGGCGATATCAGCAGCGCCCGCTTCGGCTTTTCCTCTTGTACGAGACGGTATATCAGGTCTGCCGCGCCGTTTCCGCAGACGATATTCTCCGCAGATATATTCTCCGCTTCGGACAGCTTTTCCGTGAGCCGTCTGCATTCAGGGTCGGGATACGCGGAAAACTTATCAATATTCTCCGCAAGCGCCCGCCTTACTCCCTCGGGCATTCCCAGCGGATTTATATTCACCGAAAGATCATATATAATATCGTGGGAATGATTTCCTCCGTGTTCGTAACGTTTCATAGACTTGCCTTTCAAAGCAGGGGTATCACCCGCATCAGTATCATATAAAATATAGTCCCTCCCGCAATGGACAGCAGCATGTTCCGCTTCCACAGGTGAAGCCCTGCGGTGACCGCTATCCCCAGCAGCTCGGGTATGCCGTGATAGCCCTCAAATACGCTGACGTCCTTCAGGCAGTACACCACCAGCATGCCGTAAGCGGCGGCGGGGAGCGCTTTTCCCAGATACTGCACATATTTCGGCACGGGCTTCTTGTCCGAAAATACTATGAACGGGATGAATCTCGTTGCCATTGTGCCCAGTACGCACATTGCTATGGTCATTATCTGCTGAGTCAGTGTCAAATCTCCTCCGCTCCTTTCTCAATGGGTCTGCGCAGGGCGGTCAGCAGCACCAGTATGCAGAGCATGGACGGTATCATAAAGGAATCCCTGCCGAATATGAGCAGACACACCGCTGTGCATATCACGCCTATAGCAGAGGAATAGTGCTTCTTTTCCTTTAAAAGCTGATCTAAGAATATGACGGTGAACATCGCAGTCATGACGAAATCCATGCCCTCAAGGTCAAAGCTTATCACACTGCCGAACAATCCTCCCAGAGCGGCACTGACTACCCAGTATATCTGATCGAGCAGGGTCACGAAAAACATGAAAAGTCCCTTATCCACGCCCTCGGGTATCTCGGCGGAGCTGTTCACGCTGAAGGTCTCGTCGCACAGCCCGAATATGAGATAGAATTTCTTCTTTCCCATGTTTTTGTACTTATCCAGCATGGCAAGCCCGTAGAAAAGATGTCTCGCCTGAATGATAAGCGCCATTATCAGCGTCTGAACGGGCGCAAAGCCGCTGAGCAGCATGGACGCCGCCACAAATTCCAGCGAGCCGCCGTAAATGCACAGCGCCATAAGAGTCGGATACAAAAAACCGAACCCCAGCGAATGCATATAAAGCCCGTATGTAAAGCCTAAAAATAAAAATCCTGCCATAATAGGCAGAGTATGCGGAAAAGCAGCCTTTAAAGCAGCCATTCTCTTCGATGATGTTTGCATTTAGTCTCTTCCTTTAAGTGGATCATGGTTCCCAAGACGGTGGTCGTTCAGCTGACAACTGACCGTCAGCCGAACGACCATTCACTATTCACTATTCACTTTTCACTATTCACTTTCACTTTTTCAAAGCTTCTTCCAGACGGTCAATGACCGTGTTCATCACTTTGATACGTGCATAGAGCTTATCGTTGCTCTCCACAATAGTCCATGGCGCGTATGAGGTGGAGGTCTTTTCCAGCATTTCGTCGATCGCCGTCTCGTACAGGTCCCACTTCTCGCGGTTGCGCCAGTCCTCGTCGGTTATCTTCCACTGCTTCTCGGGATTTTCCATGCGCTCGTTAAAGCGTTTCAGCTGCTCGTCCTTGTCTATCTGCATCCAGAATTTGATAAGGATAACGCCCGAACGGGTCAGTTCACGCTCGAACTCGTCTATCTCGCGGTATGCCATGGCACATCTTGCTTCGGGGGTAAGTCCCTCCAGCTTCTCAACCATAACTCTTCCGTACCATGTGCGGTCGAATATGGTGATATGTCCCGTTTTGGGCAGCTTCCGCCAGAACCGCCACAGATAATGACGATTCAGCTCGTACTTTTCGGGAGCAGCCACAGGCACTGCCTCATAGCCGCGCGGGTCGAACGCTGCTCCCAGACGCTTTATGGCGCCGCCCTTGCCCGCAGCGTCCCAGCCCTCAAAGGCTATGACTACGGGTATCTTTTTCTTATAAATCTTTCCGTGGAGCTTTGCAAGCTGCTTCTGACATTTTTTCAGCTCTTCGGGATATTTCGACGGCTTTATGGTCTTGTTTTCCAGCGACACCTCCGACAGCAGCGGAGTCTTCTGCATGGGGAACATAGTTGACACGTCCGCGGGGATAGGATAGTGCGGCTCGGAGTTTACGGCGTTTGTTATCTGGCTCACAAGGATATTGAACAGCTGGAATCGGGTGAACTGCTTGTCCGTTGTGTCGATAATGCGCCAGTGACAGTATTCGGTATCGGTGCGCTTGAGCATATCGTCGAACTGCTTATAGTAGGTATCGTAGTTCTTGTTGCGCATCTTATCGGTATTGGTAACGCGCCATTTTGTGGAGTTATCCTCACGGAGCTTGATAAAGCGGCGCTTCTGCTCCTGACGGGAGATGTGCAGGAAAAGCTTGATGATAAGATAGCCGTCGTCGGTGAGCTGCCGTTCAAAGGTATTGACCGATTCTATGCGCCTGTCGTACTCCTCCTCGGAGATACCCTCTTCAAGCTTTGAGATAGCAAGCTCCTGATACCAGCTGCGGTCCATTATCGCCATTTTGCCCTTAGCGGGGATATTCTCCCAGAATCGCTTCATCAGCGGATAGCGCCTGTCCGTCTCGGTATCGGGCAGCGTGGAATAAACATTGAAGAAACGCGGGTCCAGCATCTTGATGATATCCGCGATAAGAGAGCCCTTTCCCGAAGCGCCCCAGCCCTCGAATACTATTATTACGGGAAGATTTTTTTCCTTCATCTTCAGCTGAAGCTTAGAGAGATTCTGCTGAAGACTTTTTGTCATATCCTTATAATCGATACGGGAACCGTTATCGGAGATAGCCTTTTCCAGCATAGAAACCGCCGTCCTTTCTGTTTTGAAGCATTCAGGGAGCAATAATTCTCCCTCTTTATGCCATTATATATATTATACCATATTTATATGCATTTTGCAACAGTTTTTTTACATTCCCGCAGGTATTTTACAAAGGGCGTAAAAGTTGTAAATTTTTCTGAAATTCCCCCAAAGCTATTGACTTTTTGATAATATTGTCGTATTATTTATATTGAGTATTTATGTATAGGTAGCGTTTATCAATTGACAGTTTACAATTGATAAATGTAAAGATATATACTATCCGGATATTAATAATAATTATCAATTATCCATTATCAATTATTATGAGGTGATGATAGGGTTGAACGAAAAGATCAGGCTTTATGGTTTTAATAACCTGACCAAAACTCTCAGCTTTAATATATATGATATATGCTATGCAAAGAGTCAGCGCGAACAGCAGGACTATATTAAATATATCAACGAACAGTACAACTCCGAGCGTCTGACTAAAATACTCTGCGACGTCACGGATATGATAGGCGCTCATGTGCTGAACATCTCCAAACAGGATTACGAGCCTCAGGGCGCTTCCGTCACTCTCCTTATCTCCGAGGAACACCTCGACAGGGAGGATATCGACGAGTCGTGCAACATGCGCACCGCCCACGAAGAGGGCACAAAGCCTGTTATCGACAAGCAGAGCATTGCGGGACATCTGGATAAAAGTCACCTGACCGTGCATACCTATCCCGAGTTTCACCCCTCAAATGCAGTCACTACATTCCGCGTGGATATCGACGTTTCCACCTGCGGTCAGATAACACCGCTGAAATGTCTCGATTATCTTATCGGGAGCTTTGACTCCGATATCATTACCATAGATTACCGCGTAAGAGGCTTCACCCGCGACGCTGCGGGCAAAAAGCTCTTTATAGACCACGATATCACGTCCATACAGGACTATATCGCCAAGGAGACCATCGACCGCTACGACGCTATCGACGTCAACGTATACCAGTCCAACATCTTCCACACCAAGATGATAATCAAGGAGATAGTTCTCCAGAATTATCTCTTCAACACCGATACCTACGAGCTTGCGCCTAAGCGCAGACTTGAAATAAACGACCTTATCAGACGCGAAATGCTGGAGATATTCCACGGACAGAATATTTTCTGAATTGATTATTTTTCGGAACGGGAGCAGTTCCCTTAACACCCCGGCAATTATAAATTATCAATTCCATAAACGGAGGGTGAATTGCAGATGAACCAAAACGACGCACCTATCTATGAAGCTCTTCTCCGATATCGGGACGAGCGCATCGTCCCCTTCGACGTTCCCGGCCACAAGCACGGCAAGGGCAATCCCGAGCTGACCGCTTTCCTCGGACGTACCTGCATGGAGGTGGACGTCAACTCCATGAAACC
Organism: Oscillospiraceae bacterium; assembly: GCA_051882725.1. Lineage (GTDB taxonomy): Bacteria > Bacillota > Clostridia > Oscillospirales > Ruminococcaceae > RGIG4694. Next base: position 29,913 of record JBJESJ010000088.1, read on the forward strand.
GCTCGATAACCTTATCCACCCCGTTTCCGTCATCAGAGACGCGGAAATGCTGGCGGCTGAGGCTTTCGGTGCACGTCACTGCTTCTTTATGATAAACGGCGGCTCCTCCGCGGTGCAGGCGATGATAATGTCCGTCTGCAAGGAGGGCGATAAGATAATCCTCCCCAGAAACGTCCACAAGAGCGCTATCAATGCTCTTGTTGTCAGCGGGATAGTCCCCGTTTACGTGGACCCCGGCGTTAATTCGCAGCTGGGCATCCCTCTCGGAATGAGCGTGGAAAATGTAAAAAAAGCTATCGAAGCAAATCCCGACGCAAAGGCTGTTATGGTGAACAATCCCACCTACTACGGCGTTTGCGCCGATCTTAAGAGCATTGTCGAGCTTGCTCACAGCCATGGCATGGCTGTTCTTGCCGACGAAGCCCACGGAACACATCTCTACTTCGGCGAAAACATGCCCATAAATGCAATGGCGGCAGGCGCCGACTTTGCAGCAGTATCTATGCACAAGACAGGCGGCTCACTTACGCAGAGCGCCTTTCTTCTTGTGGGAAAAAGTGCGGCTGTCACCGAGGGTCATGTCCGCGCAGTGATAAATCTCACCCAGACTACAAGCGCTTCATATCTGCTCCTTGCCTCCCTCGATATCTCGCGGCGGAATCTTGCCACAAGAGGCAGGGAAATGTGCCGCAAAATGCTGGAATCGGTGGAGTACGCCCGCGAGGAGATCAACAAAATAGGCGGATATTACGCCTATGCGGACGAGCTGGCAGATACTCCCGATTTTTACGCCTTCGACCGCACAAAGCTTTCAATATATACACGGGATATCGGTCTGGCAGGTATCGAGGTATACGATATCCTCCGCGACAGCTACGATATCCAGATAGAATTCGGCGATATAGGAAATATCCTCGCCATTATTACCGCAGGCGACCAGTGGAAGGACATCGAACGCCTTGTTTCCGCCCTTTCCGAGATAAAGCGGCGCTTCTCCAAGGACAAGGCGGGGCTTTTCGACCATGAATATATCAACCCCACCGTGAAGATATCCCCTCACGACGCTTTCTACAGCGAACAGGAATCTGTCCCTATCGGCGGCAGCGCAGGTCGGATAAGCGGCGAATCGGTGATGTGCTATCCTCCGGGTATCCCCATTATCGCCCCCGGCGAGCTTATCACGCCCGAAATAATCACCTACATTTCCTACTGCAAGGAAAAGGGCTGCTTTATGACGGGCACCGAGGATCTGGAGCTTAACTACATTCGTGTGATAAGATAAGGAGAGCGAGCCTATATGGAATTATGGTTTACGGAATTTCATTCCAACGACGCGAAAATGTCCATAAGAGTGGATAAGCACCTCCACTCCGAACAGAGCGAATATCAGCGTATCGACGTGTTTGAAAGCCCCGAGTTCGGACGCTTTCTCACCCTTGACGGGCTGATGATGCTCACCGAAAAGGACGAGTTCATGTATCATGAGATGATCGTTCATGTGCCTATGGCGGCAAATCCTGACGTGAAGAACGTCCTCGTCATCGGCGCAGGCGACGGCGGTACTATCCGCGAGCTATGCCGCTACGATACGATAGAACATATCGACATGGCGGAGATAGACGGACGGGTCATCGACGTATGCAGGGAATTTTTCCCCGGCACCACCTGTACTCTGGACGACCCGAGAGTGCATATCCATGTTGAGGACGGACTGCGATACGTCCGCAGCAAGGAGAATTTCTACGATCTCATCATCGTAGACAGCACCGACCCATTCGGTCCCGGTGAGGGACTTTTCACCAGTGAATTTTACGGCAACTGCTGCAAGGCGCTGACCGACAGCGGCGTGCTGGTCAATCAGCACGAATCGCCGTACTACGCGGACGACGCGAAAGCAATGCAGAGAGCCCACAGGCGGATAAAAGAATTTTTCCCGATATGCGGAGTATATCAGTTCCACATACCGACCTATCCGTCGGGGCACTGGCTGTTCGGATTTGCGTCCAGGACGGTAGACCCGCTGAAATTTGACGCAGACCGCTGGAATGCTCTGGGCATAAAGACGAGGTACTATAATACAGATCTGCACAGAGGCAGCTTTGCGATACCCAACTATGTAAAGGAACTGCTTGAAAAGAGTTGACAGTTAATAGTGAAGGTGCGAGGCTGAGAGTTACAGCAAACGAAAAGTAAGCAGGATACGGGCGGCGCAGCATCTGACAGCGAAGCGAATCAAATGCGCTGAGCAAAGCTCCGCCCACACATAAATCATCACCCTAAAGAAAGGTATCAATCATGTGATATGGAAAACGAAAAGAATATATTCATAGGCTGCGACAGCGATTACGACAGCGCGAACATTGTCCTCTTCGGGGCACCCTTCGACAGCACAACATCGTATCGCCCCGGCACACGCTTCGGCAGCAGCGCTATCCGCAGGGAAAGCTTCGGCATCGAGACCTATTCCCTTAAACAGGATAAGGATCTCACCGATTACAATATCTTCGACAGCGGCGATATCGAGCTTTGCTTCGGTTCTCCCGAACGGGCTCTTGACGACATCGAGGAACGCACTGCGGAAATTCTCCGTGACGGAAAGCTCCCATTTATGCTGGGCGGCGAACATCTTGTCACCCTCGGAGCAGTCCGCGCTGTCAGGAAAAAATATGACGACCTCTGCATCATCCAGCTGGACGCTCATGCCGACCTCCGCGATGATTATCTCGGTCAGAAGCTCTCCCATGCCTGCGTTATGCGGCGCTGCCACGAGCTTGTGGGCGACGGTCATATCTTCCAGTTCGGCATCAGAAGCGGCGACAGGGACGAGTTCCGCTTCGCTAAAGAACATACGGTGATGAATCCTCATTCCCTTGACGGAATGGAAAAGCTCGCCGATACTCTCGCGGGAAAGAACGTCTACCTCACCATCGACATGGACGTTATCGACCCCTCCGAGTTCCCCGGAACAGGCACCCCAGAAGCAGGCGGCGTTTCCTACAATACGCTCCTTGACGCGCTTTTTACACTCAAAGGACTTAACATAACGGGAATAGACATCAATGAACTGTCTCCCCATTACGATCCGAGCGGCAGATCTACCGCTCTCGCATGCAAGCTGCTGCGTGAGCTGCTCCTTATGCTGCAGAAGTGATCCTTTGAAAGGAATATGAAAACTGTGACTACCGAAAAAGAGAAAATAACCGAAACCGAAAACACCAAATCTAATGAAGCTGCGGAGATCTCCGAAACCGCCGACACAGCCGCTTCCAAGGAAAAGCATTCCTCCGAAAGCAGCTTCGATACCGGACTTGCCGCTTACAAGGCTATTTATATAGGCTTTGTGAAATGGCTGCTGGTAGCGATAGTCGTCGGCATTGTCGTGGGCATCGCAGGCGCTGCCTTTCATCATGCTCTTGACTTTGCTACAGAATTCCGCACCGAAAACCCCTTTGTTATGCTGGGACTTCCCGCCGCAGGTCTGCTGATAGTTTTCCTGTACAGAGTCTGCGGCATGGCGGAGGATAAGGGCACTGACGCCGTTATCCTCGAAGCAAGAGGCCATAAGAGCATCTCTCTCAAGCTTGCTCCGCTGATCTTCTCCGCGACCTTCCTCACTCACCTCTGCGGAGGCTCCGCAGGACGCGAGGGCGCTGCTCTTCAGATGGGCGCAAGCCTTGCCTCTCCCATAAGAAAACTTCTGAAACTCGGACCCGAAGACAGCGCTGAGCTTGCTATGTGCGGCATGGCTGCGGGCTTTTCCGCACTGTTCGGCACTCCCATTGCAGCTGCTATTTTCGCCATGGAGGTAACTATCGTCGGAGCGGCTCAGTATACCGCTATCGCTCCCTGTATCCTGTCTGCGGTCATCGCTTCCGTTACCGCGGGTATGTTCAACGTTACCCCCACTTCCTTTACGGTGCAGAGCGTTCCCGTACTGTCGGAGGGCTCCGCACTCATTCTCGCAAAGGTGCTTATCCTCGGCGTGCTCTGCGCACTGACAAGCATTCTTTTCTGCGAGGCAATGCATATCGCTAAGAGACTTTACCAAAAATATATTAAAAACCCCTATCTGCGCGTGCTGGCAGGCTCTGCCATCGTACTGCTGCTGACCCTTATCCTCGGCACATACGACTACAACGGCGCAGGCGTGAACGTTATCGAAAGAGCATTCGCGGGAGAAGCCTTCCCCCTTGCTTTTCTTATCAAGATACTTATGACTGCCCTTACTCTCGGCGCAGGCTTCAAGGGCGGCGAGATAGTCCCCTCCTTCTTCGTGGGAGCTACTCTCGGCTGCGCGGCTTCGCACCTTATCGGACTTGACCCCTCCTTCGGTGCGGCTGTGGGACTGCTCGCGGTGTTCTGCGGCGTTACAAACTGCCCTCTTGCCACAATCATTCTCGGCATTGAGCTTTTCGGTCCGGAGGGACTGGTGTTCTACGCGGCGGCTATCGCAGTAAGCTACATGCTTTCGGGCTATCAGGGACTTTACAGCGCGCAGGTGTTCTATCTGTCCAAGAGCCGTCTGGAATGGTCCCACAAGGCGGTCAGAGGTCATACGAAATAATTTTTACGGAGGAATATGATCATGCTTTTACTTGACGAATTACGTATCGAGCTTGAAGGCTATCACAAAGACATGAAGGAGCTTTACAACATCCTTGACATCGACAAGTGCAGAAAGGAGATCGAGGAGCTGCAGGCGGAATCCGCTAAGGACGGCTTCTGGGACGACCTTGAAAACTCCCAGAAGACCATGCAGAAGATAAAACAGAACGAAGCTACCGTCGCAAGCTACAAGAAGCTGGAAACTCTCCTCGATGACACTATCACTATGATCGAGCTCACCATCGAAGCGGGCGACGACGAGGACGAGGCTGCTGTCAGCGAGATACGCGGCGAGGCTGAGAAATTCAAGTCCGAGCTGGAAACCATCAAGCTCACCACTCTTCTCACGGGCGAGTACGACAGCAAGAACGCTATCCTCACCTTCCATGCGGGAGCAGGCGGCACCGAGGCTCAGGACTGGGCGGAAATGCTGTTCAGAATGTACAACCGCTGGGCTGAACGCCACGATTACAAGGTCACTACTCTCGATTACCTCGAAGGCGAAGAAGCAGGACTCAAATCCGCGTCCCTGCTCGTTGAAGGCATCAACGCTTACGGCTTCCTGAAGTCCGAAGCAGGCGTTCACCGCCTTGTAAGAATATCTCCCTTCGACGCGTCGGGCAGACGTCATACAAGCTTTGCCTCCCTTGAAGTTATGCCCGAAATGGGCGACGCCGACCTTAACGTCGAGATCCGCCCTGAGGATCTGGAGATAGACTTCTACCGTGCCAGCGGCGCAGGCGGTCAGAAGGTCAACAAGACCTCCTCTGCAGTAAGACTTACTCACAAGCCCACAGGCATTGTAGTTTCCTGCCAGACCCAGAGAAGCCAGTATCAGAACAAGGACTATGCTATGAAAATGCTCATCTCTAAGCTGGTGGAAATAAAGGAGCGCGAACACCTCGACAAGATAGAGGATATCAAGGGCGTTCAGAAGGAGATCGCATGGGGCGCGCAGATTCGTTCCTATGTATTCATGCCTTACACTCTCGCAAAGGATCACCGCACCAACTTCGAAAACGGAAATATCGGCGCGGTAATGGACGGAGATATCGACGGCTTTATCAATGCGTATCTGACAGCGCTCTCTCACGGCGAGATCAACAGCTGATAATTTTTACAGCGAGTTTCAAAGGACGGCGGAAATGCCGTCCTTCTTATATTGCAAGTTTTATCAAAAGTAATTGACAAAGCATGTTATTCGTGATATAATGTGTTTATCAGCATTCAACCAATACATAAAGGAGCGAAAAAAATGAAAACGTTATCATCCAAAGCGCTGGCTCTGCTCTCCGCTTTTACGGTGTGCTTATCCTCTGTGACTCTGACGGGCTGCGGCAAGAACTCCGACAGCTCGGACGACGCCCCCGCAGCTGACACTGCTGCTCAGACCGAGGCTGCCGAGCTTTCCGCTGACCCTACAAAGTTCGTTAACTCCGACTGGACCTACGGTCAGGTGGAAATAGGCGGCGGCGGATTTGTCACCGGTATCATCAGCACCTCCGAACAAGGACTGTTCTACGCGAGAACGGACGTTGGCGGTGCGTACCGCTGGGACGATTCACAGAAAAAATGGATATCACTCGGCTACGATACCACCGTTGACGATGTTGGTCTCCTCGGCATAGACGGTATCGCCGTTGACCCCAAAGACCCCTCAAAGGTATATCTTGCTGCAGGCACCGATTATTTCAGCAGCGGCAAGACCTGCATCATGGTATCTAACGACTACGGCGACCACTTCACTCAGGTTGAGGTCTCCGATATGATCCGCGTTCACGGCAACGGCATGGGCAGAGGAAACGGCGAGAGAATAGCTGTTGACCCCAACGATACCAATATCATCCTCTGCGGAGGCAGAACGGGCGGTCTTATCAAGTCCACCGACGGCGGCATGACTTGGGAAAAAGTAGAGTCCTTCCCCGTGACCTCCACCACTAACGGCAACGGTATCAACGGTATCGTGTTCGATCCCTCCACAGGCTCGGACGGCAGCGCTACACAGCGAATCTACGTTTCCGTATCCGCTAAGAAGGAGACCAATATCTACGTTTCCGAGGACGGCGGCGCAAGCTGGGAACCTATCGTTGACAACTTCACCGATTACATGCCCCAGAGAATGAAGCTTGACTCTCAGGGCAGACTCTACGTTGTTTACGCCAATAACGAGGGACCGTGGAACGCTATGACGGGCGCTCTCTACAGATACGACGTTTCCGCAGGCACTGCTGAAAAGATAGACTTCCCCATTCCCAACTCGCTGGGCGATATCGTTATCAGCCCCGAGGACGACAACAAGCTTGTGGTCGTTACCTCAGAGGTATGGGATCAGCAGCCTAACGGCGCATTCGGCGACAAGTTCTACACCTCCACCGACGGCGGTGCTACATGGCATGATGTAAGCGAAAGCTGGACCTTCTCCACCAACGGAATGGACTGGATAAAGAATGCGGCTATCCACTGGTGCAGCTCCCTTGCAATGGACCCCTTCGACGATAATAAGATACTTGTAAACTCCGGCAACGGTATCTTCGCCTGCGACAATATCTGGGACGAGACTCCCGAGTTCTACTTCGACGCTAAGGGCATCGAGGAAGTCGTTGCCTTCGATATCGTTACTCTCCCCGATTATCCTCTCGTTACGGCGATAGGCGACTATGACGGCTTCGTTCACGAGGATATCTTCTCCGCTCCCGAGCGCCATACCGAACAGGTAGGCTCCGTGACAAGCATCGCAGTTGCTGCGCAGAACAGAGACGTCTGGGTAAAGACAGGCGGCGACGACAGCGGTCAGAAGCTGCTCTACTCCGAGGACGGCGGCAAAACATGGACATACATCGAAAACAAGCCTGACCCCTCAAAAACGCTGTATAAAGGCAAGGTAGGTCTTACCGCAGACGGCAGCACCATTATCTGGAGCCCCGAAAACGGCACATATGTATACTACACCACCGACCGCGGCGAAACATGGAATCAGGTGGACGGCATAATCGGCTCCAACGTGTATATCATGGGCGACCCCGTAAACTCCGACTATGTATATGCATGCTCCAGCAGCTCGGTATTTGTAAGCTCCGACGGCGGAAAGTCCTTCTCCAAGAAGTACGAGGCTCTCACAAGCTTCTCCCGTCTCTGCGTTATCCCCGATAAGGAGGGCGCGTTCTACATTCCCGGCGGCACACTGTTCTACACCGAGGACCACGGCGAGACCTTCACAATGCTCGATTCCCTCAAGCGCTGCGAGGCGATGGGTCTGGGCAAGCCCAAAAACGACGGCGATCCCTACGTCATCTATATCTGGGGCACTCCCAAGGATCAGGAAACTATCGGTATATACATGTCCGAGGACGCAGGCGAAACATGGTCAAGAGTCAATGACGATTACCATGAATTCGGCGGCACAGGCAACGGCAACTTCATCAGCGGCGATATGAACGTCTACGGCAGATGCTACATGAGTACCGTGGGACTTGGTATCGTATACTGCGACAAAATAGAAAAATAAAGCAAATAGCGATCAGTAAAAGCAGCGGTCACCATAACAGGTGACCGCTGCTTATACTATTCACTTTTCACTCGTCACTGTTCACTAATAAGCGATGAAGGTACTGTCCCGTGTAGGAGGCTTCGCACTTTACGACTTCTTCGGGAGTGCCGCAGACCATTATCTGTCCGCCCCGCTCTCCGCCCTCGGGACCGAGGTCTATGATATAGTCCGCTGTCTTGATGATGTCCAGATTATGCTCGATGACAACAACGGTATTTCCGCTGTCCACCAGCTTCTGAAGAACCTCCGTCAGTTTATGCACATCATAGGAATGAAGTCCCGTGGTAGGCTCGTCAAGGATATAGATAGTCCTGCCCGTACCCCGCTTTGCAAGCTCGGTGGCAAGCTTTACTCTCTGCGCCTCGCCGCCCGAAAGAGTGGTTGCGGGCTGTCCTATCTTGATATAGCCCAGTCCCACATCCTGCAGAGTTTTCAGCTTGCGGGATATCTTCGGTATGGCGGAGAAAAACTCCACGCCCTCGTCCACGGTCATTTC